>CAZXDD010000483.1:0-4988 GCA_964639415.1 uncultured Armatimonadia bacterium
CCTCTCGCCTTTGCCGTTCTCCGTGGAACTCCGTGCTCTCCGTGTCTCCGTGGTGAGACGTTCGCCGTTCTCGTCCGTTCTCGTCCGTTCTCGTCCGTTCTCCCACCCCTACATCCTCTCGGGGGCCTCGAGACCGAGCAGGTGCAGGATGTTACGCAGCACGATTCTCGTAGCATGTGCCAGCTTCAGCCGGGCCTTCGACATCTCCGGGGCGTCGGGGTCCAGCACACGGCAGGTGCCGTAGAACTGGTGGAACGTCTGTGCCAGCTCGCGGGCGAAGTAGGTGAGGCGGTGAGGAGCGCGCAACTGGGCGGCCTCGCCCACTTCGTGGGGGTACTCGCCGATCTTGCGCATCAGGGCCTGCTCGTCGGGGTCTTTGAGCAAGGACAGGTCAGCGCTCTCGGAAGCTTCCAGGCTGATACCCCTGTCCTTGCCCTCGCGCAGGATGCTGCAGATGCGTGCATGGGCGTACTGCACGTAGTACACGGGGTTCTCGGCGCTCTGCTTGCGGGCGAGGTCGAGGTCAAAGTCCAGATGGGCATCGACACTGCGCATCAGGAAGAAGAACCGCGTTGCATCGCGGCCGATCTCATTGGCCAGGTCGCGCACCGAGACGATGGCGCCCTTGCGCTTGGACAGGCCCAGCGGCTGGCCGTCCTCCAGGAACCTCACATGCTGGTAGATGATGATCTCGCAGGTTCCTCGGCCCAGGGCGGCGATGGCGGCCTTCAGCCGTGGCGCGTAGCCCGCGTGGTCCGGGCCCCAGACGTAGATGAGGTGCTCAAAACCGCGGTCGAACTTGCTGGCGGCGTAGGCCAGGTCCGAAGCGATGTACGTATAGGCCCCATTGCTGCGGCAAAGGACGCGGTCCTCCTCATCGCCAAACGCCTTGGCCTTGAGCCAGATGGCGCCGTCGGCCTCGTAGGCCTGCCCGGCGTCCACGAGCCTGCGCACCTCCGTGGCCACGGAATCATCTTCAAACAGGGTTTGCTCGCGGAACCATACATCGAACCGGATGCCGATGGAGGCGCAGTCCTCCCTCAGACAGTCGATCATGGTGTCTTCCACCAGGCGGGCGAAAGCCAGGGCGCCCTCATCGTCCATGGGGATGGCGAGATGCTTGTCGCCGTGGGCCTGCAGCAGGCCGTTGGCGAGGTCGAGCACGTAGGCCCCCTGATAGCCGCCTTCGGGAAGGTCGGTGGGCTCTCCGGCGGCGGTGCGGTAGCGGGCCTGCACCGAGGCGCCGAAGAGCTTGAGCTGGGTGTTGTCCGGGCCGTCGTTCACGTAGTATTCGCGCTCCACCTCATGCCCGGTGGCGTCCAGCAAGGAGGCCAGCGCATCACCGAAGGGTCCCCCGCGGGCATTGCCGATATGGATCGGCCCGACGGGGTTGGCACTGACAAACTCCACCTGAACCCGCTTGCCGCCACCCTGACTGCCGCGCCCGAAGGCCTCGTCCTGCTCGCAGCAGGTGACGATCACCGACTGCAGCCAGGTGTCGGCGAGGCGGAGGTTGATGAACCCGGGCCCGGCGATCTCGGCGCCCCGGATCAGGTCGTTCTGCGGAAGACGGGCGATCACACTCTGGGCCACATCGCGCGGCCTGACCTTGGCTTTCGAGGCGATGAGCATGGCCACATTGGTGGTCAGATCGCCGTGATCGGGGTTCTTGGGGGGGCCGACGATGATATCCGCCGGCTGATCGGGAATCTCGCCCGCCGTGACGGCGGCGGCGATGGCGCGACTGAGCAGGTCCTGCACCTGGCTACGTACCATCTGGGTCAAACCTCTATCCGCGATGAGTTGGGGCAACGGGGTGATACCGGGCCGGTGTGACGATGGGCCACGTCGACTGCGGCCGCCCATCTTTGCCCACGGCAGGGGCGGCCCTCCGGCATGCGCCGTATCCGCGACGAGCAGGATCGCGGACCGGTACCCGATCCACACCCCACTCGAGCGTCCATGCGTGGGAACAGAGCACGACGACGACCGGCGCGCGGCCTACCAGTCCAGCCACAGATGGAGCCTTTGCGCCAGGGGCTCGAGGATCCACACCGCCGCCGCCACGCCCATCACCATCTGGGGCATGCCGCGGAGCCACAGGGCTCTGGCTCTGCTCACCGCCGGCGCCGGGTCGGCGAGCCACCGGCGCAACACCGCCTCGCCCGCGGCGATGCCGGCCTCTGTCTGTCGTCGGCTGGGGGGCTTAGTGGTGAAGTAGCTCTGCAGGAAGAACCCCAGGCGGTGCCGGGTGTACCAGCCCCCCACCGCCACCAACAGAGCCACCGGCGGCGCCACCGCCAGCAGGGGCGCGCCCAGCAGCAAGGCCGGCAGGATCCCGGACAGCAGGTTGCTGCCACAGCGCAGGTGCGCCCGGGGCATGGCCTCCACGTGCTCCTGCCAGCCCTGGACCCCGAAGTGCTCGATGGCATGGACGGTCATATGCTCGGCGGCATGGTAACCCGCCAGTGGGCTTGCCCGCAAGACCACAAGGAACATGAAGAAGCTCAGCACGTTCACACCCATGTGGGCGAGGGCTCCGGTGGCGGGGTCGGCAGGGCCCCCGATCTGCAACACGACGGCTGCCAGCGGGACGTGGATGAGCTGCTCGATCGTCCACGCCACCATATAGGTGGGTACAAGGGAGAAGGCCCCCAGTGTGACGATGCAAAGGCCCGTCACGATGAGGCTCAGAGCCGAGGCCGTGGATGCCGTGCCGGTGGAGAGGAACACCCCGTGTGGCATGGCGGTCCCGCTGATCCGCGGGGGAGCCGGCACGCAGGAGTACGGGTGCAGGTACGGCTCTTCGGAGGGTATGTAGGCCATTTGTCCTCTCAATGCTCCGCGGTGGGCGAAGGTTCCTTCCCCGGCGGGCGGCGCCATGCCTCGGCGCACGGGACTCAGCGGGCCGAGACGTCCGGCAGGGCTCCGGTCACGACCCTACCGGGTCCGGTGACGATTCGTCCTACGCGCCCAAAGTCACCTGGTCTCGAGCGGTCCTTCCGAGCCGCCGGTTGCGTCGTGAAGATGTCGTCCTGAGCGCCGACCGCGCGCAGCGAGATACTGGAGGATCTCGCCATTTGCCGGGGATTCCTCGAACTGCGCTTGCCGGGAGCGCGCGCCCTCGGAACGACACTCTCGGCGAGTGTGGGCTCTGCGGCCGGAGTCTCGGGGTGACATCAACCGCAGAACCACTAGCCCTGACGGGATCGCGGACCTCAAGCAGCGTCCATTTTGTGCTTGCACCCCAGGTCGGATTGTGGTATCTTAGAAGACCGCGGAGAGGTGGCCGAGTAGGTTGAAGGCGATCGCCTGCTAAGCGATTACAGGGTGAAAGCTCTGTCGCGGGTTCGAATCCCGCCCTCTCCGCCATTGCCACCGCCCCCGCTGCAGGGCCGTCTCCGGGCGCAGTCGCGGGGCAGATGGCGGGTCCGCAAGCGGCACAGTGCGCCCGTAGCTCAGCTGGATAGAGCGTCGGCCTCCGGAGCCGAAGGCCCCGCGTTCAAATCGCGGCGGGCGTACCACACTCGCTCCCAGAGGGTCTCTCCAGGCCCCCGGAGGCGTGACCCGCTCAGACAAATGCGCGCCGGTAGCTCAGCGGATAGAGCGTCGGCCTGCGGAGCCGAAGGTCCCGCGTTCAAATCGCGGCCGGCGCGCCAAACACGTCAACTGTGGGCTATGCGGCTGCCGTGCCCGAGGCCAGCGTCGCATAGCTTCTTTGCCTCTACCCCCGGCCCCGTAGCTCAGCAGGATAGAGCAGCGACCTCCTAAGTCGAAGGTCGGCCGTTCGAATCGGCCCGGGGCCGCCAGAAGTCCAGGCCGACGGCCATCCCGCCCGGCGCGGTCCATCGGGAGGGCTTGGGTCGCGGCCTTCGTGTGTTCCGGCCGCATGTACCTTGAAACAGGTGGAGAGGTGGCAGAGTCCGGTTGATCGCGCACGACTCGAAATCGTGTACTGGGCGACCCCCAGTCGTGGGTTCGAATCCCACCCTCTCCGCCATCTGCACATCCACGTCCGTATCGAAACCGCCGTACCGGTCCCTATCGTGGGCGGCGGCTCCGAACACGGGCGTTCTCCGCACCGGCCCGGTACCGGTGGCAGGCGGAGAGGTGACCGAGCGGACGAAGGTGCACGCCTGGAGAGCGTGTTGTCCCGCAAGGGGCACGTGGGTTCGAATCCCACCCTCTCCGCCATCTGGACCTGCCGCCTCGGCGCGGGACAGGTCCTGCCCTGTGGCATCGGACCTGCGCGGACAACGTGAACTGCCCGGGGCACAACGCCCCAACCATCAGAGCCCGTCGCGGGTGCCAAGCGCCCGCAACCAGAGACCGCTTTTTGGTCGTGCTAGCCGGGGAACTAGCGGTGCCCTGTACCCACAATCCGCTCTAGTGGGGGTGAATTCCCGCTCGAGGCCTCGCTTCTTGGGGTCTGACCCTCGTAAGTGGTGTTGAAGGTTGGGTCCCGCGCAAGGGAGTCTCGCCGAACCCCGTCAGGTCCGGAAGGAAGCAGCGGTAAGCGAAGTACTTTCTGTGCCGCGGAACACCTGGCCCGAGCCGGCTGCGGGGGTAACGCCTGGGCGGCGTTGTCGACAGCGGGTGCACGACCGCTAACATGTGAAGGGGCGCGGCCAGATCGCCGCGCCCCTTCTGTCCGTATCCACCTCTATGGCCTCCTTCTGCCCCGCCTGCCGGAATCACACCATCAGCGGCCTGACCCCTATCCACGGGCAGCGCTACGCCACTTGCGCCTCCTGCCGGAGCATCTATCTGGACGTCCCCCGCGATGAGGCTCGATCCGACGGCCTCGCCGGTGGGTCGGGCAGATGGCGCCCCGGCCCCGCTCTGGGCGAGCACCAAAGGCGACAGATCGCGGGCCTTCTCGCCCGGCTTGGCCACGCAAGCGGCAGCATCCTGGTGGTGGAGAAGTCCGGCCGACGCGCGATGGTCGGTCTGGCCGAAGCCGCCGCGGGAGCCGAGGGCCTCAAGAA
>CAZXDD010000483.1:4998-6327 GCA_964639415.1 uncultured Armatimonadia bacterium
CGCCTTCGAAGGCAAGGAAACCAAACTGCTCGATCTACCGGGGGCCGTTGGCAAGATGGTGTCCGCCGGCGGGCGACCGGCCGGCGCCGTCGTCGCCGGTACGCTGGAACGCCTGACCGATCCCGATCCGCTCTTGCAGGCCATCGCCGGCGGCCTGGAGCCGGGAGGGCTCCTGTGTCTGGTTATCCCCAACGCCGCTTTCGCGCGGATGGTACTGGGGATGAGAAGACGCAACTCGGCCCAACTGGATGAGGCCCTGGGGCAGGTGCTGGACCCGGGCTCGCGCAAACTCCTGTGCAGCGTGTCCGGACTGCGGGCCATGCTGGCCCGCAATGGACTTGACATGCAGAGGGTCAGGGCGGCCGTGCCCACACCGCTCGCGGGCAGGGGCAGCCTGTTCCAGGCCGCGGCGCATACCGCCTTCACCTGTCTGCAGCTCCTGCGGCCCCAATTGGTTCTGAGCCACTACATCGTCTGCCTCGCACGCACAGAGGGTTAGCGGCCGGGAGCGGCGAACAGGGACTTGCGGACCTCGTCTCGGTCTGCCCCTCACGTTGTCTCACACGCCGTCGGCGAGAGTGATCCCATGTCATACGTGTCCTTCAGCCTCAAGTACCGTCCTCAGCGGTTCGAGGACGTCATCGGCCAGGAGCATGTGAGCCGGACGCTGATGAACGCCGTCCGTGCCGGACGCATCGCCCATGCCTACCTGTTCTCGGGCCCCCGGGGCACGGGCAAGACCTCCTCGGCCCGCGTGCTGGCCAAGGCCCTCAACTGCGAGCACGGCCCCACTCCCGAACCCTGCGGGGTGTGCGAGTTCTGCCGCGCCGTGCAGGAGGGGCGGGCCCTGGATGTCATCGAGATCGACGCCGCCAGCAATCGCGGCATCGACGAAATCCGCGACCTGCGGGAGAAGGTCAAGTACAGCCCGGCCGAGGCCCGGGCGAAGGTCTATATCCTCGATGAGGTCCACATGCTGACCTCCGAGGCCTTCAACGCCCTGCTCAAGACCCTGGAGGAGCCCCCGGCACACAGCTTCTTCGTGCTGGCAACAACGGAGCTTCACAAGGTCCCGGCAACCATTCTCTCCCGGTGCCAGCGCTTCGATTTCCGGCAGATCCCGGTGGGGAAGATCGCCGCGGCCCTGGCTCAGATCGCACAGCGCGAGGGCATCATCGCCGAGCCTGCGGCCCTGGAATCCATCGCCCGTGCCGCCGACGGCGCCATGCGCGATGCCGAGAGCATCTTCGACCAGGTCGTGGCCTTCACCGAGGGCGACGTGACCCTGGCCGTCGTGGACTCGGTGCTCGGAGTGACCGACAGCGAGAC
>CAZXDD010000484.1:0-6322 GCA_964639415.1 uncultured Armatimonadia bacterium
CACCCTATCCTACACTCTTTCCCTACACGACGCTCTTCCGATCTCACCTTCGGCAGGCGCGCTGTCGATACCGCCAACCACAGCTCCGAGGCGACCAGCATGCTTCCTCTGTTTGAGTGCTACCCCAAACTGGCGCAGAACCTGCCCTGGGTTCCCCTGGGCAGCTACCCCACCCCGGTGCAGAGGGCCGAGAAGCTCGGAGCCGCCCTGGGCCTGGATGCCCTCTATGTCAAGCGGGATGACTCAAGCGGCGACGAGTACGGCGGCAACAAGGTGCGCAAGCTGGAGTTCATGCTCGCCGAGGCCCGGCGTCGGGGCCTGCAGGAGGTGTTGACCTTCGGCGGCACGGGCTCCAACCACGCCCTGGCCACGGCAATCTACGCAGACAAACTGGGCATGCGCAGCATCTCGGTGCTCACGCCGCAGCCCAAGTCGCCGGGGGTGCAGCGCAGTCTGCTCCTGAGCCACCGCTACGGCGCCGAGCTGCACCTGATCCAGAGCTTCGACGAGCAGGGGCCCACCGCCACACGCATCTGCGACGAGCACTGCGCCCGCACCGGTCAAAGGCCCATGGTCATCCCCACCGGGGGCTCCTCGCCTTTGGGCACGGTGGGCTCGCTCAACGGCGCGTACGAGCTGAAGGCCCAGATCGACGCCGGGCAGGCGCCGCTGCCGGATGTGATCTACGTCGCGCTGGGCTCCATGGGCACGGCCGCCGGGATCGTGCTGGGCCTGAGGGCTCTGGGACTGCCCACGAGGGTGGAGGCCGTGCGCGTGGTCCGCGACACCCTGGGCAACCGTGCCGCCATGGCGGCGCTGGTGCAGCAGACCACCGATCTGCTCCGCGAGGCGGACCCGTCGTTCCCGGACACGGGATTCACCGAGGCCGACGCCGCCGCGGCGATCCGCGACGGGCACTACGGCGAGGGCTATGCCGTGCCCACGTCCGGCGGGCAGGAGGCCGTGGAGCTGGCCCGCAGCACCGAGGGCATTGCTCTGGAGAACACCTACACGGGCAAAGCCTTCGCCGCGCTGGTCGAGGACGCCCGTGCGGGGAAGCTCGCGGGCAAGACCGTGCTGTTTTGGAACACGTACAACTCCAGGGACCTCACGCCGCTGCTTGCGGAACAAGACTGGCGACGGCTCCCGGATGAGTTCCACGAGTGTTTCGAGTGACGTCAGAAAGTGCGTCCACATAGGCATCCATAGGTCCGGCCGAAAAGCGGGTTCTGCCGTGAAGATGTCATCCTGAGCGTCCATCTCGCGCAGCGAGACAGCGAAGTGTCTCGCTGAGTGCCAGGAGATTCCTCGATCTGCTCCCTCTGGGAGCGGACGCTCTCACAGTGACATTCCCGGCGAAGGCGGGGTTCTCGGCCGCACATATGGATGCAGCGCCGGGAGGATGGCCCCATGGAGACGGCCATGCTGCTTGCCGTTCTGCTGACACTGCTTCCGTGCGTCACGGGTGCTTCGGCGCAGGAGGAGATGCGGGCGGCGTTCTTCAACTGGACCCTCGACGAGTATGCCCACAACGAGCCCGGAACACAGGGCGGCAGTTGGCAGACGCGGATGGAGAAGCTGCGGGCGGATGGCTACAATGCCGTGATCCTCATGGGGCACCACTTCCGCTGGAACATCATCGACCGGTGGCCGGAGACGGTGGAGGCGCTGGCCAGGCTGGCCGAGGTGGCCCACAGCCTGGATATGCGCATCTACGAGCATCACAGCGCCGCTCTGTGCTCGGAGGAGCGCATTCAGCAGCCTGTGGGCGACGGCAAGACGGTCCGCGACCTTCTGGAGATCAAGGCGGACACCGGCGAGCCCATCAACTATTTGTACAACGCCTACTGGCTTTGCCCCAACAACCCCACTTTCCGCGCGGTCTACTTCGACTACGTACGGGCGATCTTCACCGGCGGCCGCTTCGACGGCTTCATGTGTGACGATGTGGAGATGCTCCCCGATGCCTCGGTGTGCGCCTGTGACTTCTGTGCCCGCAGGTTTGCGGATCTCACCGGCGCCGCGCTGCCCGAGTCTGGTGACGATAGCTTCTGGTTCAACGAGGACAGCGGGCTGTGGCGGCGGTGGGTGCGCGCGAGGCAGACTTCGGTGGCCGACTTCTACCGCGACGTCAACGCCCTTTTGCAGGAGCTCGTCCCGGGGGCGCCGCTGTTCATCTGTCAGGCCGACCCCACCGGTGTCCTGGTCACCTCCAAGTGGGCCCTGGCCAACGACATCTTCGAGCCCTCGGTGGGGATCCGGTTCTGGGAAGACTGGCAGGGCGACAAGCCCGACTACCGCAAGGTCTGGCGCCGGGCGATTCTGAACCTCACGTACCTGGACAACCTGTCCGGCCGGCGCAAGCCGGTGCTGGACCTGTTTTACACCGGCACGGAGGAGCAGACCCAGTTGCGCTGGGCCTGCGATCGGGTGACCGGCGCCTGGTCCAGCACCGTCGAGCACTGCCCGCGGAGCGAGTACATGGGACAGTTTCTGCAGCCGCCCCCCGGCCCGCCGGTGGCGAACGTCGCCATCGTGCACTCGGCGGCCGGCCGCGACTACCGCACCGGCAGCGGCCATGTCCAGAGCTTCTGGGCCTGGGGCGAGGCACTCGTGGATAGCGGGGCCGGGTTCGCGGTGCTCACGGAGGACCAGCTCACCGATGTGGCGAAACTGACCTCCTATCGGCTGATAATCCTGCCGGAGGTGGTCTGTCTGTCCGAGCAGGCCCTGACCACGCTGAACCAGGCGGCCCTGGCCGGAGTGCGTGTAGTCTATACGCCGGGGAGCGGAGCCTTCGACGAGACCGGCGCTCCAGCGGACCGCACCGCCCTGGCCACGACGCCGCAGGCCGCCTCGTTGTACCGCCGGATCGCTCCGGCGCCCGAGAGCCGCCGGGCGATGCGAGAGCTGTTCAGATGGGCGGGGGTCCGGTCGCCTGCGCAGGTGCGGGGCGCCAACTCGGGCTACTGCCGGCTCTACGACGCCGGCGACGGCCGCTATCAGCTCCGGATCATGCAGTACAACCGCACCCCCAACCGCAACTGGCGCATCGTGCTCCCGGGGCTTTCCATCACCGCGGCGCGCCTGCGGAGCCTGAGCAAGGTGGAGCTGGATCTGGCAGTGCACGGCGGCTCCGCTCGGGTGCCGGAGGGCACGGTGACGGGGTACTGTCAAGTCGACCTGATCTGCTCATCCCAATAGCCGGGCCCGCACTCCCCCGCCCGCGATAAAGGAGAATGGCTCATGCTACCGATCGCTCTTGCCGCCGCAGCGCTGCCCACCGCAGTGCTGGCCGCGGTTCCCGACGAGATCATCTGCGAGGGTATCTACCCCGGGCATCTGCAGGGCGTGGCCACCAACGGCGTGGATGCCATCTACTGGAGCTTCACCACCGTGGTCGTCAAGACCGATCTGCAGGGCAAGATCATCGCGCGGGTCGAGGGTCCCACTCACCACGGTGACTGCTGCTGGGCCGAGGGCAAGCTCCATGTGGCGTGGTCCAACCAGTTCAACGCTCCCGGCGCGGATTCGAAGGTCTACATCTACGACGGCGAGACCCTGGCGCTTCAGAGGATCGTCCCCGTGCCCGAAGTGACCTTCGGCGCCGGCGGCATGGACTACTGCGACGGGCATTTCTTCATCATCAGCGGGTTGCCCAAGGGCTACGAGGAGAACTACGTCTACGAGTACGACGGCGAGTACAAGCACATCAAGACCCACGTGCTGCCTTCGGGCTACACGAACCTGGGCATTCAGACCGCCTGCTTCCACGACGACTGCTGGTGGTTCGGTTGCTACACAGTGGAGGGCAAGAAGGGACTTCTGAAGGCCGATCGGGACATGAAGCTGCTGGGCATCCACGATGTCTCGCCCGCGATCGGAATGATCGGGTGGGGCGACGGACGCTTCCTGATGGCCAAGCACTTCGGGGACAAGTGGCAGGCCAAGCTGGTGCCGATGGTGGCGGACGACAAGCTGGGCCTGGCGCCGGCGAGATGATCCCGGCAGGGAGCGCGCCGGTGCGCCGGGCGTTGCCGGGCGCGTCGTGCCATCCGTGTCGCAATGCCCTCGGCCACGCGCCGCTCGGACCGCGGAAGAAGGTCTGCGTCACGAGGTAGCGGAATAGCAGGCCAGAACAAGACATACTGGAGGGTGAGCCTGACATGATAAGACCAATGGAGATCGGCGTCTTCATCCACTCGACAGGTATCGAGGACCCGTTCGAGTCGATCAAGACCATCAGTGAATGGGGCTTCCGCTGCACGCAACTGGGCGTCGTGCCGCCGGAGTTCTACACCGACGACAACGCCAAGAAGGTCCTGGCGGCCATGGCCGAGACCGGCGTGGAATCTGTGGGCTTCTTCGTGGGCTTCCCCGGTGAGAGCTATGCCAGCATGCAGGACGTGGGCGAGACGGTGGGCTTCGCGTTCCCGGAGAAGCTATCCGAGCGCATGGATATCATGCGGGCCGCCATCGACTTCGCCGCCAAGTGCCGACAGCCCGGCGTCCTGGTTCATATGGGCTTTTTGCCCGAGGACCAGAGCTCCCCAATCTACAAGCAGATGTGGGACGCCATGTGCACCTGCGCCGATGAGTGCCGGAAGCACAAGATGTTCATGGGCCTGGAGACCGGGCAGGAGCAGGCCGATCACCTGGCCGCCTTCCTCAAGTCCCTCGGCCGCGACAACGTCTACATCAACTTCGACCCGGCCAACCTGATCCTCTACGGTAAGGACAACCCCGTCGAGGCCTTCCGGCGCATCGGCCAGCACGTCATCTCGTGCCACGCCAAGGACGGCGTCTGGCCCACCGAGGAGGGGCAGCTCGGGAGCGAGATGCCCCTGGGCGAGGGGCAGGTCAGCATCCCGGACTTCGTCCAGGCCCTCAAGGAGACCTACTTCAAGGGCCCGATCGTCATCGAGCGAGAGGCCGGCGACGACCGCAAGGGCGACATCTTCAAGGCCCGAGACCTGCTGGAGAAGGCGATCTACGGATAGCCGGAACGGGTGGGAACGTCGGACCGCAGAGACGCCGAGATCGGGCAGGCGACGGGGTACGGCGTGAGGGAGCGAGCGCTTCAGCACGCAGAGGCCGCCCGTTCCGGGCCGCCGGACTTGACCCAGCACACACGAGCCGCAGCCAACGATGGCTGCGGCTCGTCTCGTTCTGCTGCTGCGGCGTGCGAAGTCTACAGCGGCAGGTCCACGAACTGCCGGGTCTCGCTGGACTTGTAGATGGCCAGGATGACCTCCACGGAGCGCCGGGCCTCACCGGCGCTGAGCTCGGGCTCGCGCCCCTCCTCCACCGCCAGGAGCACGTCGCGGATCTGCCTGGCGTGGGCCGTTACGGCCTCCCCCACCATCCCGGATTTCGGGTCCGAGGCGCCTCCGGCATGGCCCGCGGCCGGATTGTGGTAGACCTCCTCCCCTTCGAGGTCCCACATCATCAGCTCATCGCCCACGATGGTGATATTGCCCCGGGTGCCGTGGAGCCCCAGACGGGCCTCGTAGCCCCGATAGGTGCACGTGGTGCCCTGAATCATCCCCTGCGACCGGTCGGAGAACCGCAGCGCCGCGGTGGCGCAGTCTTCCACCTCGATATCGTGCGCGAGAGCCTCGGCGAACCCGCAGACGGTCTCAACTTCTCCCATCATCCAGATGAGCAGGTCGATGTAGTGGATGGACTGGTTCATCAGGGCTCCGCCCCCGTCCAGGGCGCGAGTCCCGTGCCAGCCGTCACCGTAGTACTCATCGCTGCGGTACCACGGCACCCGCACATTGCCGTAGAGCACCCGGCCGAGACGTCCCTGCTCGATGGCCTGCTTGGCCCGCCGGTAGATCTTGAAGTCTCGGCACTGGTGCGTGGCGGCGATCTTGACCCCATTGCGCCGGCCGGCGGCGATCAGCGTATCGATGGCCTCCAGGGTGATGTCGATGGGCTTGGTGCAGATCACGTGCTTGCCCGCATCGGCGGCCTGCACCCCCAGCCTGGCGTGCAGTCCGCTGGGGGCGACCACGTTGACCACGTGAATGTCCGGGCGCGCCAGCATCTGGTCGAGGTCGGTGTACCACGCACAGCCCCACTTGTCGGCCTTGGCCCGCGCCGCCTGCTCGCGGGTATCGCAGACGGCCACAAGCTCGGCCTCTTGGATGCTCTCAATGGCCTTGATGTGGGTATCCGAGATGACGCCACAGCCGATGACGCCGAAACCGTACTTACGCATGTCGTACTATCACTCCCGGTTCGCCTGACGTGATGCTCCGCGCCGTTGGCCGTTGTAGGGCGGCGACCTGTGCGCCGCCGCCGTTCGTCGTCTGTG
>CAZXDD010000485.1:0-6320 GCA_964639415.1 uncultured Armatimonadia bacterium
GTTGACGTAGATGCCGACTCGCGACGCGCGACTCGCGGCTCGCCGACTCCCCGAGAAGGGGCCGCGAGGCCCCGCGGGGAATAGTCTATGGGTGTATTTGGGCCGGGCCGCCCGCGGCTATCAACCCTGGAGGACACAGGCACATGGAGGCTCTCGGTATCGATATTGGCGGATCGGGGATCAAGGGTGCGCCGGTGGATGTTGGGACCGGCGAGCTCCTGGCCGAACGGCACCGCATCGTCACTCCCGACCCTTCCACTCCGAAGGCCGTGGCGAGGGTGGTGGCCGAGATCTCCCGGCACTTCGACTGGTCGGGCCCGATCGGGTGCACCTTTCCCGCGGTGGTCAAGGCCGGGATCACCTACACCGCCGCCAATGTGGACAAGGGCTGGATCGGCACGGACGCCGCCGGGCTGCTGGGCGAGGCCACCGGGTGTGAGGTCACCGTGCTCAATGACGCCGACGCCGCCGGGATCGCCGAGATGGCCATCGGCGCCGGAAAGGGCGAGACCGGTCTGGTGTTCGTCCTCACCGTGGGGACCGGACTGGGGACCGCACTGTTCATGGGCGGGATCCTCGTGCCCAACACCGAGCTGGGGCACCTTGAGTACGACGGCAACGAGGCGGAGGAGCAGGCCTCGGACCGGGCCCGCCGGCGGGAGGGCAGGAAGTGGTCGCAGTGGACGGCTCCGCTGGACCGCTGCCTGCAGGTGTATGAGGATCTCTTCTGGCCCGACCTGTTCATCATCGGTGGCGGGGGCAGCAAGAAGTTCGACAAGTTCGTCTCCGGCCTCAAGCGCCGGACGCCCATCGTCGCCGCCCAGTTGATGAATGAGGCGGGAATCGTGGGCGCCGCCATGGCGGCCACCGGTATGGCCGGCGTGCGGGAGTAGTCGGCGGCCGGAGAGCTGAGCCTGCCGTGGGGGTGTCATCCTGAGCGTCAATCTCGCGCAGCGAGATAGCGAAGGATCTCGCTGAAGGGCCGGAGATTCCTCGAGCTGCTCTCGCCGGGAGCGGACGCTCTGGGAACGACATCCCCGGCGAAGGCGGGGTTCTCGGCAGCACCTGTAGAAGCCCGGCCGGAAAGCTGAGCCTGACGTCGTCCCCCCTCATCCCGTCTCCGCCGGTCCCGCCCTGCGGGGCGAAGTACAGGCGGCTCGAGGAGACGCCGAGAGGGGGCTAGGCGGGTGAGGCGACCTGAGCCAGCGTCTGTCTGTAACCTGCATAGTCTGAGTCTCCAGCCCGACTCGGCGATCTCGCCTTGCGGGATCGCCGCCCGACTCGGCGATCCCGCCTTGCGGGATCGCCGCCCGGCCGTGGCACCGACCCGCGGCCAAGCCCCGCAGGCCATGGGTGTGGGAAGACGCCGCACCGTGCCAGTACCACAGGGAGAGCCGCTATCTTGCTTGAGCACAGGCATCCTCATCCGCACATCGACCCGCGACAGCCCCGCAATGACACCGAGCCGGCGACCAACCCACCGGTCTTCGCCTGGAAGCCGATGGACAGTGCCTCCGGCTACAGTCTGACGGTGGCCGCCGATCCGGATCTCGCGGCACCGCTCATCGACCTCCGGGGCCTGACGGACCCGCTGTGGCTGCCCGAGGCCGCCTTGCCCCCCGGTGACTATTACTGGCGGTGGGGGGCGGACGGGAAGGTCTCGGAGGTGTTCCGGTTCCGCGTGACTCAGACCGCGGCGGTGGTGGAGGTGCCACCGGCCGCGCAGTGGCTGGCCCGGCTTCCCAGTACCCACCCGCGCCTGTACCTCCGGCCCGAGGACATCCCCGGATTGCGCCGCAGCCTCTCCGGAGGGAAGCGGGAGAGGCTACAGGCGGCGGCCGAGGTCGTTCTCGCCCAGGAGCACCAGATCGCCGAGCCTCCCTTCCTGCCCGACAGGAACCTGGACTACAACGCCTTCTTCCGGGCGTGGAGCCCGGTAATGTGGGAATCGCGGCAGTTCGTCTCCGGCGCCCAGACCCTGGCCCTGGCCTATCTGGCGACCGGGGAGGCCAGGTATGCCCGGGCCGCCTGCGAGCGCATGGCCTCCATCTCGCTCTGGGACCCTATGGGCTCCAGCCACCTGTCGCACAACGATGAGGCCCACATGTCTGTGATCTGGAACGGGTCCAAGGTGTGCGATTGGGTATGGGACCAGTTCAGCGAGCAGGAGCTGGCCCTGGTGATCGAGCAGTTCCGGCGCCGCGGGCAGATCACCTACGAGCACATGCACGGCAGCGGCTCGTACGGGGTGACGCGCTTTGATTCGCACGCCGGGCGCGAGATCGTGTTTCTCGCCCTGCTCGCCATCGTGTTCCACGAGCACATCCCGGAGGCCCGGCAGTGGCTGGAATGGTTACGCCCGGTCCTGTGTGGCATCTGGCCCGTGTGGGCGGGAGACGACGGCGCCTGGGCCGAAGGGCCCTCGTACGGCCTGGCGTATGTGGGGATCATGACCATGTTCGCCACCGCCCTCAAGCGAGGCATCGGCGTGGACCTCTACCGCCGCCCCTTCTGGCGCGGACACGCCGACTGGCGGCAGTGGTGCTTCCCTTACTACGCCGAGTGGATGGGCTTCGGCGATCACTCGGAACGCTGGAAGGGCACCTGGGAGAGCAACGCCGACCTTGTGGAGCTCATCGACCGCGAGACCGGAGCCGGAGCCTTCTCGGGCTATGTGGCCGCGCAGCGCGCCGTGGCCGAGACGCTGGAGGACCGCTTCGGCGATGCCGCCCCCCGCGTGGACCCGCAAAGTCTCCTGGCCGGCCCGGCACCGCAGGCCGCCGCACCCCGGCAGTCCTCGGTGCTGCGCGTTTTCCCCGCCGCGGGCTGGGCGGCCTTTCGCACCGACCTGCACGACGAGAGCCGGGACATCGCCCTGATCTTCCGCTCCTCGCCCTTCGGCGCCGTGAGCCACTCCCATGCCAACCAAAACGACTTCATCCTCCACGCGGGCGGCCGGGTCCTGGCCATGCCCAGCGGCTACTACGACGGCTACGGCTCGCGACACCACACCCACTGGGTGTGGCACACCAAGTCGCACAACTGCGTGACACTCTCCGACGCCGGGCAGATCATGCGCAGCCACGATTCGCAAGGCGAGATCGTCAATGCCTTCGAGGACGAACGCCTCGCGTATCTGTGCGGCAATGCGGATGCGGCCTACGCCGACCGGGCCTCCCGCTGCCGTCGGCATGTGGCCTTCCTCAAGCCCCACAACTGCTTTCTGATGGTGGACGAGTTCGCCGCCGCGCCCGGCATCGTCTCGGCGCTACAGTGGAACATCCACTCCTGGAACGCCTTCGCCGTGGATGAGGAGGCCCGGAGCTTCTTCCTCGTCAGAGAGGACAGCTCGCTGCGCGGGCACTTCATGCAGCACACCAATGCCTTCTTCAGCCTCACCGACGGCTGGGACCCGCCACCGGGGACGAATAAGGTCTCCGAGCAGTGGTACCACCAGTACCATCTGCGCTTCACCGTGACGGGCCTGTACAGCCGCTGCGCGCTGGGAGTGGTGCTGGCACCGGGGTGCGGCGCGGTGCCGGCGGCGAGCGTCGTCACCGAGCGCGTGGAGGCAACGGAGGTGGCCCGCATCGGGGAGGATGTACTCCTGGTCAACGGTGGCGGCGGCATTCGCTACGAGACGGTTCGCAGCGAAGCCCCGGCGGCCCTGCTCATCGGGGGGCACCGGTACGAGATCGGCGACGATGGGGTGCGGGTGGTGTAGGTCGCTCGTCGCGAGCGACGCCGTTGGCCGGCGAACGGTCCCGCCCCGCGGGCCGTTGGCCGTGCCGTCGCCGTATGCCCCGGAGGGGCAATGCATACTAGCCACGGGTGAAACCCGTGGAAGACGCCCACTCACCGGGCCGGCAAGGAGACGCATCCCGTCGCCGTCCGCCCCGCAAGGGGCCACGCATACCGGCCACGGGCGCACCCGTGGACCGGGCAGACTTCGGGGAGGAGCAGGCATGGACAAAGACCCGCAACTGCTGTTGCACTTCTACGAGGACATGCTGCGGATCCGCTTCGTGGAGGAGACGATCCGCGATGTCATGCTGCCCCAGAGGCTCTTCCGGGGCAGCTCGCATCTCTCCATCGGCCAGGAGGCCGTGGCCGTCGGGGCCATCCACGCCCTGCAGCCAGATGACTACGTCATCAGCACCCACCGCGGTCACGGGCACGCCCTGGCCAAGGGCATGGACCCCTTCGTGATGTTCTCCGAGATCATGGGGCGCACCACCGGCTGCTCGAGGGGCAAGGGCGGCTCCATGCACCTTTCCGAGACCTCGATCCGCTTCATGGGGGAAAACCCCGTGGTCGGCGCCAACGCCCCCATGGCCGCCGGCATCGCCCTGGCCTCCAAGCTCCGCGGCGACGGCTGTGTGGTGGCCGACTTCTTCGGCGAGGGAGCCCTCAATACGGGGGCCTTCAATGAGACGGTCAACCTCGCCGTCCTGTGGGAGCTGCCCGTCCTGTTCCTGTGCGAGAACAACCTCTACGCCATCTCGGTACCGCTGGAGAAGTCCAGCGCGGTGATGGAGCTTGAGAATCGCGCCTGCTCCTACGGCCTCACCGGCCGCCGCATGAGCGGGATGCACGTCATGCAGGTGTACGAGGAGGTGAGCGCCGCCGCCGAGGAGACGCGCCGGACCGGCAGGCCCGCGTATCTCGTCTTCGACACCTACCGCTTCGAGGGCCATCACACCGCGGACAAGCAGACCTACCGCACCGATGCCGAGACCCTGGCGGAGTTCCGCGAGCGCGACCCGATTCACATCCTCGAGGTGGAGATGATCGACGACCACACGGTGGATCTGGACACCACCATCGAGTACCGGGAGCGCATCCGAGCCGAGGTCGACGAGGCCTTCGACCGCGCGGTACTGGCGCCCTGGCCGCAACCTCAGGATGCCCTGACGGACGTCTACTCCGAGGGGGGAGCCCACTGATGGCCGAGCCCAGGATGCGCAACATCACGTACGCTCAGGCGGTGCGCACGGCGATTCGTGAGGAGATGAAGGCCGATGAGACGGTGATCCTCTTCGGCGAGGACGTCGGCCAGTACGGCGGGGTCTATGGGGCCACCACCGGCCTGCAGCGGGAGTTCGGGTCCGAGCGGGTGCGGGACACCCCGATCTCGGAGATGGCCATCGGCGGCATGGCGGTAGGAACGGCTTTGGCCGGCTTCCGCCCCATCGCCGAGATCATGTACTGCGACTTCCTGGCCCAGGCCTCGGACGCCATCGTCAACAACGCCGCCAAGTGGCGCTACATGAGCGGCGGGCAGGTCTGTCTCCCTCTGGTGGTGCGCTCTCCGGCCGGCGGCGGGGCGGGCTACGCCGCTCAGCACTCGCAAAACCTCGAGGCGTGGTTCGCCCACATCCCCGGCCTGAAGGTGGTCATGCCCGGCCTGCCCAGAGACGCCCGCGGGCTGCTGAAGTCCGCCATCCGCGACGACAACCCGGTGTTGTTCCTGGAGCACAAGGCGCACTACACCTACAAGGGGGAGGTGCCGGCCGAGGAGGAAGTCATCCCACTGGGGGTGGCGGACATCAAGCGTGAGGGCAAGGATGTGACCCTCGTCGCCTGGTCCAAGACGCTGACGTTCTGCCTGGAGGCCGTGGAGCTACTGGCCGAGGAGGGCATCGACGTGGAGCTTGTGGACCCGCGCACCCTCCAGCCTCTCGACATCGAGACCATCTGCGCCTCGGTCGGGAAGACCGGCCATCTTGTGGTGGCGCACGAGGCGGTGACGTTCGGCGGCCTGGGGGCCGAGATCGTGGCTCAGGTGGTGGAGCACCTCTGGGGCTCCCTGCGCAAGCCCCCGTTGCGCCTCGGCGCGCCCTTCGTGCCGGTGCCGTACTCCGAGCCTCTGGAGCGGTTCGTGATCCCGCAGGTTCAGGACATCGTGGCCGGGGTGAAGGCCCACGTGGGGTAGCGGAGCGTGGGGCCTGTGCCTGTGCCTGCTGCCGGGCGGGCTTCCGCAAAGGAGAGCGAAAGCAGCCCACACGGCCTGCAGGCGCGGCCCAACGGGCGGCCGTGGCGCCTATGCGGCCCGGCCGTCGGCCGTGCCCCTTTGTCCTCCCGTGTCTTCTGCCGTTTGGCCGAGTAACTGAGAAAGGGGAAGGCCCGCAAAGCCAGGGGGGGAGAACGGCGGACGGCAACGACACCTCACCCCCCGGCCCTGCGGGCCCTCCCCCTCTCCCTTATTCCCGCAAACGGCGCGGGAAACGGGCGAGGGGGAGAACGGCGGACGGCAACGGCGCGGACGGCCCACGTCGTACGGCAACGACACCTCACCCCCCGGCCCTGCGGGCCCTCCC
>CAZXDD010000486.1:0-3217 GCA_964639415.1 uncultured Armatimonadia bacterium
GTGGGCGAGAGCCCATCGCGGCCGGTGCCGTCGCCGTCAGGTTCGCGGGACCGCCCGGCGCCGCGAAGCGGCGTCCTCTAGCGGTGGGCAAGAGCCCATCGCGGCCGGTGCCCACCTACGCCATCGCAGCCGTCGCGGTCGCCCTCGGGTCCGCAGGACTGCGCGGCACTCTCCCCCTGCGGGACGCTCATCAACGGCGAGGTCCCGCCCCGGAACCTGCGTCGAACGTCATGAAGCACGCTCGTGTCGACCTCCAGCCTACCACCCAACCACGCAGAGGAGTTCGCGCCATGGATGCCGCCATCTCCCTCACCGCCGTCGCACCCACCCCGCTGCTGCACGGCCCGCAGGACGCGCTCTCCCAACTGGTGCACGTGTCCGTGGACAACCCGGCGGACCCCACTTCGGCCCGCCTGGTCGCGGATGTGGCGGGGCGGCGGGTCGATGAAGCCCTGGAGCCTGTGCCCCTGGGGCCGTCGACCCATGAGCTACTGATCCCCGCCGTATCCGAGCCACAGACCCTGATCTTCTGTCTGCTCACCCAGGACGGCCGGGAACTGAGCCGGCTCCCGGTACCCTGGCGGCCGGCCAGACGCTGGGTCGTGCATCTGGTGCAGCGCTCCCACCACGACGTGGGTTACACCAATCTGCCCTCCGCAGTGCGTCGCGAGCATGTGGACTTCTGGGACAGCACTATCGACATGGCCCGGAGCACCGCGGGCTTTCCCGAGGACGCGCAGTTCCGAGTGGTGGCCGAGCAGGTCTGGTCGCTGCTGCAGTTCTGCCGTCAGGCGCCGGCGGAGCGCGTGGCGGCCATGTACGAGCTGATCGGCTCGGGACATGTGGAGCTCACGGCCCTGTTCGGGAACATGGTCACCGAGGTCTGCGGCCACGAGTCGCTCCTGCGCGCGATGTACCCGGCCTTCGCCTTGAGCCGCCAATTGCAGGTGCCCATCCTCACCGCCGAGCACAATGACATCCCCGGCATGAGCTGGGGCCTGTGTCAGGCTCTGACCGCGGCGGGAGTGGAGCTCCTGTGCCCGGCCCTGCCCCGCTACTGGGCGTGGCAGGACCCGCCGATGCGGAGCTTCTGGGATGACGAGGCCCTGTTCGCGCAGGGCCAGCCGGGGTGCTTCTGGTGGGAGGCGCCCTCGGGCAAGAGACTGCTTCTGCTGGACAGTCACGGAGCGGGTGGTGACGTGAGCCCGGCTTTGCCCGACCTTGCCGGGCGCCTGCAGTCACTGGAGGAGGGGTCGTATCCGTACGATGTGGTGCGCTGGCCGGTGGGCGGTGGGGCGCGAGACAATGCCCCGTACATCGAGGGCTTCGCCCACACGATCCGTCGTTTCAACGACCTTTGGACCTACCCGCATCTCGTGTGCAGCACCAACACCCGTTTCCTCCGCGATATAGTGCCCCATCTGCCGGAGGACCTCCCGGTGTTCCGGGGCGAGCTGCCGGGGCAGGACTATCCGACGGGCTCCACCTCCACGGCGGGGGCCACGGCCCAGAACCGCGGGAACCACAGCCGGCTTCTGGTCTCCGAGCGGCTGGCCACCATCGCCGCGGCGGCCACGGACTACCGCTACCAGGCCGATGACCTTGCGGCGGCGTACGAGGACGTGCAGTGGTATGACGAGCACACCTGGGGGCACCATTTTCCCTGGGGGCCGACGATGCAGGCCTCCAGGGCCGAGAAGCTCGTGCACGCGCACCGCGCCGCGGCCCTGACCTATGACGTGGCCGCCAAGTCCCTGGCCGCCATCGCCGACGCCGTCCGGCTGCCCCACGAGGGCTTCTTCCTCGTGGTCCACAACCCGCTGCCCCATGCGCGCACCGAGACCGTTCGTACCCCCATGCGGGAGATCGACAACTGCGGCAGTGTGATGGTCGCGACGCCCGACGGCGACGAGCCCGGCGGCGGTAGCCATCTCCGCGGCGTGCTGCTGGGCAATCGCTGGCACGCCAATCCCTCGCCCCAGATTCTCGCGGGCCACTTCGATCTGGTGGACGTCGCCACGGGCGAAACCGTCGCCCACCAACTCGTGGAGATCGCCTCCGCCACCGACCCGATCCCGGACGCTCCCGAGCGTGTGGGCCTGGGGCAGGGCGGGCGCCGTTACGGCTTCTTCGAGGGCCCCTGTGGCATCCGCTTCGACCTGTGCTTCATCGCCCGAGACGTGCCCGCCTGCGGCTGGCGCACCTACGAGCTGCGGCCACGGACCGGTCTGCCGCGGCCCTCGCGCCAACCGGCAGCCACCGACCGGCTCGAGAACGAGTTCTACCGCATCACCGTGGACCCCGAGGCCGGTGGGGTCGTGAGCATCTGGGACAAAGAGGCCTCCCGCGAGATGCTCGATGGAGCCGCCGAGCACGGCTTTTCCGACCTCATCGTCCGCACACCCTTCGCCGGCGAGCAATACTCCCTCACCGACCGCGGCGTCACAAACGGGCTGGAGGGCCCGGTGTGTCGCACGCTGGAGCTCTCCGGCGCCGTTCACGGCCACCCCGGGGTGCGCCGGAGCATCTGCCTGCACCCGGGCATCCGCCGCATCGACCTGTCTGTGAGGATACTCAAGGACGCCATCCCGCTGCTGGACGCCCACCTCGCCTTCCCGTGGCAGGCCTCGGAGCCCAGGTTCCGCTACGAGGGCGTACTCAGCGTGCTGCGTCCCGTGGAGGACTACCTGCCGGGCTCGTACTGGGATGCGCTGGCCGTGGGCAACTGGGTGCATCTTGCCGACGGCGACTACAGCATCCTGTGGGCCCCATTGGATGCCCCCATGGTCTACCTGGGCGGCCTGTGGCCGGGCTACGTGTCGCCGGCCCACAGTTGCCGTGTGGCGGATCGCGCCGAGCACGATCCCATCGAGCTTGCCCGGATTCAGACGGGACACATGTACTCCTCGGTCTTTGCCAATAACTTCGGCACCAACTTCTACGCTACCCAGCCCGGGAGCTACCTGTTCCGCTACAGCATCACCACGGCGGAGGGCGCCTCGGACGCCTTGGCCGCGCGCTTCGGGCAGGAGGCGCTCACGCCCTGTGAGTGCATCTTCACCGACAGGCCGCGGGAGGGCAGGCTGCCGCCGGTTCACGGCTCTCTGCGTCTCGAGGGCGACGGCGTCGTCCTGCTCGCGTGCAAGCGGGCCGAGGACGGCCGGGGGCACATCATCCGCCTGTGGAACTGCACTCAGCAGCAAGCGCAGGCCACAGT
>CAZXDD010000486.1:3227-6307 GCA_964639415.1 uncultured Armatimonadia bacterium
ACAGTCACCACGAGCTTCTCACTGGGCGCCCTCGCCTCGCTGACAGATGCGGTGGAGCGCGACCTCGGCGACGCGGAGGGCGCCGAGCTTCTGCACTCGGACGAGACGGGCTTCAGCGTGCGGATAGACCCCGGCGCCATCGCCACGGTGCGGACGGCAACGAGAACGGCAAGGTAACAGGATGGACGGGATGACGGCAACGGACACGTCGACGGCAACGGCAGACAGGATGGACAGGATGACGGCGGATGGACAGGATGAAGGCAACGCACACGGACACGACAACGGCAGACAGGATGGACAGGATGACGGCGGATGGACAGGATGACGGCCACGACGACGGCAACGACAAGAGGACGAGATGGACAGGATGACGGCGAAGACAACGGCAACGACAAGAGAACAGGATGGACAGGATGACGGCGGATGGACAGGATGACGGCCACGGCTGTGGGAAGGGAGCGGGATGGGCGGCGTGAGCAGGGACCGATGGGTTGCGCAGTGGGATGCAGGTGGCGGCAAGTAGTCGTTGGCCGGTGCTGAGCGGAAAGAGCGTCGTCGTTGCTGTTATTCGCCTTCATCCTGTCCGCCGTCGCCGTGTCCGTTGCCTTTATCCTGTCCATCCGCCGTTATCCTGTCCATCCTGTCCGCCGTGGCCGTTGCCTTCATCCTGTGCATCCTGTCCGCCGTCGCAGTCATCCTGTCCATCCGTCGTTATCCTGTCCATCCTGTCCGCCGTCGCCGTGGCCGTGTCCGTTGCCTTTACCCTGTCCATCCGCCGTTATCCTGTCCATCCTGTCCGCCGTCGCCGTGGCCGTGGCCGTTGCCTCTATCCTGTCCATCCGCCTTTATCCTGTCCATCCTGTCTGCCGTTGTCGTGGGCGTGGGGTCGTGCGCGGATGGTACGCTCAGAGCATATGTACCCGCCGTACATAGTATCTGCTTGACAGCAAGACCCTTCTTCGGCACAATAGCGGCACGGCCCCGAACGAAGACTCCGTCCGCCGCCGTCACCGGCCCCCAACCGGCAGATTTTCCCGCCCCTGAGGTCGCAGCACGTGGCATCTCGTCGTGACACACCCGACAATGGTGACGGCGCCCCGGGCCTGAAGCAATCCAGGATTGTGGAGCCCGCGCTGCTGCTCTTGCTCGCCGAGTTGGGCACCGCCTACGGCTACGAGCTGAAGACCGCCATCGAGCGGCTCGGGCTCACCGATGGCGAGGTCCCCAGCCCCACGATCTACCGCTCCCTGCGCCGCCTCGAGGATGCCGGGCAGGTACGATCGACCTGGGAGCGGGGCGAGGCCGCCAAGCCCCGGCGGCGCTACCAGCTCACCGCCGAGGGCCGAGACTCGCTGAAGCAGTGGACCTCCATCTTCGTCACCCAACGGGATGCACTGGACCATTTCGTCACCAGATATCGCGACGCGGTCAGTCCCACCAGAGGCCTCGGCCTTGCGGCGCGCAGCTCACAAAGGCCGGAGAACGGGCCTCCGGCCCCCCGCAGCCTGTCGGACCCGAGCGTACCCACGAAAGGAAGACAGCCCATGACGAGCTTTGTCGAGGACATCATGGCGACGGTGATCGCCAGGAACCCGGGGGAGCCCGAGTTCCATCAGGCCGTGCAGGAGGTGGCCGAGTCGATCTCAGTGGTGATCGACCGCAATCCGGACTTCGCGAAGCTCAAGGTTTTCGAGCGCATGGTGGAGCCCGAGCGCCAGATCATCTTCCGTGTCCCCTGGGTGGACGACGCCGGCGAGGTGCAGGTGAACCGGGGTTTCCGGGTGCAGTTCAACAGCGCCATCGGGCCCTATAAGGGCGGTCTGCGCTTCCACCCCTCGGTCTACCTGGGCATCATCAAGTTCCTCGGTTTCGAGCAGATCTACAAAAACGCCCTCACCACCACTCCGATCGGCGGCGCCAAGGGCGGCAGCGACTTCGACCCCAAGGGCAAGAGCGAGCTGGAGGTCATGCGCTTTTGCCAGAGCTACATGAATGAGATGTTCCGCCACGTGGGTGAAGACACCGATATCCCCGCCGGTGACATCGGTGTCGGCACGCGCGAGGTCGGCTTCCTGTTCGGGCAATGGAAGCGGCTCTCCAACCGCTTCACCGGCGTGCTCACCGGCAAGGGCCTGGAATGGGGTGGCTCGCAGGTCCGCACTCAGGCCACAGGCTACGGCCTGGTGTACTTCGTGACGAGACTTCTCGAGTCACGCGGAAAGACCTGGGAGGGCCAGCGGGTGGTGGTGTCCGGGTCGGGCAATGTGGCCATCTACGCCACTCAGAAGGCCCAGCAGCTCGGGGCCAAGGTCGTTGCGCTCTCGGACAGCAGTGGTTATATCGTGGACGACGACGGCATCAAGCTCGACACCGTCAAGCTCATCAAGGAGGTGCGGCGCGACCGAATCCGCACTTACGTGGACGAGCATCCCAACGCCAGGTACCAGGACGGCTGGCGCGGCATCTGGTCGGTCCCCTGCGAGGTCGCCCTCCCCTGCGCCACCGAGAACGAGATCGACGGCACCGCCGCCCAGATGCTGGTCAACAACGGCTGCATCGCCGTGGGCGAGGGCGCCAATATGCCCTCGACACCCGACGCGATCCACATCTTCCTGGACAACGGGGTCTCCTTCGGTCCGGCAAAGGCCGCCAATGCCGGCGGAGTGGCCACCAGCTCCCTGGAGATGTGCCAGAACTCCCAGCGCCTGAACTGGACCTTCGATGAGGTTGATTCCCGACTCAAGCTCATCATGGACAGCATCTACAAGCAGTGCACCGAGGCCGCCGAGGAGTACGGCACTCCGGACAACCTCGTGGCCGGAGCCAACATCGCCGGCTTCCTGAAGGTCGCCAAGGCCATGGTGGCCCAGGGGATTGTGTAGGACGGCGGGGGAACGGCGGGGGAACGGCGGGGGAACGGCGGAACGGCCGTGGCGGGTGGCGGGTAACGACAACGGCGGGGTAACGACCAGAGGTTCTCCTGACCTGGTCGTGCTCCGCCGTTCTCAGTCGCTTTCTGTGCTCTCCGTGGTCTGCCGTTGTCCGTCTCTTTGTTCCCACTCGGTCTGCCGTTCTCC
>CAZXDD010000487.1:0-6275 GCA_964639415.1 uncultured Armatimonadia bacterium
GTCCATCTCGCGCAGCGAGACAGCGAAGAGTCTCACTGAATGCCCGGAGATTCCTCGAGCTGCTCCCTCTGGCAGCGGACGCTCTCAGAATGACCCTACCGGCGAACGCGGGGCTTTTCGGCCGGACTTACAGGCCACCTCGAGGGCCTCCGCGCGGCCTGGTCACGGCGGGGCCATGTACCGGGCACGATCGCTTCTCGCACAGTGGGAGGGACCATGCACATCGAGGAGAGCTTCGAGCGGATCAGAGCCTGTGGCGTGATGGCTGTCATCCGTGGCATCCAGGAGGACGATCTGCGGCGCACTATCGAGGCCGTGCTGGCCGGCGGAGTGTGTTGCGTGGAGATCGCCATGTCGGTACGCGGCGCGCTGAAGGACATCGCCCGGCTGGCCCAGGAGTTCGGTGCCGATGCCGTCATCGGCGCCGGAGAGGTTCTCAACGCGGAGATGGCGCAGGTGGCCATGGCGGCGGGCTCGCACTTCTGCACGGGCATCGGAGCCAACGTGCACATGATCCGCGCCTGCCATCGCCGCGACACCCTGGCCATCCCCGGAGCCCTCACTCCCACCGAGATACAGGCCGCCTGGCACGAGGGCGCCAGCCTCATCAAGGTCTTCCCGGGCAACATGGTCGGTCCTGAGTACCTCGAGACGGTGCGCGGCCCTCTGCCCCGCGTGGAGCTCATGGTGTCCGGAGGTGTGACGCCGGAGACCGCTCCGGCCTTCATCCGCTCCGGCGCCGTCGCCATCGGGGCCGGTCGCGGAATCATCGACGCGGCGGCCATCGCCCGGGGCAGGTTCGACCAGATAACCCACAGCGCCCGGCGGATGGCTGAAGCGGTGCAGGCGGCCCGCGGCTAGCTCCCTGAGGTGAACCCTCGGCCCGCGCGAGCGTCCAAGGTTCCCGGAATACCCGTCTGCTCGGCCGACACTCCAGACACCACAGGCCCAATGCGAAACGATTCCCGCACCATATCTCTTGCCGCCCGCAGTCGTCTCATGCTCCTGGGCCTGGGCCTGTGCCTGGCCACCCAGTCGTGGGCCGTGACGGTGCGCGTGGCCGGGCGCGTGGCGTCCTCCACGCCGGCGCCGCTGGACGTGAACGGACAGCTCCTGGTGCCGGCCCCGTTCCTGTCTGAATGGCTGGGCATCCGGGTCGAGCCCGCCGACCCCCGGGGCACCTGGCAGCTCTCCTCCTTCGGCCGCTGGCTCAAGGTCTACGAGTCCTCGCTCTCCTTCAAGGTGGACGGGACGCGCCTGGAGGCCCAGACCGCGTCCGAGGTCCGCGACGGGGTGCTCTTCGTCCCCGCCGAGATACTCCGGCGGGCCTTCTCCATCGCCGCGCAGCGCAGCGCTCCCGGCGAATGGGACATCCGGCCCCCGGGAGCCGCCGTCAGCGATGTACGCGAAGGACCCCACCAGGACTACCTGCGGCTGGTGGTGGACGTCACCGGCCCCGCCCCGGCCTGGGCCAGCATCTCCGAAGGCCAGATCGCCCTCGAGCTGCCCCCCCCCGACCCCCTGCCCACCGGCTGGGGCAGTCTGCGACTGTTCAGCTTCGAGGACGCTCTCCGCCCGCAGGCCAAAGTGACGCCGGGGCCGGAGGACTGGTCCAAGGTCCTGATCACCTATAGCGGGGGCGGAACACCGCAGATCTCAACTCTCGGCGATCCCGCCCGGATTGTCATCGACATCCCGCGCCGCTCGCCTCTGACGGCACCCTCCGTCACACCTCCGCCGGAGACCAGCGCGATCTCACCCGTGGCGCCGATCCCGTCATCCACTCCGTGGCAGGTGCGCAACTTCGGCACCCAGCGCGGCGCCGTGCGGGTCTTCGTCCTGAAGGCCTCCCCCACCGCCGTCAGACCCGCCCTGGCCGCCGCCACCATCAGACAGCGCGCCCCGGTGAGCCTCATCGCCAAGAGGGCCGGCGCCAGCGCCGCGGTCAACGGCGGATACTTCGACTGGTCCGGCCCGCCGCTGGGCATGCTGGTCATCGATGGCGAATGGATCAAGGCCCCCATGTACCGGCGCTGCGTTCTGGGGCTCTCGGAAGCCGGCGAAGCCCTGATGGATCGCCTGCACTTCCGGGGCACGGTGGAGATCCAGGGAGCAGGCAACCTCTCCCTGGAGGCACTCAACACCGGCCATGCCGGCGCCGACACCGCGATCCTGTACACCAGGCGCTGGGGCTCGGAGGTCAGCGCCGCTCCGGGCTTCGTGCGCGCGACAATCTCCCCGGACGGCACCATCGGTCGCGTGGAGCTCACCGGCAACCCGATGGCAATTCCCCGGGACGCCTATGTGCTCTCCGCCGGCGGCCGCTGGGCGGCACTATTGGCCCGCGCCCGCCTGGGCGCTCGGACGAGGATCAGCCTCGATACCGAGCCCCGCTGGCCGAAGCTGCGCTACGCACTGGGCGCCGGGCCGCGACTGGTCACAGCCGGCCAGGTGGCCGTCACCGCCACCGAGGAGCGCTTCCGCGCCGACGTGCTCCGCACCACCTCGCGCTCGGCCGTGGGCCTGCACCCCGACGGCAGTGTACTCGTCGCCGCGATGGAGTCGACACAGGCAGGTGGCGTCACTCTTGACGAAGCCGCCTGTATCATGCTCAAGCTCGGCTGCCAAGAGGCCATGTCCCTTGACGGCGGAGGCTCCACCACCGTCATTGACGGCGGCCGAGTGATCAACCACCCCATCGGCGGCTCTGAGCGCCCCGTCTCCAATGCCCTGCTCATCTTCGGCCGATCCTAGTGGCGCCACCGCGGACCGGGACACGCTCCCCTGAGTTGACCGTCTCTGCGGCCGGCGCGGCGGCGAGACTCGGCTCCCATACCACGGACCGAGCCGGAGCCGAGGGTCCGAAATCGCGTTCCCGGCGCTTCCCCCTCCGCAGCCACCCCTGAAGGCCTGCGCCCTGCCTGTGACGAACCTCCCCCCTGTTGCGCCGAGATACCTCGTACCTCCGCACCCTCCGCCCGGTGCGGTCGGTGAGTGAAGATGCCTACTGCGCGGTCCTGTCTTCGACTGCCGGGCCATGGGAGCCTGTACCTCGTCCCGGCGTTGCTCTGCATCGTACTGCCCGCCGCCTTGCGGGCGGACGGTTTCACGCGCCTGGTGAGCTACACCTCAGCGGTGGACGGCTCGCAGCAGGAGTACGGCGCCTATGTCCCCGACGGTGCCCCACCCCCGGGCGGCTATCCCGTGGTGATGCACGCTCACGGCTACGGCTGGTCGGTCGGAACCGGGTTCTCGCAGTGGGCGCGGGACTGGGCCGACGCGCGCGGGTGGATGCTGGTACAGCTCAATGCCCGGGGTCCCAACTTCTACTGGGGCATCGGCGATGTGGCGACCAGGGAAGTCGTCGAGGACCTCCGTAGTCGCTTCGGGATCGATCCGCTGCGGGTCTACATCACCGGCGGGTCGATGGGCGGCACCGGCGCCTTCCGCCAGGGCGTGGCGCACCCGGAGTATATCGCCGCCGCCGTTGGCGTGGACGGCTGGACGGACTTCCGCGAGTGGCACTGGCACTGGTACGCCCGCAAGGACCAGCGGGACGAGATCGAGGAGTTCCGCCGCCCGCTACTGGAGGCCGCCTCCCCGCTGTACTGGACAGAGCGCGCCCGCTGGGGCGACGTGTACGTCATCGCCGACTGGCGCGATGACGTCGTCTTACCCCGGCAGGGTGTAGACCTGGCCGAGAGCCTTCAGGGGCACGCGCTCCAATACCCGGGCCAGTACGAGACCGGGATCACCATCAACCGCGACAAGGGCCACGGCGGCGGCTACGACCTCAACTGGATCTACAACTACTTCCTCGGACGCGCCGCCCGCCCCGAGCAGGCCGCCATCTCGCTGGCAACTCCGACCCTGCAACATGGGGAGCTGTACTGGGCCCGCATGGACGCCTTCCACTACGAGGGACAGAAGGCTACGCTCGAGGTTACCTGCTCCCGGCGAGACCAGACGGGAATCGTGGACGTCGTCACCGGCAACCTGGACGGCTTCACCCTCCAGCTCCCGGCCGGCCCGATCGGCGACTGCCTCTGGCTACGGGTGTATGTGGACGGCATCCCGGCCTACACCGGCGAGACCCAGAGCCTGTGCTTCGAGGCCGTATGGGACGCAGAGGACGCACTCACAGGCTGGGATAGCTATGCCGCCGCGGAGGCGTCACCGGCAAAAGCCGCGCCCGCCAGGGGGTTTTCAAAGACCACGCAGTCCTGCGGCCCGCTGGGCCACGCATTCCTCAGCCCCTTCGTGGTGTGTTACGGAACCCTCGGCCCCGCCGCGGACGTGGCCCGCCACCGCGCCGAGGCACAGGCCTTCTGCGACGGATGGAATGGGTTCAACGTCCACGGGCCCGGACTGGTCGCGGTGCCCGAGGAGGAGCTGACCTCGGCCGACCTGGACAAGCACCTGGTGCTCTACGGGACTCTCGAGACCAGCCGTATGCTCCGGCGCGCCCACGAGCTGCACCCGCTCCCCGTGGAGGTGCATCGCGACGGCGTCCTCGTGCGCGATGCTCTCACCGGCGACCGCCACTATCGCGGCGCCGACTTCGGCGCCTACATGATCTACCCCAATGCTCTCACCGATGGCCGCACCTACCTCGTGGTCTGCAATGGTCGCTACCCCACACAGCCCGACGGCTCGGGCGTCCAGGGGCTGGAGTTCGACCTGGAGAAGCTCTCCTATGGCTACTCAGACTACGTGGTCTTCAACAGCAGCCTGCCCCACGTGATGAATGTCAACAACAAGCCGCCGGTGACCTGCTATGAGGCGGCTTACTTCGTGGAGGCCGGCTACTTCGACGCCAACTGGCGCATGGACCGCTCCATCACCGTGGACCGCGTCAAGCGTCAGCAGCCCCCGGGCGTGCGCCTGATCCATGTGGAGGGCGTCCGGGTGGAGTGGACCGATCAGTCGCTCCCGATGTTCACCGCGGTGGATGGCGAGCCCCAGGACCCGCCGCGTACGCAGCTTCCCGAGCCGGTTCTGGCGGCCTGCGTGAAGATTATCGACGCCGCGGGGCAGCCGGTGCGCCAGGCCCGAGTCACCGGGTTTTGGCAGGGCCTGCGGGGCGATGCGCTGTCGCGCGTCACGCTCAGCGACGGCACGGCGTACTTCCCGTGCCCGGACGAGCGCCCCATCTGGGAGGTCCCGCGCTTCACCGTCCTGAACGTGATGGCCACCGGCGCGGCCTACGACTACTGCGCCGACGCCCTCGAGGCCGGGCTCTGGGCCGACGATCAGGCACGCCTGGCGGTCAGGCCCGGCCCACTGCGTCTCCGGGTGGATCAGACTCTCGGCGCATCACCGGCCGTGGAGGTGCGAAACCTCGGCACACAGCCTGCGGAGGTGTCCGCGCGGCTGGTGCCGCCCGGGGGCGAGGTCACCAAGCGGCCGGTGCCGCGGCATCTGGCACCCGGCGAGGTCGCGCTCATGCAGTTCCGCTGGCTACCCAGCGGTCTTCTGCCCGCAGGGCGATACCGCGTGCCCGTCGAAGTATGCTGCGGGCCGGCGACGGTGACGCGTACGCTGGAGCTGCAGGTGCCGCCGCCGCGACGCCTGGACGTCGTCCTCGGAGTGGTGGCGGCCAGGGACATCGTCGCCGGCGAGCCGTACGAGGTCACCGCCACCATCCACAACCAGGACCCGTGCCGCGAGCTGGTTCTGGCGGCGGCCTGCACCATCATCGAGCCGGGGCGCCACCCGCGGGAGCAGGAAGTCCGCATCGCGCCCAATGGCGCGGAGAAGCTCACCTGGCGCCCCGAGGCCGACGAGGTGCCTTTGGAGCGCGGCGAGTACACCGCCCGCGTCAGCGTACTGTGCGTCTCAGGGGTATCCGGTACGGCGGGTTTCGCGGTGCGGTAGAGGCCCGGCCGAGAAGCCGGTTGTGGCGTCAAGATGTCATTCTGAGCGTCCGTCTCGCGCAGCGAGGTAGCGAGGAAACTCGCTGCATGCCGGAGGATTGTTCGAGCTGCTCTTGCCGGGAGCGGACGCTCCCGGAACGACACTCCCGGCGAAGGCGGGGTTCTCGGCGGCACGTATGGAGGCCCGGCCGCGGCCGCCGGACCTACTCCCCGTCTCCCCGACGTTGGGGCGGCGTACTGATGCCGTACCCGCCGCCCGTGGGGCGGGCTTTCCACTCAGATTATGCAGGTTCCGGGCAGGCGCCGATTCACGTCACCTCACCCCCCCCAGCCCCCCTCTCCCTTACTCCGCCAAACGGCCGGCGGAGACGGGATGAGGGGGGAGAACGGCAGTACTTC
>CAZXDD010000488.1:0-6264 GCA_964639415.1 uncultured Armatimonadia bacterium
ATGATCGCGATGACAACCAGCAACTCAATGAGCGTGAAGCCACGACGGGACATACCTTGACCTCCTTGCCCGCGGGAAGAGTCGCGGACGGTGTCTGGGTACAATGGCCGACGATGACCATGCTACGCGTCCTCGTCGACTGTCGCAAGCGGAGTATTGCGGAATATCGTAGATGATGTCTGCGATGCATCCTGGGCACCGGCACTCACTGCTAGTTCCGGTGTCTGCATATGGTTTCTGTCATCACATCCTGAGCACAACGCGAGACGCTCGGCCTGTGGGAACGCTGCCGGCCGGGCCGCAGATCCGTGGCCCCGGTGCCCTCAATCCCCGGCGCGCCCGGGGACGGGCGAGCCCCTCTGAAGCTCCTTCGCCCGGTCCCGCGCCTGCCACGCCCCCAGAACCTCGGGTCATCGCTGTTGATCGGTTCGGGTGGTGCCCTTGAATCCGGTGGCAGGATATTGACAAAGCGGCGGCGCAGGCTTACTGTCTTCTGTAGTATCTGTAGGCCGGTCGAGAGGCAAGCCCGCAGACGGACCACTACTTGGGAGGTGGCACAGGTGGCACGCGCAATGGTCTTGGTCGCTATCGTCTGGGTCGTCTCGAGCTGCATGGCCGCACAGGTGGAGGTGATCGTGCCGCTGGAGCATGTGGCGGCCGCGGATGTCGCCAACTGGGTGCCGGGCGTGGCCAAAGCGACGGCGGATGGAGCCGCCCGGTTGGGAAGCACTCTTGTGGTGCCGCGTCCGGCCGAGAACTCGGTACGCATCGCGGGGGAGACCGAGAGCGTGGAGTGGGTCAGGAGCCTGGTCGCGGCCCTGGACCGACGAGCACGCCAGGTCGCCTTCGACATCAGCCTCATCCAGACCCATGTCCCCGAGGAGCTGCTGGGTGTGCCGGTGACGACCACGCTGGAGGTGGGCGGCGAGGTGCTGGAGGTTCCGACTCGCCTCATTGCCCCGGGGGCCTACATCCCGCGTGTCCCCGTAGGCAGAGGACGCCAAGGGCCGGCGCCGGATCTCCCGCCCCCGCCGCAGCAGGAGGCCGTCTGCAACACCGAGTTCGATGCGGAGGTGCTGGCGGCCCTGCTGGCCGCGAAGAAGGCGCGGACGCTGGCCGAACCGCGAGTGGTTGTCTCTGAGAACGCTTCGGGCTACGTGGGTTTGGGCGTCGGCCCCGGGGCGTGGCACGAGGTCGATGATCTCGGCATCCCGGCAAGGTCGCCTAAGTGCCTGTCGTTCTCGGTGCGGCCGACAATCGCCCCCGACGGGCGCATCCTGGTCCAGGGCGGGTTCACGGCGGCCGACAGCAGAGGGGGCTGGGCCTCCCTGGGGGCAACCTGGATGGCGCGGCCGGGAGTGCCCGTGGCCGTGGGGCCTTTGCCGCTTGCGCCCAACGTGCAGAGCGTCGTCTACATCGTCACCTGTCGGAGCGCCGAGCCCTAACCGCTCTGGATCACGCGTCAGTCGGGCCGGTCGGGGGCAAGCGGCAGCCCGGCCGGCCCGGCGCTCACCCACGACGGACGCTCCGCTCGGACACCCCGCCCCCCATGGGGAGCCTTGGGAAGGAACAACCGCGGGCCGCAACGAAGACGTGTCGTGCGTCCATTGCTCCCCATCCGGAGAGATGAGCCCATGACACCCGGTCCGCTCGCTATAGTCCCGCTGGCGCTGGTTCTGGCCACCGGCGCCGTCGCACAGCCCGACCCCTATCGCCGCACCGAGCAGCCCTGGATCGGCCCCGCGCCGGTACCGGTGATGGAGCAGGTCTTCTGGCTGCAACTGGAGATCGACCCGAGCGTCGAGCTTCAGGTGCACGCCCCCGAGGGCGTGCGGCTTCTGGACAAGACCCGGCCCGGCCCCGGGCGGAGCTTCACGCGCCTGTACTTCCGGGCCGCCGGCGGCGTGCAGGATGGGCAGATACTGGTCACGCCCGCCGGGGGCCAGGCCCTCGCAGTTCCCCTCACGGTCCGCACCTACCGTCAGGACATCGAGGAGCAGATCAAGGAGGTCTTGGGCATCGACCCCGCGGCCCGCAAACGGGGGCGCAGCTACTACACCGACGATCTGCTCGCCATCGCCGGGCGCAACCTCCAGACCCACCCGGAAATGGCCGACAGGCTCAAAGCGCCCACCGTCTTCGACGGCATGTCGGACGAGGAGCTGTTCGCATACCTGCCCTCCTGGAACCTGCCGCGGCAGTGCTACAGCAACTGGCCCTGCCCCGACTGCGGGGAGACAATCTTCCAGAAGGACGCCTTCTACCCCTGGCAGCTCAGCTCCGAGCAGCGGTTCAAGTGCAAGTGCCCCTCCTGTGGCGGGCTATTCCCCTCCAACGACATCACCCGGGACGACTTCACCGGCGGGGACCATCCCGACGACGGGTGGGGGTATGGCTTCGGCGACGGCTCGCGCAATGCCCATGCCGGCTGGGTGGCCAACTACAACCACCAGCGCCTGTGGCGCCAGGCCGGCGGGCAAGCGCAGCGACTGGGGGAGAGGTACCTGCTCCTTGGCGATGGGCAGGCCGCCCACGCCGTGGGAGTCTTGCTCTGCCGCATGGCCTACATCTACCCCGGCATGGATACGCGCTGGCAGCAGGTGCGCGGCGACTATCTGCGCAGCGGCCGCCTCCTGCTGGACGGCAACTGGGAGCGCACCCAGATACTGGTGCCCTTCTGTCAGGCCTATGATGCCGTCTTTGGCTACCTCGACCGCGACCGGGCCCTGGTGGACTTCCTGGCCACCAAGGACCCCACCATCAAGACCCCGGCGGATGTGAAGGCCCTCATCGACACCTACCTGATCCAGGTCTTCGGCTGCGACTGGCTGGCACGGCGGCTCTCGGGAGGCAATATGGGCGCCCGCGAGCGCGACTTGGCCTACATGGCCGTGTGCGCCGACATGGGGGAGGTCTCGGACCGCTGGATCGAGGAGCTGTTCACCCACGCCTATTCCAGCGGGATGAACAAGGGCGGCTTCGACGACGAGACGCTCATCAACACCTCCAGTCGCGAGGGCATCCCGCTGATCGCGGCCTTTGGCTACGCCCAGGGGTACCTGCCAAGCAAGTCGGACATGGCCGAGATTCTCCAGCGCGTCACCTCGCCCCGCTGGCAGGCGCGCTGCAACCTGTATGACGAGAAGCTGTACCCCAAGTTCCGGGCCGAGTTCGATACCTGGCCCCAGATGCTGGTGGCCGGGCAGCATGTGCCCTGCTATGGAGACGATGGCGACGCCACGGGGCGCAAGATGCCAAAGGGGGCCGTGACCGGCCTGCAGCGCCCGTACGCCCGGGCCTACGGCCATTGGCCCACGGACGCCATCGCCCGGGCCCTGCAGGCCACGGGCCGGTTTGCCCCCGAGCTATTCGAGCCCGACGTCTGGCCCGAGGTGGCCGCCCACGCCGAGGAGCTCGGGCCCGCCCCACCCTTGCGCAGCCGCGTGCTCGACGGCGTGGGCTTCGTGTTCCTCGAATCCAGGCCGGAGGCCCCGGATGTGGCCCAACGCGCCGGCGTCGCCCTGCGCTACGGCTACGGCAGGGGGCATGCCCACCACGACAACCTCAACATCGACCTCTTCGCTCACGACACCTCCGTCACCCCCGAGCTGGGCTACCCCTGCTGGGCCCACCCTCTGGGCGATACCGCCCACACCATCCACCACAACACGGTCATGGTGGACGGCAGGGCCCAGTACGATGGCGCCATCTCAAAGGGCACGCTGCAGGCCTTCGCCGCGGCCCCGGAGGCCTCGTTCGCCGAGCTCTCGGCCGACCCCGGCGCCTACGGCTGCTCGGTCTACAGGCGGGCGCTGTGCCTGGCCGATGCCCCCGATGGCAATGCCTACCTGGTGGACATCTTCCGCGTGGCCGGGGGCACGGAGCGCACCTTCTGCACCCACGGCCCGGCGTGCAGCGGCATGGACAGCAACCTGCAGTTCGGCGAGCCCGGGGAGCCCTACGCCGTCACCCGCGCCGGCCGCGGGCTGATCCCCAATGTGCTCGACACCCGCCTGGCCCATTCCGATGGCGACGTCTGGGCCGACTGGCAGCACCAGAGTGCGGACACGAACCTGCGCCTCCACGTGCTCGGAGCCCCCGGCAGACGCTACCTGGCCGCCCGCTACGGTAAGCCCGATGCGCCGCCGATCCGCTTCTTCCTCCCCGAGGAGGAGGCAGAGGCCGCGGGCAGCGAGTTTGTCGCCGTCTGGGAGCCCTACTCCAGTGAGCGCTTCGTCGAGAGCATCCGACGTCTGCCGGTGGAGGGTGCGGCCGACGCCCATGGATTCTCCCCGGTGGCGTTGCGGGTGGCCCTGGCCGGTGGACAGGTGGACACCTTCATCTACACCGGCGACCCAGCGGCAACGGTCCGCTGCGGCGACCTGGAGCTGCGAGGGCGGTTCGGGTACTGGTCCGAGCGAGACGGGCGGCCCCGCTGTGCGCACCTGGTGGACGGCACGCGCCTGACCAGGGGAGACGTAGGCGTCACCGACGTTGCGCCGGCCTTCCGCGCCGAGGTCACCGCCGTCGAGCTCACCGACCACCGTCTCACGCTGGACAGGCCCATGCCGGAGGGCGACCGGGAGACCGGGCGCCTCTTGTACCTCCGCGGCGGCAGGCACCGCACCGCCTACCACCTGGCCGAGGTCTCCGCCGACGGGCTGCGGGTGCGCCTCGATCTCAACGGCATCCTGTTCCGCTCCAAGATTGAGAGCGTCGCCCCCGACGGCTCACATCTCGAGTGCGAGCTGCCGCCGAGCCTGGAGGCCTCCGGGGGCTTCGCGCCCGGGTACTATGACGACGCCTTGCTGACCAATGAGGACCTCACCGCCCGCTACCGGGTGAGCCGCATCGAGGGCACCCGGATCTACGCCGACCGCCCCCTCGACCCGATGGACTTCGCCGACAGGAACGGGGACGGCCGGCCGGTGGTGTGCATCTACGACATCGGCCCGGGCGATGAGCTCAGCACCTGCCCGGCGGCGTTCCGAGTCCTCAGCGAGGACGACGGCTAGACACGGAGACACCGAGAACGGCGGAGAACAGCTCAGACGAGGAGAGCGTGAGCATGCCCAGGGAGACGATGACGCCGCGCGAACGCTGGCTGGCGGTGATCCGTCATGAGAAGCCCGACCGCATCCCGATGGACTACTGGGGCACCGAGGAGGCCGGCCGGAAGCTGGTGGCCCATATGGGCGTAGATAGCCTGGGCGAGGCCCTGGACAGGCTCCATGTGGATACTCCGGTGTCCGTGGGCGGGCGGTACATCGGCCCCCCGCCGGAGCCGGGAGCCGACATCTTCGGCTGTCGGTACAGGACGGTGGACTACGGCACCGGCGCCTACAGCGAGTGCGTCCATCACCCGCTGGCGGCGTTCGAGGACGTGGAGCAGATCGAGGCGCAGTACACCTGGCCAAAGGCGGACTGGTGGGACTACTCGGAGGTGAGCGGGCAGGTGAAGGGGCAGGAGCACCGCCCGATCCGGGGCGGCGGCTCGGAGCCCTTCTTGCGCTATTGCAGCCTCCGCGGCCAGGAGCAGGCCTACATGGACCTGGCTCTGAACCCGCAGATGGTCCACTACTGCCTGGACAAGCTCTTCGACCTGTGCTACGAGGACACCCGCCGCATCTACGAGCAGATCCCCGGGCAGGTGACGATGTCCTATGTGGCCGAGGACCTCGGCTCCCAGGAGAGCCTGCTGTTTTCCCCCTCGCAGATCCGGGAGTTCTTGCTCCCGCGCATGAAGCGCATGATGGACCTGGCCCACGAGGCCGGGGCGTATGTGTTCCACCATACCGACGGCGCGGTGCGGCCCATCATCCCTGATCTGATCCAGACGGGGATCGACATCCTCAATCCCATCCAGTGGCGCTGTGCCGGCATGGAGCGCGAGGGTCTCAAGCAGGACTTCGGCGACCAGATCGCCTTCCACGGCGGGGTGGACAACCAGTACACTTTGGCCTTCGGCTCGGTGGAGGAAGTGAAGCAGGAGGTGGTGGACAACCTCCGCATCCTGGGCGAGGGTGGGGGGTACATACTGGCCCCATGCCACAACATCCAGGCGGTGAGCCCGCCCCAGAACGTGGTGGCGATGTACGAGACGGCGTACGCCGAGGGGTGGCTGTAGGGCAGGGGGCCGCCGTTCGTGGGGTCCTCCCCTGCGGGATGTCCCGCCTGCATGCCGCCGCCGTCTTGGCCTCCCTCGGCGCGGTCCAGGTCCGCGGGTTACAAAGCGGCGGCGCCGTGGCCGTTGGCTGTTCGCCG
>CAZXDD010000489.1:0-6263 GCA_964639415.1 uncultured Armatimonadia bacterium
GCGGGTCACGGACCCGCCGAGTCGGGCTGGAAAGCCCGACCTACGCGGCTGTGAATGGCTTTTCGGCCGGACTTATAGGGCGTCGTCGCACTCCACGGGATTTGGTCCACCGTCGTCTGTGGCAGCATACGAAGCACAACCAGTACGGGAGGGCACGATTATGAAACGGGCGCTGCTACTTGGCACAATCGGCGTGATGGTGGTGCTGCTGTGGTCCCTGGGGGGCTGCAAGAAGGATTCGGGCGACGAGGGGGCGGTGCAGGCGCCGCCCAAGAAGCAGACCGAGCAGGCCGAGCAGAAGCCCGCACCGGCTCCTGCGGTGGAGAGTGATGTGGTCGCCGTGCCGGAGGGCTGGGATGTCGCGCCGGACAACGACAAGGCTCCCGGAGAAGCCGGTTACCGCATTAAGCACGCCGAGAGCGGCATCGAGATGGTCTACGTCCCCGCGGGCAAGTTCATGATGGGCTCCGAGGGCGGGCTTGCGGATGAGAGCCCGGTGCGGGAGGTGGAACTGGGCGCCTACTGGATCGGGCTATCCGAAGTGACTTCGGCCCAGTGGCTCAAGGTGATGACCGGGGCCGATGCGGGTGACGACACCCCCGTGTCGGACATCTCCTGGGATGAGGCAAAGGCCTTCTGTGAGAAGATCGGCATGCGCCTGCCGACCGAGGCGGAATGGGAGTTCGCCGCCCGCGGGCCCGAGGGTTACGTGTATCCCTGGGGGGACGAATGGGACGCGACCAAGTGCTGCAATGCGGCGAACAAGGGCGAGGACGGCGGCGTGTCCGTGGCGGGGAGCTTTCCCGACGGCGCCAGTTGGTGCGGTACTCTGGACATGGCCGGCAATGTGGCCGAGTGGTGCGGCGATTACTACAGCGCCGGTGCCCGGGCCGCCGCTTCGCGGGTGAACCCCACCGGCCCCTCGGCGTGCAGCGCCAGGAGCTACCGGGTCCATACCATTGGGACCAGGGCGCTTCCGATGGACAAGGCCCGCGTGGTTCGCGGCGGGTCGTGGTTTGACAAGGAGGAGGGTTGTTTCCGCTCGGCGCAGCGATCCTTCGTTCCGGACTACCAGCAGCAGCGCTATTTCACCGGGTTCCGCTGCGCGAGCGGACTTGCCGACAGGGCAAAGCCCAGGACGGTCGTTGTCGAGGAGGCCAGTGCGTGATGTGACCTCTGGCCTCCATCTGTACGGGCAACTGCGTTCGGCGTTCGGTGCCGTGCAGGAAGTCCGCCTCATCCATATGCGACCGGTCCGCTCCCGCGGATCGGTGAGGTTCCGCGACCCGTCTCGTGCTGCGGAACCATGCAGAAGGGGCTTGGGCCCCACAGACGCAGAAGGAGGTCGACCAATGAAGCGCGGTTTCACCCTGATTGAGCTGCTGGTCGTGATTGCGATCATCGCCATCTTGGCGGCGATCCTGTTCCCCGTCTTTGCCAGAGCGCGTGAGAAGGCGCGCCAGGCGAGCTGCCAGAGCAATCTCAAACAGCTCGCCACAGCCTGGCTCATGTACGCGCAGGACTACGACGAACTGGTCTGCCCCACCCACCTGCCCCCGGCGCGGTCGCCGGACCGCTGGGACATGTGGGTCTGGCTCACGACCGCCAACCCGGGCCACATCGACTCCCGCCTGATGCCCTACTGCAGGAACGAGCAGTTGTTCCGCTGCCCCAGTTCGCCGGCGACACTCTGCGGCTATGGCATGAACTACTACCCCACCGGTTACGCCCGCTAGCCCACCTGGGAGTACGGCTGGGGCGGCGCCCCCCTTGGGAAGTTCAAGCGGCCGGCGGAGACCGCCGTGCTGGCCGACGCCTGGGAGAACTCCGGCAGTGTCTGCTACTACATGGGGAACGCGAACTTCCCGGGTTACCCCAACCGCTCCGCGGGGTACATCTGCGGCGGGAACAGCCTTCCCCACAACGATGGGTCCAACATCGCTTACGCCGACGGGCACGTGAAGTGGATGCAGCGGAATAACTTCGTTCCCGGCAGCCCCGAGCTCGCGCGCATGCTGTCGTACTGGCTGGACTAGCCGTTCCTGTGTCTCCAGCCTTTGCCGTCGCCGCCGTGCCGTTTGGGGGCCGGGCGCCTCGGCGCCCGGCCCGCCATTCCTCAGTTGGGCTCACCGCTGGTCTCCAGCCGCACCCGCTGGGCCTCCGTAGGCGGCCAGTCGCCCCGCAGCAGGCCGTCACCGCTCTCGTGCATCCACCTCTCTACCTTCGCACGCAGCGCCGCCAGTGTCTCCGCGTGCTCCGGATCGCCGGCGAGGTTGGCCCGCTCCAGAGGATCGGCCTCCAGATCATAGAGCTCCTCCAGCGGACGGCGCGAGCCGTAGTACTCCGCGCGCATCTCCTGTCCCGCTCGCCCGTTCCAGATATCCAGGGGCAGGTAGACCAGGGGCCGGTCGCCGAAGTTGCGGATGTACTTGTGTCTGCGAGTGCGGATCGCCCGCATGGGGTTGTACTTGTCGTGCCAGGTCATCTCCGAGAAGATGCTCTCCCGTGGCTTGTAGGAGGCGCCGTCCAGGAGACCCAGGAAGCTGCGGCCGTCGATGTCCGTGGGCTCCGGGCCGCCTGCGAGGTCGGTCAGGGTGGGCAAGAGGTCGCAATTGGTGAGGAGCTCATCGTGAACTCGGCCTCCTTCATACCTTCCGGGCAGGCGGAGGATGAGGGCGGTTCCGGTGCCGGGGTCGTAGCAGGTGCCCTTGGCTCTGGGCATGGCCAGGCCGTGGTCGGTGGTGAAGACCAGGAGTGTATCGCGGGCCAGGCCGCTTTGATCCAGCGCCGCCTTGACATGGCCCACGGCCTCGTCCAGCGCGCGCACCAGTCCATTGAGATCGGCGATGTCCTCGCGAACACCGGGGCGGTCCGGCAGCCATGGGAGCGGCTGCACCCCTGCGGGGTCATCGCCGTCATAGCCCTCCTGCTCGTAGGGCCGATGGGGCTCATTGGTGCCCATGTTCACGTAGAACGGCCGCCCGTCGTGGTCCCTTGCCCGCGCGGCCAGGAACTGGGCCACGGGTCCGGCGAGCTCTCGGGCCTTGCCGCCTGTGGCCTCGATGCGGTCATAGCCCAGCCTGCGCGGGTCGCCGGCGGTCTCGTGCTGGATGCCGAACAGGTGGGTGGAGTAGCCCAGAGCGCGCAGGTACATGGGCAGGGTCTTCTCGGTCTCATTCAGCTCCCAGCCGATGTGGGCCAGGCCCACCAGCCCGTTGCGGTGCGGGTATCTGCCGGTCATGATACTGCCGCGGCTGGGAGAGCACTGGGCCGCCGTGCAATGGTAGTTGCTGAACAAGACACCCTCCCTCGCGAGCGCGTCGATGTTCGGCGTCGCCACACCGGCTCCGTAGCAGCCGCAGTGGCGGCCCAGGTCGTGGCAGATGATCTGGACGATGTTGGGGGGAGACTTGGGCATGGCTAGGTCCGGGCTCCTTTGGCGTGATAGTCGGTGGGCGGCGGCCACACCCGGGCAGGCCCTATCTGCTCAGGTGGATGACCTCACACCGCCCGGGCTCCAGCGGGCAGACCGCCAGCAGCCCCTCGCCGGTGGCCTGGGTTGGCACAGTCCCCGGGTCCAGGAGGCGGGTCGCTGAGACGGTGGCGTCCAGTCCGAGGGCTTCGGTATCGACCAGCACTCGGGCGTCCACAGGGTCCTGCGCCGAATTGTACACCGCCAGCAGCAGCTCGTCTTGCTCCCCGGGACCGTACCGTTCGAGCATCACGCCCTCGGGGCTCGCTTTGGCATGGGTCACGGGCTCCCAGCCGGCGGCGAACATGCGGCGCAGGACGGGGATGAACTGCCGGTACAGCGGGCGCACCCGCTCGCAGAGCTCCGGGATATCGAAGAAGCGCGCGATCTTCCACTTCCCGTCCTCGAAGGTATCGCCATTGAAGAAGCTGGGGAAGATGCACCACAGCGCGCTCTGGTGGAAGTAGTCCGGCATGAAGGTGTCGGGGAGGCCCTCAAAGCGCGTGTTCAGGAGCGGCGAGTAGGGCTTGTCTCGCAATAGCGTTCGGGCCATGGCCATTGTCGGGTGCCGCAGGATGCCTCCGGTCTCCTGTCCGGTGACGTCGAGCAGAGCGGGGAAGAAGGGCCACAGGGTGCCGCCGTTGCCGTGCATGTAGCCCCCCCGTCCGTGCACGTCCTTTGCCACCCAATTGGCGAACTGCCAGGTGGAGAAGATCTGCAACAGGACGGGCTCCTTGTGGTCGGGATCGAAGGTGAGCGGCACCTCGACGGTCTTCCAGTGCTCGCGGCGCCAGTTGCGCACATCGCCCCAGTTGGGCAGCGAGTCCAGGTAGATGCCGTCCAGACGCGGACCGTGCTCCTGCAGCAGGTGCTCGTCGGCCCACTGCGGGGTGTAGCCCATGCGCCCCTTGTTCAGGGGGAACTGCTCGGTCTCCGGAAGCAGCGGGTCGGGGTTGAGGGTGAATACCGCTCCGTCGCACCAGGCCTGGTTCTCGAGGGACAAGTCGAGCTCTTGCTCCCGGGTGTAGGCGCCGCAGGACAGCGTGGCACGGGCCCAGCGCTTCTGATCCTCGGTGCCGCCGGCGAGGTTGTCCCGGAGGGCCTGGATGGCGCCCTCATAGGTGCGGGGGTAGCTCTGGGCCATGGGCAGCCAGTAGGTCATGGGCTCGATGTAGCGGAAGCTGGTGATGCCGTGCTCGTTGTCGAAGGCCAGCGGGGTGGCGCTGTTCTCATCATAGGCAAAGCCGAAGTCCTGCCAGTTCTCGACCTTGCTGATGTCACCGAAGGCGTTCCAGATGCCGCCCTTGTCCAGGCGGCGGGCGAAGAACTCGGGGTGTCTATGATGGTACTTGTCCGTGGCCGCGCGGAAGCCCCAGGCGGGGTCCGCATGGTAGATGGAGAAGCGGAAGTCCGCGCTGGAGGGGAAGTTGGCCGTGTCCGGCACAAGCCCCAGGTTCACCGCTATGTACAAGCAGCTCGCGGTGGCGTTGTAGGTCAGCCGGAACACGCGCGGGCAGTCCATGGGCACCGACAGCGATAGTCCGGCGGGCTGCGAGGTCACAAAGCAGAAGGGGTAAGCCGAGGCGATGCCGTGAATGGGCCAGCCGGAGGCATTGAGGTACTCGCTGTCGTCGGATGTCTGCGTGGAGGTGAGGAGGTCCTCGTGCCAGACCCAGGGCAGTCGCGCCAGGGGGAGGACGAAGTACACCGTGACCGCCCGGTCGCGGCCGGTCAAGTCTCTGACCCGAGCCTCCACGTCGATGCCGCTGTCGTTGGCCGTCCAGCTTGATGCCAGCTCCAGCCCTGCCTCCTGTTCCGTGCCCTCCAGCTCCACGCCATTGCGGAAAGAGGTCACCGTGAAGGTGGGCCGGAGCCAGGCTCCATCGGCGGCCACATCCCGCACCCACATCCCCCCGGGACCGTCGCCGAGCAGGGGCGTGTCGTGCACACTGAGCCCCGCCGGGCGGCCCCGATCATCGAACATCAGCTCCAGCCCGTCGGCAGTGGCCAGTCTCGCACCGGGGGTGCCGTGAGCGGCGGCGCCCTCGGCCACCGTGGCCGAGGCCCTGTCGAAGAGCAGCCCGGCGCCGGCATCCAGCTCCTGCAAGGATACGTCATCGAACCAGACGGTTCCGCTGACGCCGCGTCGGAACAGAAGATGCACGGTGGCCAGTTTCACCGGCTTGGTGACGACGAAGCTGTACTCCCCGTACTGCCAGTCGTGGGTCCCCATCTGAAATGTGGCACGCTGGCCCCACAGACTGGTGCCATCGGCATAGGCCAGGTCCACCCAGACCGAATACTCAGGACCGCGGTTGCCCTGAGCCCCGTCGGCCTTGCTCCAGGCGCTCACCACCAGGGGCCGGGGACGGTCCTGATTGAGGTTCACGTCCTGGCCGATCCAGTACTGCTTCTCCGTGCTCGGTTTGGAGAACCGGACACAGCGCTGCCCGGCATGGGCGCCGACGCTATCCAGCGTCCAGTCGTTGTCATTGTGACTGCTCCAGCCCAGGGGGAGGCCGTCCTGCACCTCCTCGAACCCCGGGTTGGTCAGGAGGTTGGGGCCGCGGGCGGCGGCGGTATCCAGGGGGAGAAGGACCGGGGCGGCGTGCAGGGTCGTCGCGGTGAGGGCGGCTGACAGTACGAGGGCGCACCTGTGCATGATCGCCTCCGGATGAGGTGGTAGGGGGAGGACCGAGGTGAGAGGCGGTGACGGCTGCGTTCCCACCCCCGGCCCCTTCACGCGCCCGCACGGCGGGCGCTCGGAGAGGGGGGAACGGCGAACGACCGT
>CAZXDD010000490.1:0-6256 GCA_964639415.1 uncultured Armatimonadia bacterium
CGTGGACCTTACCTCCGCGGTTTGATTCGCTCGTCGAAAGCTGTACCCGACGCCGGTTTGCCGGCTGCCCCGGCCCCCACTCCCGGCGCCCGGGGCGCCGCGGTTCGTCCACCGGTGCGGTATCTCTCCCCGGAAAGAGGCGCAGGTGCCCGCAGTCGGCGGAGCGGATCGTGAAGGGCCCCGGCAACGGCGCCCCGCAAATCGGAGGCTACTGAGGCGAGATCCGGGAATCCTTCGCAACTTCGGTGTGCGAAGTATGTCACAAAATGAGGTCGCGCAGTCTGGAACAAAGATGCTCTGACGAACGTCAGCACATTGAGGGATTCTGCGGACCGCATCCACCTTCCACCCACGGGTGGCGGCCATAGGCATTCCGTCTTCTGTGCGCGCTTCTCGATCGTGTCCTCGAGGCACCGGCAGGAGACCGGCATCACACTCAACCCGCGCAGCGTCCAGCCACTATCCTCAGCGGGGCAGCCGACGAGGCGTCGGTGCCCGTCGTCGCTCCATTGCCGTTCGCCGCCGGCGTCCCCGACCCCACCACACGGAGGACACAGCGAATGCGCATCACCTCACTGCTCACCGTCGCACTCGTCGTGACCGTCATCGGCGCCGCAGGCGGTCAGGAGGGCGTTCAGACCGCGGAGCCCACACTCCCCGGGGAGTTCACCGAGGGCGAGAACATCATCATCAACCCGAGCTTCGAGGAGGAGTTGGGCCCTGAGCAGATGGGCCCGGCCGGTCCGGAGCTGGAAGTGGCGCGAGATGACACATGCTCCTCGGAGGGCGACTGGTCGCTGCGCCTGACCTCCAAGAGCGGCCGGACGGTGAGCGCGGTGCTGTATCAGGGCGCCGTGCAGCCGGGAACGATGGTCCGCCTCGCCGTGAAGTACGCCACCAGTACGCTGGACACGGGCGCCGGCGACCCTCCGGCTCCCTCGATCTGGGTGCGTTTCGACGGAGAGAAGGGCGTTGTGGGCGAGAGCTACCTCGTCGGCAGCTACGATGCCGCCGACTGGTCTGAGCTGCAGGCCGACTTCCTCGCTCCGCCCGACGCCGCCACGGCCTGCATCCAGCTTCAGGTCTTCCGCCAGACGGGGACGGTCTGGTTCGATGAGGCCCGCCTCGTGCCCTTGCTCCGGGGCGAGGAACCCGCGACCCAAACCCCGGACGGCAACCTGCTGTACAACGCGGACATGGAGCTGGGCACCCTCGACCAGCCCCACGGTTGGTCTCCCGGCAGCCTCAAGTCGGGCATTCACTCCCAGTGGCTCCAGTATGAGCGGCAGGGCAAGCACACTTGGTCCGAGACTCAGCCCCACAGCGGCGGGCGCTGTCTGCAGTGCCAGATCCAGGACCCCGCCAGGATCCCCTACATCTTCTGGACCCAACACACCTCCCTGCGCCCCAACACCACCTACAGGCTCAGCGGCTGGTTGCGCGCCGAGGGGCAAAGCAGTGCCAACCTCCAGGTCAACGTCTATGAGTCGCGCGGGCTGGAGAGGGAGGTGTACAGGTCCGGCTACGTGGGCGCGGGACCGTGGCGCTCCAAGGACGTGACCTTCACCACGCCGGCCTGGGACGGTGCCGGCCGTCCTGCCTATGTGGCGGTGGTCGGCGGCAAGGCGGGTAGCTTCTACGCCGACGACCTGCGCCTGGAGGTCGTGTCCGCCGCTCCCGCTCCCGCTCCCGCCCCCGATGCTCCCGTGGCGTTCTAGGCCGAGCCTCCAGTTCTGATGCTCGCAGCCTGTCGGATCGTCGCCGCTACACCCAGATTCCCATCAGGAGCCCACCAGCAATGCGCACATCGACCCTGCTTTGCCTGGCACTCGTCGTTCTTGCCCTGCAACCGACGTGGGCGCAGGACGTCGCCCAGCCCGCGGTGGTCGTTGCTCCCGCTGAACTCACCGAGGGCGAGAACCTCATCCTCAACCCGAGCTTCGAAGAGGAGATGGCCGCGTGGCAGGTGGCGCAGCTTGGCCGAGGCCTGGAAGTGGCCAGAGACGATTCATGCTCCTCGGAGGGTGACTGGTCGCTGCGGCTCACCTCCAGGACAGGCCAGTCGGTGGACGTGGCGCTGTTCGAGGGCGCCGTCGAGCCGGGTGCCCGCTACCGCTTTGCAGTGAAGTACGCCACCAGCACGGAGGGCACCGACGCCGACTATGCCCCGGCCCCCCTGGTGTGGGTGACGTTCACCGGCGATAGGGGCGCCGCGGCCGACCTCAACTGGATGGGATCGGAGGAAGCTATCGACTGGACGCCGCTGGAGGCCGAGGTCACCGTTCCCCCGGACGCTTCGGTGATGTCACTTCGGCTGTTTCTGCATCAGCAGGCCGGCACGATCTGGTTCGACGAGGCCAGACTCGTGCAGCTCAGGCAGGGCGAGGAGCCGGCCAAGCTGGCACCCGACGGCAACATCCTGTGCAACGGCGATATGGAGCACGGCGCTGCGGGCCAGCCTGACGCCTGGTGCCCCGACACGGGGCGAGTCGGCATTCACAGGCAGTGGGTCAAGTACGAGCAGCAGGGCCGCCATGTGTGGTCTGACACCAACCCCCACAGCGGCGAGCGGTGTCTGTGCTGTGAAGTGCTGGACAACGGGAAGGTGCCGTACATCTGCTGGCTCCAGTACGTGGCCCTCAGGCCGAACACCACCTACCGGCTCAGCGGTTGGCTCCGGGCCGAGGGCGCCACCGCCGTGAATATGCATGTGGTGGCTTCGGAGGCACGCGGGCTGTCCCGCGAGATCTGGGAGACCACCTACGTCGGTGCGGGGCCATGGCAGGAGAAGGCCACCACCTTCACCACGCCCGCCTGGGATGGTGGATGCCGACCGGGGTACGTGGGCATGCTGGCCGGTAAGGTGGGGAAGGCCTATGCAGACGACCTGCGGCTCGAAGAGGTGGCCACCGAGCTGATCGGGGTCGAGGTCGCGATCGAATCGGACAAGCCCGGCAATGTGTTCGCGACGGCGGATGAGGCCTGCTTCCGCGTGAAGCTCACCAACACGACTGACGCCAACCTCGCCGTCAGTGGAAGGTACGCGGCGGTCAAGTCCGGCGGTCGCCCGGAATGGCGGGAGTTCACCGGCAGCGTGACGCTCCCGCCCCGTGAGTGTCAGGAGTTCCGGATCGGGAGGGCCGCGTCGGAGCCGGGAGTGTACACGCTCCACGTGGCAGTTGCTGCCGCCGATGGCAGGGCGGTCACGCAAAAGGTGCCCTTCGCGGTGGGTGGGTAGCCGTTCGTAGTTGTGCCGTTGGTGGGGCGGGCTTTCGACTCACATTATGCAGGTTCCCGTGCGGGCGCCGACTCACGTCGCCTCACCCCCCCGGCCCCCCTTACTCGCCGATACGACCGGCGAGACGAGATCGGAAGAGCACCCGTCTGAACTCCAGTGACGGGAGGAGGGGGGAGAACGGCATTCTTGCCACCGACAGAGGCCTGGCTGTGGCGGGATGTAGCATCACTGCGTTCATGCATAATGTGAGTTCCGAGCCCGCCGGCGTCCGCCGTTAGCCGTGCCCACTGCGGTGTCCATCGTGGGGCCTGGGGTGGTGCGACCCCGTCCGCGCTCCTGGCGGACGACACCGAGGAATGGAGGTGGAGGGGGGTGATTCCACGGGTTTCACCCGTGGCTAGTATGCACTGCCCCTTTGGGGCAGACGGCGACGGCACGGCACCCAACCCAAGCTCTCATGCTTTCCATTGCAGGGGGACCGCGGGTCGCCCCTGGGCGGGACCCGCATCGCCGCTGGCCTTCGTGGGGCGGGCTTTCCGGCCCGCCGGCGCCAGCCGTTCCCGCCGCCGAGTACGCCACCGCGCACGGGGAGGTTTTGTGCATGCCCGCCTTGCTCGCCCTGCTCTTGCTGCCCCTTGCCATCGCCGGCCCCGCATTCCCCGAGGACCTGACCGGCCGTGTCCTGGACGAAGCGGGCGCGGCGCTGGCCGATGCCCGCGTGTGGGTGGTGTCCTACGCACGCTCAGAGCCCGAGCCCACTGTTTTCGGGCCTGCGCACACCGATCCCGCCGGGGTATTCCAGTTCTCGGAAGTGTCGCTCCCGGCGCCTGGAGCCCGATCCCTTGGGGCCACGGTGATCGCGCACTGCACAGGGCACGCCCTTGGGTTCGGTAGCGCCTTCGCGTCGGCGATAGGGACTGCGTCGGTTGAGGTCACCTGTCCGGCTTCGGCTCCGGTGAGCGGGAGGGTCGTCGACGAGGAGGGCAGGGGCGTCGCGGCCTGCCTTCTGCCGCGGTCCCTGTGGCTGCCTGACCCGCTCCACCCGGTGCTGGGGTACCGCGTGGTACCAACCGCGGTGGCCGAGGCGCTCGGCGTGCAGACCGATGCGGAAGGCGGGTTCTACCTCGATCTGTGTTCGGCAGGCCAGGCGGTGGCGGTCGATGTACACGCAGGGGATCTGTCTGCACTCGGCGTGCACCTGGACGCAGGGGAGACGGGTCTGCCTGTCGTCGTCAGGCCGCCGGCGTCGCTGCAGGTGCGTCTTGTATGTCCGCAGAGCCCGGCCGCCGCGGCCGGCATCCCGATCGACGTCAGTGCCGAGCGCCACGGCGGCACCATCCCCTGGACGGCGACCGTGGCCACCGACGAGGCCGGACTCGCCCACTTTCCGGCGGTCAAGCCGGGCAATGTGACGGCGTCTCCCGTCTTCGCCCACGATGCCCTGTGGCGCAGCACCGGCCGACATGTCCGGATGAAGCCCGGACAGCAAGCGGAGCTTGAGATCGAGCTTGGCCCCACCTACCCGGTGACGGGCCGCGTCGTGGACGGCAAGACGAAGCAACCTGTGCCCGGTGTGGTGATCCACGGTGCGGGGCTGCCGGCGCCGCCCACCGATGCCGAGGGTCGTTACGCCCTGCGGGCCCTGCCGGGGCATCTGACGCTCATCGTGCACGGCCGGTCCCCGGAGGACGCCCTGGCGGTCCATCCCCAGGTGGCGAGCGTCGAAGTGACGGCCGACGGCGCTGAGGCTCCGGACATCGAGCTGCCGCCCATCGTCAGGCTGCGCGGTGTGGTGGTGGACGGGGGCGGCCGGCCGGTGCCGGACGCTGAGGTCTACCCGTACCCAACCCGTCTTGGCCCCGCGTACCTGACCGACCCCAAGGGCCGGTTCGAGATCGCGGTGGCGCAGGACGTGGGGCCGCTCTTGCTGCGCGCCAGGCGCAAGGAGGCCATGACGACTCAACCGGTCACCGCCCGACCGGGAGCCACCGACGCGGGACGCCTCGTGCTGGTGGATAGGGCGGGCTGCCGTCTGCGCGTGCAGGCGGTGAGCCCGGCCGGGCACCCCTTCCCCGGTACGCATGTCACGATCCGGCATGGCGACGCCGACGGGGCGATTCCCGTCGACTGGGGGATCACCGACGCCGCGGGACGCTACGACAGCCCCCCGCTGTGGCCCGAGGGCTCCTATCAGGCTCTCGTGAGCTAGACGACCTTCGCCGACGCGCAGACCGGTCGATGGCAGGCCTTGGCCGCCGGGCGTCACGACTTCGGAGCCGTCAACTTGGTCCCGACTATCGGTGTTGTCGCCGGGCGCGTGGTGGACGCCGCGGGCAGACCCGTGGCCGAAGCCAACGTCGCCGCCGTGGCTGAGGGCCCCCCGGACACGGGCTCCAGCGCCTTCCAGCCACCCCCTCGGACCGACGCTCGCGGCCGCTTCCGGCTGGAGGGCCTGTACCCCGGCAGCGCCTTCGTCACCGCACAGACCGTGGAGGCAATCGGCGGCGCGAAGCTGCAGGTCGATGGGGAAGAGGGGACGATCGTCCTCACCCCACTGCCCCATGGACACAAGCTGTCTGCAGTCGCGGGCATCGGCTCGCTCACAGGCTATGAGACTGACCTGAAGGTCGCGCGGGAGCTGTTCGATGAGACCGCCGGGGAGCACCCACTGTGGCTGATCCGGTCGTGGGCTCTATTGGCTCCCGATGAGGCCCTACAGACCGCACTGAAGGCCGGCGGCGACGTGAGCGGCAATGTAGTTCGAGGTCTCATCGATAAGCTCGCCGCCACCGACCCGGAAGGTGTCCTGCAGTCCATCGCGCTGCTCCCGGGCGGCGGGCAACGTTCGGAGGCTCTCGCAGCCTTCTCCCAACGCATCGGTGTGGCTGCGGAGCGCCTCCCGGCCGATGAGGCCGCCGAGCTTCTGCAACTGGCCCGCACCGCGGCCGACGGTGCCGTGTCCGAGGCCCGAACGATCGACAAGCCCCGCGGCCGGGCGGAGCACCTCGCCCGTGCCGC
>CAZXDD010000491.1:0-2466 GCA_964639415.1 uncultured Armatimonadia bacterium
CTACACCCTATCCTACACTCTTTCCCTACACGACGCTCTTCCGATCTAGACCCACCCCCTCACGACGGCGCCCGCCTCATCGCCTTCCCAGCAGGTCCTCCGCACCCCCTTCGCCAACTATCCTCCTTCAGTTGTCTTGCCGTACTCTTCCCTATCCCGCACACCAGGAGCCTTCACCATGCCCTGGCCCCTTCCTATTGCGCTTGCTGCTCTCTGTTTGCCCCTCTGGGCCGCTGAGGCGCCTGTGGGCATCGTCGCCGTCCGGGCGCTGCCTGAGACGCTCTGCCTGCGGGTCTCGGGCTACACCGGCATGGCGCAACTGCTGGAGCTGCGCCCCTACCAGACCTACTCCCCCGAAGGCGTTGAGTTTCCCGTAGCCTGGGAGGGGGAGGTGGGCGACGAGGAGATCGTAGTCCCACGGCTCTCCGGGCCGCAAGACCGGCTGTTCAGCAAGTTCGTGCTTGTGAGCGGCGCCGGGGAGGCCGTGGGCGAGGCCCACTGCTGCGACGACCTGTCCGGCCTGTCGGCGTGGGACGCCGACATGCCCTGGCCCCAGAGCATCAAGGGCGTCACCTGTCCCGTCGATGTGGACGATCTGGTGGCTCTCGGGGTCAAACACATCGACACCAATGTGATCCTCAATGGGCTCATCGATTGGCGCAACCCCGATCCGGAGGTCTTCCAGGAGGTGGATGGGCGGAGGATCGGCATCAACATGGGCTATGTGCGGGGCTTCGACGCGCAGATCAAGCGGATGACCGAGGCGGGGATCAATGTCACGCTGATCCTGCTCAACGGGGTGCCCACCCGGCCGGAGCCGGGCAATCCGCTGCTCCACCCCAAGACCGATCTGGCAGGGGCACCGAACCATCTGGGGGCCTTCAACCTCACCGACGAGGAGGGGCTCTTGCACTATCGGGCGGCGCTGGAGTTCCTCGCCAAGAGGTACTCCGACCCCTCCGGCGAGTACGGCCGGGTGAGCGGGTACATCATCGGCAATGAGCTGCAGGCCCACTTCGTCTGGCACAACACCGGACGCATCGAGCCCGAGGAACTGGCCCGGGACTACGCCAACCAGCTTCGCATCGCGTGGCTTTCGGTGCGCAAGTACCACAGCAGGGTCCGGGTCTACTGCTCGATGGATCACCACTGGACGGCGCGCTTCGACACCGACCCGCTCAAGTGCATTCCGGGAGACGAGCTGCTGGAGCGGCTCAATGCGGCCATTGCGGCCGAGGGCAACTTCCCCTGGCATGTGGCGTTCCACCCCTATCCGGAGAACCTCTTCGAGCCCCGGTTCTGGCTGGACAAGACGGCCGCTTTGGGCTTCGACACTCCGCGGATCACCTTCAAGAATTTGGAGGTCCTGCCGGCCTTCCTGGCACAGGAGCGGTTCTTATACAATGGGCGGCCGCGGCGGATCATCCTCTCCGAGCAGGGGTTCCACTGTCCCGACGGCCCGGACGGGGAGCGGGTCCAGGCCGCGGCGTATGCTTACGCCTACCACAAGGTCCGCCACATGCCTGGGATCGAGGCCTTCATCCTCCACCGCCATGTGGACCACCGGGGCGAGGGCGGGTTGCATCTGGGGCTATGGTCGTGCAGGCAAGATGGCGATAACGTCTCCGCCCCGGACCGCAAGCGCCTGCTCTGGGAGGTCTTTCGCGCGGCGGACACCGACGAATGGGAGCAGGCCTTCGAGTTCGCCAAGCCCATCATCGGCATTGGAGACTGGTCGGAGGCTTTGCCGAGCACGGAGCCGATTCCGGCCGATTCGGGGCTTTTCGCACCGCGCATCCCGGCGGAGTTGCTGGTAGCCGATCTGTGCGATCGGTTCGGAGAGGCGAAGGCCGAGAACTGCCTGGACTGCCGCATGTCCTGGGGCAAGGGCGTGGACGGCCGTCTGTACCCCACCATCTACCAGCACCCGAACGAGCCGCAGAAGGGCAAGGGCAGCTTGACGTACACACTGGAACTGCCGGCTGTGGGGCATGGCGAATGGCTCACATTGCAGTTCGGGACCACCCTCCTGGCCGACAGCCCCGATGGGGTGGAGTTCTGGGTGGTGGTGGATGGCGACCGCGTCTGGCGTGGCCGGCAGACCGAGAAGGAGCGTCCCGAGCGTTTCGAGGTAGACCTGACCGGCTATGCGGGACGACAGGTCCGACTGACTCTGATGGTGGATGCCGTCGGCGATGCGGCCAATGACTGGGCCCATTGGCTGCGGCCGGTGGTGGTGAGAGGCCGGTGACCCATGCCGGATCTGCCGTGCCGCACCAATTGGGGTCCAGGGGACCGGTCCCCTGGCGGGGTGTGGGGCGGAGCCCCACGACTTTGGCCGTCAAGCCGTTGACGCATTGAGGAGCCGGTGACGCATGCCGGAACTGCCGTGCCGTACCAATTGGGGTCCAGGGGACCGGTCCCCTGGCGGGGTGTGGGGCAGAGCCCCACGACGGTAGTCGGTCA
>CAZXDD010000491.1:2476-6241 GCA_964639415.1 uncultured Armatimonadia bacterium
CCTGGCGGTTTTTTCTGGCCTGTGGGCCGCTCGCTGGCGCCGCTGGGCGGGGCGCCCCCCCCCGGGGGGGGCGGGCGGGGGGGGCGCCCCCCCCCCCCCCCCCACGACGTTAGTCGGTCACGCCGTTGATGCGTTGAGGGGCCGCAGGCCCCGGGCCCTGCCCTGTATCCAAGCGCCACAGCATCAAGGAGCAAGCATCGTGACGAACCCGACGAGACCCATTGCCCTGTGTCAGGCCGCTTTGGCGGCGCTGGGCATCACCGTGTCTTCCGCCGCGCAATTGGAGCCTCCCGCTCCGCTGCGCCTGTACACCCAGCAAGTCGACGTCCGCTTCGCCTCAGCCGAGGAGGCCGCGCGGGCGACCGTCCGCTTCGCCCCGGTGTTCGACGACCGGCAGTGGGCGTTGTCGGCCCGCTGGGATGACAACCACGCAGGCAGCCTGACCATGCGCGAGGTCATGGCCCGCAATGGGCTCAAGGGCACGTTCTACCTCAACCAGACCGACGCGAAGGGGCAGTTCGGAGCCGACTATGCGCGCGAGCTGATGCAGGATGGCTGCTCGGTGGGAGGCCATACACAGACCCACCCGAAACTGGCACAAGTCACGCCCGGCGCCGCTTTCTGCGAGATACTGGCCAACCGTGTGGAGCGCGAGGCCCAGACCGACCGCCCAATGGTCAGCTTCGCCTTCCCCTATGGGCAGTTCCGGAGCGACGACCATCCCCGGCTCTGGGAGACCACGACGCGCGCCCTGAACCGCGCCGGGTTCTCGCACTGCCTATACCTGGACTTCGTACGCGAGAACCCCTATCTGCCCACGAACGAGTTCTCCAGCGTCCTGCAGGTGGTGCCCGGGGATCGCGAGGTCAATGCCCGGCAATTCCGGGAGCGCCTGGGCAAGATCCTGGAGTCTGGCGATGCCTTCAGCGAGCACTCCCGCTGCATCTCGCTGGGCGTGCATCCGTGGCAGACGGGGGATGAGTGGCGCAAGCTCGAGGAGCTGTTCCGGGAGGACCTCGCGGGCAGGGACAACTGGTGGTACTGCAATCAGGACGAGTATGCCGCGTATCACCGGCAGGTCCACCGCAGCCGCCTGGAGGCCCTCCCGCTTGAGGAGGAGGCGACGGTGCGCCGATACACGCTCCACCGGCCGCATCCCGCCGATCTGGGCGCGATGACGCCGCTGACCTGCGTGGTGGAGGGCGGTCAGGTGGAGGCGGTGAGCATGGACGAAGCGGCGGTGGAGGTCCGGGCGGTGGAGGGAGCGGCCATCGTCAACGTGCCGCACGCCGCCGGCAAGGGGCTGCCCACGAGGATCGGCAGCATCCACATGCCCGGGGCAGGCGACACTCCCACGGAGCCCCCGATGTGCGATGACTTCCCGCGGGTCCGAATGCTACTTGAGACTGATGGGGTGGGCGAGATCAGCCTCCAGTGCACGTCGGAGGTGGACCTGCGCGATGTGTGGGTGCGTTTCCGGCTGCCCGTTCAGTACACGGAGGGCGTGCTGACAAAGGCCGTGGAGATCATCGCGGCCGGTCAGACCAAGACCGTCGCCATCCCTTTGCCCGCGAAGCGAGAGGACCCATTCTGGGCGGAGGGCCCGCAGCTTTACGTGGCGGAGGTGGACTTCACCGCGGCGGATGGTCCCGGGCGGCTGTTCGTCACGCTGCTACGGTAGACGGCCGGGTGCCGGCACCCGCCGTGAGCCCTTGGCCGTTCGCGTCTCCCTGTCACGCCCTGCGGGACCGGGAGACGCGAAGGATGACGGGACACAGGTCCGCCCATCTCTGCCCGCGGCGGCCTCACTCCCTCTCGCCCCTCAGGAAGTCCAGCACGAGGTAGTCGCCCGGTTGCGCCATCACCGCCTCCTTCTCGATGTGCTTGATCCCCAGATAGTAGAGCCGGATCCGCAAGGCTCTCTCTCCCCCGACTTTCAGCAGCTCCCGCAGGTTGTAGGCCCGGTAGTCATCCCAGGGCTCGTAGTAATCCTCCTCCAGGAGGAGCTCCGTGCCGCTCTCCTCGTCCAGCACCCGCACGGCGTACGTGCCGGGCGCCTCCGAGCCTGTGGACTTCTGCTTCCATGTCAGGTACGGGGTCTCGTCCAGATCGAGCCGCACGCCCTCCATCGTTACGTGAGGCCAGTTGTCCTTGGCCCCGGTGCGCCGCAGGATGAGCACATCGCTGCCCACCGGGCGCAGTGCCAGGTGCTCGGAGTTGCGTTCCGCCGTGGCATCCATGAAGTCATCCAGGTGCCACGTGACGCTTGCGGGCGACAGGTCCACAAACGTGCCCGGCTCCGACTGCTGCCGGTGGCCGCCGAACTCGCCGACGGTGGCATCCTCCCCGGCGGCGCCCGCGATTGCCGCCTCGGCGGCGTCCAGCGCCACCTGGGTCTGTTCATCCGTCAGGCCCCTGGCCGGCGGCGCGTTGACGATGGGCGCCTGGAGCAGCTCCGGCAGCGCACCGGCGTTGACCCCGGCATTGCCGGTGGAAAGGAAGCTCAGGACCGTCGGGGAGGGTGCGGCGAAGTAACTGCTCAGGTCCAGATCCTCCCTCACCGCAATCGGCGTGGCTCCCGCCAGCATGCAGTCGCGGATGTGTATCTGGTTGGGCACCTCCTCGCAGTACACCGCGCAGTTGCGCCGGGCATTGCCATTGGCACAGACCAGACAGTCATCGAGGGTGATGGTCGGGCCCCAGGTGGTGCCGTAGCGGGCGTAGTTGACGATAGGCGTGAAGCCTCCACCCTCGCCGCCGAAGCGCACGCTGCGGCAGGTGAGATTGCCGCCGTAGTTGTCGATCCAGCGCTGGTCGCTACCGTTGACCAAAGGCACGCCGCACAGGTTCTCGATGGTCAGTCGCCCCGCGCGGTGCTCGATGGCGGCCATGTCCCGCATCTCGGCATCCGTGGTGATCCAGCAGTCCCGCATCACCGCCTGGTCGCAGCCGCGGTTGATCCACACCTGCCGGCAGTTCAGGAAGATGCAGTCACGCACCGCCAACGTGGTGGAGACGATGTCCACATCCAAAGCCACCTGCCCGGCCGCGTAGAACCGACAATTGTCGACGTGGATCTGACCGGTATCGATATTGGGGTTGTGCAGCACCAGATGGCTCTTGCCGCCCAGGAACGTGAAGCCGGAGATGTCCATGCGCCAGGCGTTCTGGGCCGCGAGGATGCTCTTGTCCGCGTCCTTCTGCTCGAGGATCGCCCCATCGCCCCGGAAGCGCCCATTGCCGATGCCAAGAGTATCGGAGATCAGGTACTTGCCCTGGGGGAAGAGTAGTTCCTGCATCTCGCAGTAGTAGGGCGTCCCCGGGTACTTGTCACTGATGCCGTTGATCGCCGCAATGGCCGCGCGGATCGCGGCGGTGTCGTCGGTTTTGCCATCACCCAGGGCGCCGAAGTCCCTGACATTCACGGCCTGCTGCGCGGCGGCGAAGCTGCAGATGACGGCCAGCACGAGTGCGATAAGGCGGGTCACGGTGATGGGTCCTCCCGGAGGCGGCGGTGGGTGCTCGAGCTCCGGAGCCATTCGGCGCCGAGGCGCAGCAGGCCTTCCCGTGGGGTCTGGGCGTGGGGCGTCGGGCGAGAGACGGCGGAGAAGGGCAACGGCACACGTCAACGGACTCAACACGGAGAACGGCGGAGTACGGAAGGAGACCACGGAGATCGGCAAACGACCAACTGCACACGTCAACGGACTCAACACGGAGATCGGAAGAGCGTCGTGTAGGGAAAGAGTGTAGGATAGGGTGTAG
>CAZXDD010000492.1:0-6218 GCA_964639415.1 uncultured Armatimonadia bacterium
TATCTGGACACCGGCGACCGGCAGATGATCGAGGCCGGCCGCGCCCGCTGTCAGGATGCCGCGATGACGCGCGTCGCCCTGTCCGGGCCCTCGTAGCGTCCCCGGGGCGAGAGCCCGGACGCACCGCCGGCGGCAGACACGCCCTGTGGGGCCGGGCGGTACGATGGAGGACACCGTCCGTGACGCTGGAGCAGATCGCCAGGGGTTTGCTGGTGCTCGGGGCGGCCATAGCCGTCCTCGGAGGCGTGCTTCTGCTGCTTTCCCGCGTCGGCCGAGTGCCCCATGTACCGGGGGATATCGTGCTGGACCGCCCGGGGCTCACCGTCTACCTGCCGCTCGGGACTTCCGTGCTGCTGAGTCTGATCCTGACCCTGGCCGCGGTGCTCTACGCCCATATCCGCAGGTGAGTGCCCAACCCACCTTTGCGCGGTGCATAGCGATGCTCAACCATAAGTGGATGCCGAAACGCGACCGCAGTATCCGACGTTCCGCCAAGGACGCGGATGAGCCGCTTGCCCTGGACGCCTTGGAGGACGGGGCCGAGGCAGGCAGCGCGGAGGCGGATGAGGCACAGTCCCAGGAGGGTCAGGACATGACGCCTGCCCATACCCCGGCGGGACCCGAAGCAACGCCCGAGCACGCCGCTTGGCAGCAGGAACAGGCCCCGGAGATTGCCACCCAGACCGCCGCGGCGGACGCGGCTGAGGCCGCCGCCGCGGCCGAGCCCCCTGCGCGGGAGGAATCCGGATCTGCCGGCGAGGTCGAGACCGGCCCACCGGCGCCGGAGGAGGGCGCCACCGCGCACGGCGCGGCCGCCGACGTCGCGGCGGAGCCGCCCGCCGATGTGCCCGAGACGCGGCCTGCCGCCGACCGCAGGGACGCGCGCGCCGTCGCCAGCAAGCTCCAGGTGCCACAGACCAGCCTGCGCGACCGTCTCGAGAGTGTCCTGGCCCACCAGGCCCAGCTTCCACTGGACATCGACGCGCGCCACGCTGTGTCCGCGGAAGCCGAGGGCAGCCCGCGGGAGACCCGCGAGCTGCTGCTGCAACGGCTCCTGGACCCCACCCTTACCCTGCAGGAGGCCGCGACGCTCCTGGGTGTGTGCACCACAACCATCCGGCGGTATACCGACCGGGGCCTCCTGCGCTGCTTCCGCACCCCCGGCAATCAGCGCCGGTTCCACCTCTCGGACGTCCTGGACTTCATGGAGAGACAGCAGCGCTCCGGCTAGTGGCGCGCCTGCTTCAGGTCCCACCGCCGCCCCAAGAGACCTCTGCCCTCTTGCGAGGCCACCGGTCCTTTGCCGCAATCATCCGACACGAAGGCATCATGACCTCACCCACCATCACGCACGTTCAGGTACTGCCCGCGGTGGCCGCCTTCGGCGCGCCGGACTCTCCCCTGCTGCTGCTCGTGGCCGAGGGCGGCCTGGCCGGCATCGGGGAGTTGTGGCCCGGCGAGACGGAAGACGTCGTGGAGGCGGTGGAGGCCGTGGCGCCGCTCCTGCTGGGGGCCGACCCGCTCAACAGGGAAGCGCTCTGGCAGAGCCTGCGCAGCAGCACTCGCGACTGGGAGGACTCCGCGGAGGTCATCTGCGGCATAGTGGCCGCCTGCGACGGCGCTCTTCTCGATCTGGCGGCGCGGTCTTTGAACGTACCCGCCTGGGCTCTGTTGGGGGGTCGGTGTCGTGCAGGCGTGGACCTGTGCGTCGACTGCGGTGAGGCCCAGAACCCGCAGTCGCTGGAGGATGCCGCGCGGCTGGCGGCGGAGGGAGTGCGCACCATCGGCCTGACGGTGCCCCGCGACGGCGAGGACCGCAGCATTCCGCTGCGTCGGGCGGGGCGGACAATCGGCGCCGAGGTGCTCATCATCGCTCGTCCCGCCGAAGCCGCCGCCACAGTCGACGAGGCCGTCGAGCTCGGGGGCGACCTGGACCGTGCCGAGCCCTATCTGGTAGAGGGCCTCCTGGCCGACGGATCCTGGAGCGAGCTGGCACAGGTGCGCGACAGGATCGCCAGCGCCACGGCGGCGGGCCACTCGACTTTCGGTTTCCACAGATTCTGGCGTCCTATCGAGGTGGGCTGCGCCGATGTGGTGACCCTCCGCGTCGACGGCGCCCAGGGACCCTCGGGCATCCTGAAGCTGGCCGACGTCGCCGGCCTCCGAGGCATTCGCGTGGCCGTCGAGGGGGCCGGCCTGGTCTCGAGCCAGGCGGCGGCCCATGCCTGCGCGGCCCGTGTGAACTCAGGGCTGCTGCGGCTGCCTGTGGCCACCTGCGATGCTCTACAGGAGGCGGGACTGCTTCAGGACGGCAGGCTGGTGCTGCCCGCGGCCACCGGGCTCGGCGTTCCGGATGAGCCGGCCCTGTCTTCCCGGCCCCTGGCCGTCTTTGAGGACACAACCTAGCCGGGCCGCACTCCTGTGGCGCCGACTCGGCGGACGCGTAACGCCCATGAACGAACTGGCCCGCCGCTCAACTGAGACCGCGCGACAGATAGCCGCAGTGCTGCAGGAGGTCTGCGGAAGCTGCGGCAATAGCTGCTGCCACCAGGGCACCATGATGGGCAGCCACGATGTGCTGCGACTGGTCAAGGGCCTGCGACTGGAGGAAGGACTGGAGGCCAACCTCCGCGAGGGCCTGGCCGAGCGGGCCGTGGAACTGCGGGCAGACCTGGAGACGATCGGGGGCGTTCGTGACCTGCTGTCGGCCATGGCCGACAGCGAGTGCCGCGTGGACCTGGAGGGCCTCAACAAGGTCATCGCGCAATGGGACGAGTTCTGTGACCTGCTGGAAGGCACCTGGCCGGCGGACGCGGAAACACTCCAGGAGATGCTGCGCTTCGCCGGCATCCGCTCGCAGGCGATGCGGGCGCTGTCGCCGTTTCCCGGCGCCCAGGCGGCGCTGACAACACTGGCCAGGCCGGGCTCCAGTTTCGTCTTCCGCGGCCGACGTCTGGCTCCGCCACGGTGCCTGTTTCACAGCGCGAGTCGCGGCTGCCTGGCGGGGCGCTGGAAACCGGGCAAGTGTGCCAACTTCTTCTGTTCGGGCGACCCGAACGTGCTTGCCGAGCTGCGCGGCACCATGTCCTTTGATGACTTCGTTCTGGGCAATGCGGTGGCCGCCTCGCCCGAGCAGATCGCCCGTTTCGTGGCGACCGAGCTGCAGATGGGGCCGCAGTATGTGGAGCCCAAGGTGATCGTCGGCCTTGGTGGGTCGGCCCACACCGCCCTGCTGGACGGGCTCGCCGCTCACTATGAGGAGCTCGTGCATCCACCGGCCGCGGACCGGTTCATGATGTCCTCTCACGAGCTGGAGGCGCTGGTGGAGGACCTGGAGCCGGGGCAGGCGGCGGTGGTCGACTGCGGCGCGGTGGACGGGAGTGCGCTGTACGAGGCGGCCATTGCCCTGGACCGCTTCCGGGCCCGGGCCCAGAGCGTGGCGTTCTACCTGCTGGCGCGCCGCTACGCCTCGCAGAGCGTCCTTCCGCATCCGCTGTGGGCCGACTGTGAGATGGGCCAGCCCCTGGGTGCTATCGACATCTACATCAGCGACGCGGAGCAGGCGTAGGACGTGGCCACTTTTCGCCGCGGGCTATTGAGCCGGTCTGGGTTTTCTGGTAAACTCGCCTCCGGGTACATTGTGCGGGGGCCGACCAACTACACAGCCTGACAACGCTGGAGGTCTGATCGTGTCCGTACACAGAACTCATCTGGCAAGCGTCGTGGTGTGCCTCGCACTCATGGGCATGGTGGCCATCCTGGCGGGGTGTGATTCGTCAGATTCGGATGATCTGAGCGCCACGGTGACGGGGATCGTCGCGGACGCCAGCACGCTCTACCCGGTAGCGGGCGCAACGATTGAGCTCGATGGCAATCGGTCGCCGCAGAGTGACACTCAGGGCCAGTTCGCCCTCGATCAAGCTCCGGTGGGCGATCAGACACTGCTTGCCTACGCCACCGGCTTTGCCACCACGCAGGTGCCGGTGACCCTGAGCTCCGGCCCGAACGCCGTCGGCACGATCTACCTGCGCGAGGGCCAGCAGAGCGGCAAGGGTGACATCGTCGGCACGCTGGCGCCCTACTCGGCGAGCCTGCTGGGCGCTACCGTGACGGGCGGCGGCAAGAGCGCCCGCACCCGCGCCGTACAACGGACGGACGGCACGACAGCGGTGATGTTCTTCCTGTACAACATCGCCCCGGGGAGCGTCACGCTGCAGATGGCCTCGGCGGACCGGACGATGAGCGGGAGCACCACCGTGACGGTGGTTGCGGGCAGGTCGGTGGAGGCCACGATCAACTCGCGCCTGAGCCCTCCGGTGATCCCGAGCATCTAGGGGCCGCCACCGCCGGCCAGGGCCGCTGGCCCACGACGAGTCGGCCTGAGCCGCGTGCGGTTGCCTTCGGTTGCGCCATGCGCCCGGCACCGTCAGGCCGCGTCTGACGACATCCCGGGTGGCCCGGATTCTCCTTCCGGGCCACTTTCCGGTTCTGCCGTCCGGCGGCCACGCACTACAGGCCCCCACGGGTAGATTATAGGCATGAAGACTTGGCAGCGCGCCGGCATCTGTGCAGCAGCCGTGCTTCTGTCCCTGGCCCTGGGCTACTGGGCCACCACTACGTGGCGGCAGCCCCCGCCCGCCCAAGAGCCCCCTCCCTCTCCCCAGACCGAGAGCGACGTCGTCTTGGAGACCCCTCAGCTCGACCACCGCAATAGCGACGGCTCTTTGGCCTGGAAAGTGCTCATCGACCGCATGGAGCTGCAGACCGGGGCGGGGATCGTCACCGTCCAGGGCGTGCGCGAGGGCATCATCTACGGCCCGGGAGGCAAGCCCGCCTTGCGTATCACCGCCAAGCAGGTCACCGGCAACTCCGGGAGCAAGGACTTCGTTGTGACCGGTGAGGTCACCGTCACCAGCCCGCAGGGGTTCATCATCTCCACGGACCGTGTGCAGTGGACCAATGACCAGCAGCGCCTCCACTGCCCGGGGCCGGTGCAGATGAAGACCAAGACCATGGTCCTGAGCACCCATGTGCTGGACTACGATCTGACCGGAGACACCATCACCTGCCCCAATCAGGTGCGGGTGTTCTCAGGGAACAATGTGGCCACCGGCGAGCGTCTGATCTATAACGTGAAGACCAAGGACTGGGTGATGGCGAGCATCCAGGTGGTCGTGAACCCCGAAGAGGGCAAGGAGATCCTCAAGGAGCTGCGCGGACGATGAAGTCTCGACTGACTGTTTTGGTGGGCGCTGTAGTGCTGGCCTTCGCGGCGGGGCTCATCTCGCTGCCGATGGCTCCCGCGCAGCCGGCCGCATCGCCGGGCCCCAGTGTTGGTGAGCCCAAGAAGCTCGGTGAGCCGAAGAAGGCCAAGAAGGACGATGATGAGATCCGCATCGACAATGCCGACCAGGGGCGCTACGATGCGGCCCGGGACCTGTTTTACCTCTCCGGCAATGTGGTGTTTCGCGACGAGGATGTGAAGCTGTACTGCGACGAGGCCAGCTACAACAACAACGACGACACCGCCGCCTGCGCGGGCAATCTGAGGATCGTCGACCCGGAGAACACCATCACCGGCAAGAGGATCAATGCGGACTTCACCGCCGAGATGGCGGTGATCGAGGGCGACGTCAAGATCGTGACCACCAAGACGACCAAAGCCCAGGAGAGCAAGGAGCCCAAGAAGCGCATCACCACCATCACCTGCGACCGCGTGGTGTATTACTACACCGAGGGTGAGCGGCGGGCCATCGCCACGGGCAACCTCAGGGGTGTCCAGGAGGACAAGACGGTCACCGCCCAGAGGGCCGAGTACGACCGGGAGAAGGACGTGATCGTGCTCAGCCCCGAGGTGATCTTCACCATGAAGAGCGGCACCACGTTCGCCTGTCGCAAGGCCACCATCAGCGTCACCGACGACTGGATCAACATGGAGGGCCTGGACCGGGGGCTGCTGAAGCGTGAGAAGAAGGAGACCGCGGGGGGCGAGGAGACCGCGCCCGGCGGGTCGGAACAGACCGGGGAGCCCTCCTCTGATGCGGGCGAGCCCGGCCCGGATGCGGGTGATGACAAGCCCGACGGGACCGGCTCCGGGGCGACGTTGAAGTCGGAGGAGAAGTCGGAGTAGGCCGAGGCGTAGTGGATGTGCCGTCAGGCGGTAGGGTGCCGAGATCGGAAGAGCGTCGTGTAGGGAAAGAGTGTAGGATAGGGTGGGG
>CAZXDD010000493.1:0-6201 GCA_964639415.1 uncultured Armatimonadia bacterium
ATTCTTCGCTATCTCGCTGCGCGAGATGGACGCTCAGAATGACATCCTGACGGCAGAACCGGCTTCTCGGCCGGGGTTCTAGAAGTCCGGCCGGAAACCCCACCTTCGCCGGGAATGTCATTGCCAGAGCGTCGGCTCCCGGCAAGAGCAGCTCGAGGAATCTCCTGGCATTCAGCGAGATTCCTCGCTATCTCGCTGCGCGAGATGGACGCTCAGAATGACATGAGACGGACCGGCCGGGCTTCTCGGCTGGAGCCTAGGGGTGCGGCCGGAGACCCCACCTTCGCCGGGGATACCATTGTCACAGCGTCCGCTCCCGGAGGGAGGAGCTCGAGGGATCTCCTGGCGTTCAGCGAGATTCCTCGCTATCTCGCTGCGCGAGATAGCCGCTCAGCATGACATCCTGACGGCAGAACCGTCTTCTCGCCCGGCCCCTTAGGCCCACAGGTCCAGGTTCTCGGTCTCCTTGGCGTGTTCGACGATGAAATTGCGCCGCGGCTGGACGGCATCGCCCATCAAGATCGAGACGATGCGGTCCGCCTCCTCGGCCTCATCCAGGGTCACCTGGCGAATCACGCGGTTCTCGGGCGACATCGTGGTCTCCGCCAGGTCGCCGGCATCCATCTCCGCCAGACCCTTGAAGCGGTTGACCATCACATTGCGCCGCCCCAGACCGGCCATCACGCGCTCCAGGTGCTCGTCATCCAGGGCGTAGTGCGTATCTCGGCCCGCCTTGATGCGGAACAGCGGCGGCTGGGCGATGTACACATGCCCCTCGCGGATGATGGGCTCCATGTAGCGGAAGAAGAAGGTCAGGATCAAGGTGCGGATGTGCGAGCCGTCCACATCGGCGTCGGCCATGATGATGATGCGGTGGTAGCGCAGCTTGGTCAGGTCGAACTTGCTGGTGGCTTCCTGATCGCCGTTGCTCCCGTTCCCATCTCCGTTCCCATTGCCGTTGGTGTGGATGTTGATCCCGGTCCCCAGGGCCGTGATCATCGCACGGATCTCGAGGTTGTCCAGGATGCGGTCCAGCCGATAGCGCTCGACGTTGAGGATGACGCCGCGCAGCGGCAGGATCGCCTGATGCCTGCTGTCTCGAGCCTGCTTGGCGTTGCCACCGGCCGAGTCACCCTCGACGAGGAACAGCTCGCACTCGGAGGGGTCGCGGCTGGAGCAGTCCGCCAGCTTCCCCGGCATGCCGCCGGAGGACAGGGCCGTCTTGCGCGTGGCCTCGGCCGCCTTCCGCGCCGCGTCATTGGCCCTCGCCGCCGTCTGCGCCTTGGCCGCGATCCGCTTGGCGACCGCGGGGCTCTCCTCCATGAACTCCGTCAGCCGCTCGTAGGTGATGGAGTTGACGAGCCCCTCCACCTCGCTATTGCCCAGCTTGCTCTTGGTCTGCCCCTCGAACTGCGGGTTCTTGATCTTGACGCTGATCACGCAGGTGAGGCCCTCACGCACCTCGTCCCCGGTGAGATTGCGCTCCTTCTCCTTGCGCAGCCCGCTGGAGAAGGCATAGTTGTTGACCACACGCGTCAAGGCCGTCTTGAACCCCGACAGATGGGTGCCGCCCTCGGTGGTGTGAATGGCGTTGGCGTAGGTGACCAGGTTCTCGTGAATGCCGTCGCTGTACTGCAGGGCGACCTCCACGTCCACATCATCCCGCTCCTGCCGGAAATGAATGGGCGTGTGAATGGCTTCCTTGCTCTCGTTGAGGTACTGCACGTACTCGGTGAGCCCGCCCTCGTAGTGGAAGGTCTCCTCGCGCTCGTGGCCGGGGCGCTCATCGGTCAGGATGATCTTCACGCCGCCATTGAGGAACGAAAGCTCCCTCAGGCGCTTGGCCACCAGGTCCCACTCAAACTCGATGGTCTCGAAGATCTCACTATCGGGCAGAAAGCGGGTGCGGGTGCCGTGGGGCTTGTCGCTCTTGCCGCGCTTCTCCATATCGCCCTGAGGGATGCCACGGGCGTAGCGCTGATAGTAGAGCTCGCCCTCGCGGGCGACCTCGACCTCCAGCCACTCCGAAAGCGCATTGGTGCACGAGACACCCACGCCGTGCAGGCCGCCGGAGACCTTGTAGGCGCTGCCGTCGAACTTGCCCCCGGCGTGCAGCACCGTCATGATGACTTCCAGCGCCGGGCGCTTCTCCGTCGGGTGCATATCCACGGGGATTCCGCGGCCGTTGTCCTCCACCTCACAGGTGCCATCGGCCAGCAGGCGTACGCGGATAGTGTCGCAGACGCCGACGAAGACCTCGTCGATGGAGTTGTCCACGACCTCGTTGATGATGTGATGCAGACCCCGCGAGCTGGTGGAGCCGATGTACATCGCCGGGCGACGGCGCACGGCCTCCAGGCCCTTGAGCACACGGATCTGGGCGGCATTGTAGTCCTGTCTGTCGGGCATAGGGCGATCTCCTTCCAGGGCACCAGACGAAACGCCGCGCGCGCCACAGCGCAAACAGCCCCAAACAGGTGGCATGACAAGCGGCGCGGGACAGGCCTTCAGACCTGTCGCAAGACGCGCGCGAGCACAGTGGTGGGTCGACGGGAGGATGGCAGAACAGGCGGGGTGCGACGGTTGTACCAATCAGCCCGCGAGTCGCCGCAGTAACCTGCCATCGTGAGCACGCTACGAAGGCCCGTGGGGGGGTGGATATCGACCGCTTCAGCGGCCTTCCCCCGCACACCTTCGCGTCTCGATCTTGGGGTGCCGGAGGCATACCCCCCGGCACCACCAGAGTATACCAGAATCGGGGCGAATCGTCAAGGCTATCAGCCCTTTGTTGGCTGCCGGGCGGCACGAATCTGTTCAGCATTGGGCCGCGAAACCTACCCAGATTCGCACACTCTCAGCCGACTGCCGGCAGAGGGCTCGGGGGAGGCCGAAACGGGGCCGGCCGGATGTCGCGAGGGCCAATCGGGGCGGCGCGAGAAGGGTTCCGTGAGAAGCGCAAAGAGCGGCGAAACGCGCGGGGCCGGACGCCGGTCGCGTCCGGCCCCGGAGCAGCCAGGGGCCCGAGAGCCACACGGCGTGCGGCCCACGCTCCGCCCGCGGGGCCTGCCGGCGCGGCGCGACGTCTGGGTTCCGGCGGTGCCGCCGTCCTTGCACCGGCCTTGCCCGCCGGGTAGAATGGGGGCCGGTCGGTTACCGGCCCCGTGACAGCCTCAGGAGCACCAGGAGCTTCGGGATGACAGATCGTCACAGTTCACACCACCGCCGCCCGGTCCTCGCCCCGGCCCTCCACGGCCTGATCGCGCTCGCCACATGCCTCTCCTGCCGGGCGGCTTCCCCGCCGCCGCCGCAGGCGGTGCCGGCCTACGCCACGGTCGCCCCCGCTCCCGAGGTCGGCCTGGAGCCCGACTCACCCCTCCTGATACACACCCCGGCGGAGCCCGCCGCGACCGAGCCCATTCTGCGTCGCCTGGTGAACGAGGGCCTGCGCCTTGACGGTGACTTGCACACCTCAATGGCCGCTGTGCGCGGCCGCACCAACTGGGCCCGGACCCGGCTTTACGAGGTGCGCTTCACCAGCCATCAGTGGCGGGGCAAGCCGGTGCGGATCTTCGGCTTCTACGCCCACCCGGTGAGCCAGACCGGGCGGCTGCCGGCACTGCTCCTGGTCCACGGCGGCGGCGGCTACGCCACGGTGGATCGCGTCCTGGAGGCCGCTTCCCGGGGCTATGCGGCGCTGTCCATCGACCTGCCCGGCGGCGGCCTGCAGCGCGACGGCAAGTCGCGCTCCACCGGGCCCGACATGACGGTGCGCCAGATCTTCACCGTCAAGCCCGACCTGACGGACAACTACATCTACAATGCCGTGCTGGCCCAGATGCGCTCGATCAGCTTCCTGCGCGGCCGGCCGGAGGTGGACGGAGACCGCATCGGTCTGCTCGGCGTCTCCTGGGGCGGAGCCACGGGGCTGCTCACCACCGCCCTGGACAAGCGCGTGGCCTGCTTCGTCAATCTCTACGGCAGCGGCTACCTCCGGGGCGGCTCCACCTGGCACTCGTACTTCGACCGGCTCCCCAAGGAGGAGTTCGATACCTGGGAGGCCAACTTCGACGCTTCCATGTACGTGGCCGATATCAGCGTCCCCGTACTGGGTGTGACCGGCACCAATGACAACTGCTATTATCTGAACCGCTTCATGCGCACCCTGCAGGCGATCCAGCCTACGCCCGACCTGATCCTGCGCGCCAACCTCGACCACAAGGTGGACGACGTCGCCCGGGATGGGTACTACAAGTGGCTGGCCGTCAAGCTCCGGGGCGAGCACGCCGCTTCTCCGCCGGCCCTGGGAGGCTGGCGCACCGCCGCCGTGGAGGGGGGGGCGGCGGTGGAGGTGCGCGGTAAGGGCGCCGTGGCCGTCAAGAGGGCCGAGGTCTGGTACGGCGAGGTGAGCAATGTGGGCTGGACGGATCGGCGCTGGCGCCGGGTCGCCTGTGCCCCCGATGCCTCCGGCTCCTGGTGGACCGCCACCATCCCGCTGCCCACGCAGGTGACGTACGCCTATGCCAACCTGCTGTTTGCCAATGGCGCGGTGCTCAGCACCCCGGTGCACTCGCTCTCCCGGGTCGAGGTGGACAAGACCGCCTACACGGTGGATGTTCCCTTCATGTACGATGGCGCGATCCTCGTCGAGGCCCGGAGCTTCGGAGAGATGACGGGGGCCGAGGTGCGGAACGACCCGGACGGCAAGCAGGTCTTGCTCAGCCGCCTGGGTATCGAGACCCGCGTCGACGCCATGCCGGTGGGGCGGCTCCGCTTCATCCCCATGCGCCAGGCCGCCCAGCGCCTGGCGGGCCTGGTCACCTGGGACCGGGCCACGGACCGCATCTCCATCACTTTGCCTGCGAGCATCGGTGACCGGCGTGCCGACGCCTCCTGACACGATGGACCCAGATGGGACGAGACGGCCCGGCCGGCGGGCCCGCACCGCCCGCGGGCGCCGCGCCGTCTCGATACACTGAACGCAGACCGGAGGCAGACCATGAGACTCGCCGTCGTCGGGCTCGGTATCGGCGCCGTTCACGCCCAGGTCATGGCAGGCATGGAAGAGGTGGAGCTCGTCGGTGTCTGCGACCTCAACGCGGAGCTGGTCACCAAGGTCGCCGCCGACTGTGCCACCGCGGCCTTCACCGACTTTGGGACCATGCTACAGGAGGCGCGGCCGGAGGGCGTGTCGCTGTGCACCAACCCCAAGACCCATCTGCCCATGGGCAAAGAGCTGGCCTCACGGGGCATCCATGTGTTGTGCGAAAAGCCCATGGCGCCCACGGTGGAGGACTGCCTGGCCCTTACAGAGGCCTGCGAGGCCGCCGGCGTCACCCTGATGATTGCCCAGAAGAAGCGCTTCACTCCGGCCGCGGCCTTCCTCAAGCAGCATGTGGGCGCCGACTTCGGCAAGCCCCTGAGCCTCAACTATCGCTACCACCCCGGCCAGGTGCCCAAGCACTGGTTCTGGCAGGAAGACGACGGCGGTGGGCCGATCCTGGAGAACGCCGTGCACACCTTCGACACTCTCCGCTACACCATCGGTGAGATCGCCTCGATCCGCGGCATCGGCGGCAACTTCCTCACCGCCGAGTACCCGGAGCAGATCGACATCGCCCTGGGCCTGCTGCAATTCGCCAATGGCTGCGTGGGAGCGGTGGAGCTGGGCACGGCTTCGGAGTGGTGCGTGGCCGATGAGGAGTTCTTCCTGGCCTGCGAGAAGGCCATCGTCCGCTGGCGGGGCGGCTTCGACAGGCCCGGAGAGATCATGTACGTGTACCGTGACGCACAGGAGCCCAAGAGCCTTGCCATCGACTACGACGGCGCCAATGCCACCCGGGAGTTCGCCCTGGAGATCGGCCACTTCGTGAGCTGTGCCCGCAGCGGCGAGCCGCCATTGGTCAGCGGCCGCGATGCCGCCCGGTCCATCGCCTGCTGCCTCGCGCTCAAGCGCGCCGTGAGAGAGGGTACTGTGGTCGAGCTGGGGTGAGAGCCGCCGGGCCGCCTGACCGAACAAACGTATAACCAGGTTCGTCAACAGGACTGCAGCGCAACGGTCGGGGTGCTGTCTCTCCCAAGGCCCCGAGCGAAAGCTGCCCTCCCTAACGGCGTGGGGTAGCCCCCCCCCCCGGGCGGGGCGTGGGGGTTTTGCGGTGGATGTGCCCCCCCCCCGGCCCGGGCCCCCGCAGTGGAAACGCGACC
>CAZXDD010000494.1:0-6187 GCA_964639415.1 uncultured Armatimonadia bacterium
GATGGAATCTCGTGACTGGAGTTCAGACGTGTGCTCTTCCGATCTGGAGATGACGGAGCCTTGCACTGCGTCGAGGATCGCGTTAATCTGCTCCGCCGTGGCGACCTCGTCGTCACTCACAGCGGCTGTGTCCACGCGCTCGGCCAGGGAGCCCCCGGCCACGAGCGTTGCGATGCGCGCCACCTGCTGCTGCAGGCCGACCACGTCCTCCGGCGTCACGGCACTGTCGCCGACCGCGAGCGCCTCCTTGCTGAGCTTCTCTGCTGATGCCACTTGCTTGCCCCCTGTATCTCGCCCCTCTGCGGGTGGGTTCACCCTCTGTCCAGAGGTGGCGCGCCGCGGTCCGGCGGCGGGTAGTGCCAAAGCGGCAGCCACTACTGGGCCGACCGCATCTACAAACGGTGTTCGCTGCCTGGGTCTCGGGCGGCCGGGCGACGACGCCCGCGGCCGCCGTCCCGACGCTCACGGCGTCTCCAGGGATACGAGCCCCTCCCTGATGGCGTACTTGGTCAGTTCGGCGACCCCATCCAGCTCGAGCTTCTTCATGATGCGGCGCCGATGGGTATCGACGGTCTTGACACTCACCTCGAGCTGCCGCGCCACCTGTTTGGTCGCGTTCCCGTCGGCGATCAGCCGCAGGACCTCCACCTCACGACCGGTGAGCCGAGATGGACGGCCCCGTTTCTCGGGCGCCACGCGATGCACGTAGTCCTCCACCAGCACGCTCACCACCCCGGGGCTCAGATAGGTGCCGTTGGCAACCACACTGCGCACCGCCGTGGCCAGTTCCCTGTAGGCGCATTCCTTGAGCAGGTAGGCCGAGGCCCCCGCCTGGAGCATCTCCGATACGAACTGCTGATCCGAGTGCATGGACAGCGCGATGATCTTCACGTGCGGGGCGTCGGCCTTGATCCTCCGGGCCGCGCCGATGCCGTCGAGGCCGGGCATCGCCACATCGAGGATCACCACGTCCGGGTGGACCTCCGCGGCCAGGCGCACCGCCTCATCTCCGTCCGAGGCCTCACCGACGATCTCCATGTCATCGGCGCGCTCGAGCAGGAGTCTCAGGCCTTCTCGCACGATCTGGTGGTCGTCTGCAAGTAGGGCGCGGATGCTCATCTTCAGTCCTTCCACGGTGAGCGGGGTCAGGCGTCTGTCGCTTCCCGCCCCGAACGCTGTCCCAAAGGCATCGCCCACCATCCTGCAATATGCGGGCCACGAAGCACCGGCCCACGCGTGGCGGCGCCGACATCGGCGCCCGCAAGACCAACAGCCGCCGTTGCGACGCGATACCCTCGAACGTCGGTAGTTTATCCCCGAAAAAGACCGACATTGAGACGACAAACGGAGGTCTGGCAAAGTGGGGCGGAGATACGCCGGGCCGTGCAAGCAGCGGGGAACCGGAAGTGCACTGGAGCCGCGGGGAATGTGGATGGGGGAAGGGACGGGCCAGCGGCGGAGCTCGTGAGGCCGCGCCGGCGCAACGCAGGGCCTGCGGCGGGTCACCGAAGCGCCGCCCCAGAGGTGCGGCCGAGAACCCCGCCTTCGCCGGGAATGTCGTTGTGAGAGCGTCCGCTTCCAGCAAGAGCAGCTCGAGGAATCTCCCGGCATTCAGCGAGGTTTTTCGCTATCTCGCTGCGCGAGATGGACGATCAGAAGGACGTTTTGACGGCAGAACCGGCCTTTCGGCGGTGTCTCTACACCGGGGACCTCGACCGCGCCTACCGGCGACGCGTCGCTGGAGGCTCAGGGCCCGGAATGCACGGGCCCGGTCAGTGTTACCTGGCCAAACAGAAGGCGGTCCTTGTCCGTGGCAATGCCGGCGTGCCAGGCGTAGTGGCCGCGGTTGGCGCCGTCCTTCTCGTTGACACAGAGCCCCAGGCCGATGACCGTGCCCTCCGCGGGCTGCACGGCAGGCAGCAGGGCCCAGGGAATCGCCAACTCGTAGAGAGTCTCGCCGTCGCCGCGCACGATGCCGCAGGGGAAGTCCAGGCGGCCAGTGGGCCTGCCGGGAGCGGCCCGCCAGGCCCACCGCTCCACTCCGGCTGCGGTCAGGGCCACGCCCCACTCCTCGTATGCACTTGCCGGGACGTACGGCTCGGGGGCGAACCCGAGCTGGAGGCCGTCACCATCCCACAGGGCGCCCGCGGTCTGGTCGTTTCTATGCACGTCATCGGTAACGCGCACGGCCAGGTACAGATTGGCCTCATCCCACCGGACCGCGGCGCGGGCGCTGAGGTCGGCCGGGCTCGAGGGGGGGCCGTCGGCGGGGTGAGAGGTCTCACCGGTGTCCGGGCCGACGGTGATGGGGAACTCCACCTGCCAGTCGGAGAGGTCACCGTCGATGGCGGGAGGGGTTAGCGTCCGGGGTGCCGGGGCGAAGACGAGATCGCGCGCCAGCTCATCCCGCACACCCTCGGCCGTCTCCACCGCCATCGTGGTGGGGTAGCGAGCCGCCGGATTGGCGCCGGCCCAGAGCGGGACCGCTATCTGACCCGTCTGCTCGGCTCCAAGGCCGGAGAACGGCACCTGAATGGTCTCCGCGCGCGGGCCGACTGAGAGGGGCGAGTGGATGGTGAGCATACCGGAAAGCGGTGTGGCTGAGAGGTTGGTCACCGAGGCAGCCACGGCCGCACTGCCCCCGGGCCCCGGCAGAGGCCTCAGGTCCAGAGCGACGGGAGGTGTGACCGCCAGCGACTGGCGCAGGAAGCCGACGTCGGTGTCGTCCCGGCGGTGGCGAACCACCAGCCAGTGGAGCCCCAGGTCGGCCTCCGGGGCCGCAACGAGGCGCAAAGCCCCGCCCTGCGGATCGGAGGCGAGGATCCCCGCCGGGGTCTCCACAGTCAACAGGCCGTCGAACGATGGCACGGGCAACTGGCACGAGGCGCCGCGGGCCAGAGACAACGGGGCCTGCGGCAGGTCGTGTGAGGGCGCCTGGGGCCCGTTCGAGCCACCGGCGGGCAGCTCGCACAGCAGCGGCTCGTCGCGCAGGCCCACGGTCAGTCCTCCGGCCACCCGCACATCCCACTGATGGCCCGCGACATCCGTCACGGTGCCCGTGCCGGTCCCGCAGGGCAGAGCCGCCACCGCCCCGGCGCCCTCCCCTTCGGCCCAGGCCACGTAGAAGCGGCGCCCGGGCTTCTCCCATTCGTAGACCCAGGCATCCCCGCCGAAGTCCACCTTGCGCACGAACCGGGCGCCCTCAAGGGCCGCGCTTAACCGGCTGTAGGCGGCGGCCGCCTCGTGTGGCTCCCCGGTGCCGGGGTCGATCAGCGAGCAGTAGCGGAACTCCCCGGTATTGACCCACTGCAGGACGAACCACCACGAGGCCAAGACACCGTGGCTCTCGGCCACCGCATAGCGCTTATAGACATGGGCCGCCTTCTCCCGCTCGGGCACCGCGGTGCCCAAAGTGGCGGTGACCTCCGTGATGACGATCGGCTTGTCCACGCCGTGTTTGGCCATGTCGGCGCGTACTTTGGCCAGCAGGCGGTCCATCTCGACAATGGGCACATAGAGGTGCACATCGATCATATCGGTGTAGTTGCCGCCCCCGGCAGCCAGGAGCTTGTCCACCATCTCCGGGTCCACGTCCAGAGCCGTGATGCCGCCCCACATCACCCGGCAGGCGGGGTCGGCCCGCTTGGCCGCCTCATAGCCGACCCGCAGCACTTCGGCCCACTTCTCCGGCACGCCGGGTTGGTAGAGGTTGGGCTCGTTGCCAAGCTGCCAGTAGGTGACCCTGTGCTTGACGCGGCTTACAGATTCATGCACGTGCCGGCCGTAGTCCTCAAGCGACATGCGGCCCTCCAGAGCCGCATTGGCCTCGTTGATCATCCCCACGTAGTTGAGCCCATAGCGCGAGGCCAGCTCCATCTCCCGCTCGTTCCAGTTGAAGTTGGGGCGGTTCCAGCGCACCCCGAGCCATCTGGCCGTATAGGGGTGCCCCTCGAGGGCGGCAAAGGGCGACGTGGGCTGCAGCGAGAAGTCCGTGGGGCGCGGGATCACCAGGAGTCCGAAGTCCTGAGCGGGCCCCGTGGGCGGGTCGGTGAGCACCCGGGCCACGAGACGTTCCCGTTCCGGAGCCTGAACGGGAGCGGCGACGATCGTCACCGCGGTGTCGCGGTGGGAATGCGCCACGGTCGCGGCGTGGCCGGAGGTCAGGTGCCTGCCCCGGGAATCGGAGACATCCATCTGGAGCCGCACGGGCCGCTCGGGCCCCTCGGCCAGGCGCACCGTGGCCCGGACGGCCAGGGGCTCGTCGGGGGCGAAGATGCGCCGGGCGGCGGACAGAGAGAGGCTCACCCCGGCGGCCGGGGTGACCCCGGCATCCAGGGGCGTGACGGCTACATCGTCCAGCTCCGCCAGGCCGGTGGAGCTCCAGTTGAAGCCGAATACCAGCTCTCCTGATGCCGTGCCCGGGGGAGCCGTGACGGCCCGTTCCCGGTACACCCAGGCGTGGGTGACTCCATTTTGAGCCGCTATCCGCTCGCCGCCCAGTGACGTTCGCTCCGCATCGAGCCAGCGCACATCCAAGACGGCGCTGTAGTTGGGGTCGCGCATGGCCGGCATGCGTGTGCGCAACCACCCGGAGACCAGCCAGGGTCCCGGGCGGGCCGGAAATGATGGGCTCTGCGCCGCGGGCGAGGTCTTGTCATCCTCCCTCCGAATGAGCGCCCCACGCTGACCCGTCCGCGCGCTGTGGGCCGACAACAGCGCGCCCCCGCTCACCAGCCACGCGTCTGTCTCGATGGAGGCGTCCGCGATGACATTGCCGTCGGCCCCGCTGTGGCGCACGATCTCTCCCGTCTGCCAATTCTGGGCGCAGGCCGTACAGGCCACGAGCGCGGCGAGGGTGACGGCGATGGCCCTGCTCATTGCTCATGACCTCCGGGCCGGTAGTCCAGGGGCAGCGGGCGAATCTCGAGATCGTCGATCCACACCGTCCCGATGGTGTCCTCCACACGGGGGAAGATGGTGACGCCCGCGGCCTGTGGAGCGAAACGGGTGACCAGCACTCGTTCCTCCCAGCCATCGGTGACGCCGGTGACGTAGTGGTGCTCGCCGGCGTGGTTCTCGCCGTGCCAGCCCAAAGGGACGTTGTGCCGGTTCCGCGGTAGCAGATGGGTGAAGAAGAAGCCGGTGAGGTTCTCGGTCTTGGCAAACAGGCTGATGCGGTAGTAGCGTCGCGGGTCGATATCTATGGTCTGGAACAGATAGCAGCCGGTGAACTCCATGGCATCGAAGCGGAAAGAGTGCGTCCCCGAGTGGGCCTGCGAGCCGTCGACTCCGGCCGAGTAGTCGGCGGGCAGCATCTGCCAGCCGACCATGCCCTCCTCGAAGCCCCCGTTGGCCAGCAGGTTGGCCGGTAGATCGGCATCATCAAACCGCTTGCCGGCATAGTCATCGTCCCGCAGCGCGACCTCTCCGCCCAGCGGCACCTCCACCCCCGCATCGGCGAAGGAGAACTCGTCGAACCACGCGGTGCCCTCGCCCTCCAGGAGCAGGTAGAAGAACACCCTTGTCGTCCCGCCCGGCATCCTTGCGATCGGGAGGCGCACCTTCGTCCAGTCATTGTCGCCGCTGAGCGCATAGTGAACGGAGTCACTCAACCTCAGCCAGCCCAGAGGGTGGTACTGCTCGCCCGGCTGCGGGCCGTGGGCCAGAGCGCGTACCTGCGCCGACCCCTCGACCCCGGCGGTCTTCATCCACACCTGCAGCACGTAGCTGCCGGCGGTGTCTACTTCCGCCGGCCGTTCCAGCGAGATCGCGGACACCGAACCCTCGGGGGCGCCCTCCAGCCGCAGCGAGGCCTCCCCGTGCAGCTTGACCTCTGTGTCGAAGTGCAGTCGCCCGGAGCCCCCGGTGGCCCAGTCGTTGTCGCGCCAGCCGCCGGCCTCCAGCCGGTCGCAGCTCCAGTACGCCAACGTTCCCTCCGGAAGCCTGGATTGCGCCCCGGCGGAGGCGGCCACGCAAAGGAGCGCGATGATCCTGGCAAGCATAAGCCATCACCCTGTCTCTTGGCCAAGCACCAAGAAGGGTTCGATGGCTGCACGGCCGGCACCTCTGAGCGGGTGCGGATCGGGGGATGGGGCGTTGCCGTTGGCCGCTTGAGGGCGGCGACCCGTGCGCCGCCGTCGTTGTTCGTTGGTGGCGGATGACCTTCCCGCCGGGGCAGAGAGCGGCG
>CAZXDD010000495.1:0-6183 GCA_964639415.1 uncultured Armatimonadia bacterium
GGGGTGGGCGGCCAGGACGTCGCGACAGGCGAGGATGGCGGTGTCGTAGCGGCCGGCGCGTTCCAGCACCTGTCCCATGCGCACCAGCATGTCCGGGGGGTACAGGGCCGGATCGTACCGGCCGCGCATGTACTCGAACTCGGCGGCCGCTTCCTCGAGCTCTCCGTGCGCGACCCAGACCTCAAGCGCCCGACCCCAGTGCCTCGCGGCCCTCTGCGGTTCGCCGTTGGCCTGGTAGGTCCGGGCCGCCTGAGCGCGCAGCTCGGCGTCCGCCGGGTCGCTGCGGAGGTGCTTCTCGGCCTCCCGCAGGGCGCTGAGCTGGGCTCCGGACTGGAACAGGTCATCCACGTGCTCCCGATGCTCCTCCGTCACCCCCTCTTTGAACGACCCCCCGGCGAAGGCCCAGATGGCACCGGCGAAGAACCCGCCCACATGGGCCCAGTGCGCCGTGCCGCCATCGGTGTTGCCCAGGCTCAGGAGCCCGGAGCCCAGGTCAGTGACGAAGTACATGATGGCCGTCCACAGTGCGGAGAGCTCGAATGTGCCCATGCGGAAGAGGATGAAGTACCAGAACTGTACCCGGACCTTCCGGTAGCGCAGGGCGAAGAGCGCGACGACCCCCATGATCGCCCCGGAGGCGCCCAGAAGCGGCATCTCCAGCATGTCGGGCGGCCCCATGGCACAGATGCCTGTGTGGAGAAGGTCTGAGCCCACACCTGCAGACAGGTAGACCAGCAGGTACCGTGTCACGCCCAGAGCGTTCTCCGCATGGCCGCCGAAGACCCACAGGAACACCATGTTTCCTGCCAGGTGCATGAACCCGGAGTGGACGAACATGGAGGAGATCACCGTGAGGGGGTTGGGGGCGGCCGGGACGAAGCCGAGGGCGAAAGGGTCTATCGCACCGCCGAGCTGGAGCATGAACACCAGCACATTGGCGGCGATGATGGAGGCCGTGGCGACCGGGAACTGATCGTGCTCACGGGCGGTTCCATAGGGGAAGAACACCGGACGCTAACCTCCGCTGGAGCCCATGGGAGTGGGGCCGTACGGCGTGCGGCGGCCACGGGACGCGTCAGGGCGCGGCGTAGCCTGAGCCCCGTCCACACAGGCCCGGACCCTACCGCGTTGCCCGAATGAGGCGGAAGGCCAGGAGCTCCGAGGCCAGCCTGAGGTTCGCATTGCCCCGCAGATGCTTCCGCGTGACCTCGATGTCCTCGCATACCGTGCGGGCCTTGGCCGCATCGACCTTGCCCGCCGCCTCCTGCAGCTCAGAGGCCCTGTCGGCATTCACGATCAGGGCCGAGTTGCCCCCGGCCGACAGCAGCGCCAGATCGCGGAACCATGTGAGCAAGACGTCGAGGATGTCGTTCATGCGGGTGCGCTTGACCCGGTCGGGGCTGGCCTTGAGAGCCTTTTCGGCGAACTCGGTCTCCTCGGTGGCGAGCCACCACTCCTCGGCCATGTCCACCAGACGCTCGCCGATCATCATACCCTCGAACCACTCGCGACCCGGCAACGAGGCGGCCAGGTCCAGGAGACGCGACCGGATCTGCAGCACGCCCCCGTGCTGGAGCAGTCGGATCGCGGCCCCCACTCGGCCGCCGGAGAGCGCCACCACGGAGCGCAAAGCGCCGCGGTCGGCCTCCGGGAAGCGCTGGGCCAAAGCCTCCTCGGCCTCGGCCAGAGGTGACGGATGGAAGGTCAGCACCTGGCAGCGGGAGATGATTGTGGGCAGCAGGCCGCTGAGGTTCTGGGTCGTCAATACGAGGGTGGTGTCCGCCGGAGGCTCCTCCAGCGTTTTGAGCAGGCGGTTGGCCGAGGTGACGTTCATCTTCTCGGCCGAGGAGATGATGAACACCTTCCGCCGGGCTTCGGTGGCCTTGAGGTTGGCCTCACCGATGAGTTGACCGATCTGCTCGGTGGTTATCAGTGAGCCCTCGAAGGTGGTATCCTCGGCGGCGCCGTCCTCGCTTTCGGTCTGGACCTTGGCCAGTGGCCGGATGAGGTGGATGTCCGGGTGTCGGTCCTGCTCGATGCGGCTACACGCCGAGCATTCGCCGCAGGACACCACATCATCTGGGCCCTGCCAGGCGGCGCTCTGGGCGCAGTTGACGAGTTTGGCGAACTCGTGGGCAACCAGGGTCTTGCCCACGCTCTCGGGGCCCACGAACAGATAGGCCTGGGGCACGCGCCGGGAGAACACAGATCGGCGCAGGACCGAGAGCGGGCGCCGGTGCCCGATCACTCCGCAGGCAGCCATCAGCAAGCACCTTCCAGGATCGCCGCGATCACGGAGGAGAAGACCTCCTCGGGTGAGCGGTCGGCGTCGATCACCACCGCCGCCTTGGCGCACCGGGCCACCTGTCGGAAGCCCTCGCGCACCGCCTCATGGAACTGCAGGGACTTTTGCTCGATGCGGTCGGCCGGGTCGCTCTGCTTCCCGGAGAACTTGCGTGCCCAGCCCACGCGCGGGTCGGCGTCCAGGACAATGAGCAGGTCCGGCTCGAGCCCCGCCGTGGCCACCCGGTTCACCTGCTGCACCGCGGCCACTCCCAGACCGCCGGCGTGGCCCTGATAGGCCAGCGTGGCGGACGAGAAGCGGTCACACACCACCCAGGCTCCGCGTTGAAGGGCCGGTGCGATCACCTGTCGGCAGTGCTGGGCCCTGGAGGCGCAAAACAGCATCAACTCGGCCAGGGGGTCCATCTCCGGGTAGGCCGGGTCCAGTATCAGCTCGCGGATCGCCTCACCCACCGGCGTGCCCCCGGGCTCATGGGTCAGAACTACCTCGTGGCCCTCGGCCCTCAGATGCGCGGCCAGTTTCCGCGCCTGAGTGGACTTGCCACACCCCTCGACGCCGTCGAGCACGATGAAGCGGGGGCTCATGAGGCGTCCTCGGCGGGGAGGATCTTGATCCGGCGCCTGGGATCGTGCCCCACGCTGCGCGACTGCAGATTGTGCTTGGCGATCACCTCGTGCTGCAGCCGGCGGATGTAGGGATTCTGGGGCAGTAGCTCCACGGGCCGGCGGTCCCGCAGGACTCTCTTGGCGCCCTCCTCGGCCTCCCTCACCGCGAACTGCTCCTGGGCCACCCTGGAGCCTCCGAAGGTGAGCCTGACGGCCTCGGCGATCTGCGTGTAGGTATCGCTGCGTACCCCGACGATCTTGGCGTCGCCCGGCGAGCGCATGAGCTCCTTGGCCTCGCGGTCGCCGGTGAGGGCGAAGACGATGTCGGCGTCCTCATGATTGCGCACCACCACCGCGGGCGCCCGCTGCTCGTACAGCGCGCGCTCCAGCTTTCTCCTGCCGATCCCCAGGGCGTAGACGTGCTGGATCTCCGGGCCATCGGCGCCCTGTCTCATCTGGCGCTCGACGATCTTGATCTCATCCTCGGCGTCCGGGCCGAAGGGGCCCTGGGTCTCGATCTCCGAGGTTCGGCGGCTGGTGACGACTTCGCCGTCCTCGCCGCGCTCGCGCAGCTCGGCACTGACAGGCAGCCCCAGAAGCAGGCGGTCCACATCGGTGGCGACGTCGAAGTGCACCGCCAGTCTGGCGATGTCCTCGATCTCGATGATGGTATCGAAGGTGGGCGGGGCCTTGCGCTCGAGAACGGTCTTCTGTGTGCCGCGGCGCCGGGCCTCGTCGTCGCCGAGGGTGACGGCCTGGATGCCGCCCACCAGGTCCGAGAGCGTGGGATTGGACATCAGGTTCGTCACGCTGGTGCCGTGTGCGGTGCCGATGAGCTGTACGCCGCGCTCGGCGATGGTGCGGGCCGCCGCGGCATCGGCGTCGGTGCCGATCTCGTCAATCACCACCACTTCCGGCATATGGTTCTCTACCGCCTCGATCATCACATCATGCTGCTGCTTGTTGTTGGGCACCTGCATGCGCCGCGCATGGCCGATGGCCGGATGTGGGACGTCCCCATCTCCGGCGATCTCGTTGTTGGTATCCACGACGATGACGCGGCGACTGGCCTCATCGGCCAGTATCCGGGCCACCTCCCGCAGTTTCGTGGTTTTTCCCACGCCGGGCCTGCCCAGAAGGAGGATATTGCGGCCGGTATCGACAATATCACGGATGATATCTACCGTGCCGAACACCGCCCGTCCGACCCGGCAGGTGAGTCCCACCACCTCGCCCAGTCTGTTGCGCATGGCTGCGATGCGGTGTAGGGTGGCTTCGATGCCCGCACGGTTGTCACGGTCGAACTCGCCTACACGCTCCACCACGTAGGCGATGTCGTCGCGCGTGGCGGCGGCCTCGGAGAGGTACTCAAAGCCCATGGGGAACCGGGCCTCGATAGGGCGGCCGAGATCGATGACGACCTCGAGCAGCTCACCGAGCCGCTCGTGCCCGGTGAGCTTGTCCTGGGCCTCGGGAGGGAGGATCTCCAGGAATTTGGCGATGTCGTCGGTCACTGTTGAGCTGTCTTCGGGCCTATTCATCGGAGGAGCCACGCCGCCGCCCGTATCGGAGCCCGGCCGGGAGCGCCTCCGGGTGAGTTCAGGGCACACGCCTGTCTCGCCTGCCGGAGAGCAGCGCCAGGCACCCGCCGGGGCCTGTGGGGGTATATGAGATCGTGACAATCGGGGACGACTCACTACAGCCCAGAGTATAGAGCAACCCCCGGCCGATGGCAAGGAGCCCTGAGGCTCTGAAGCTCTTGCCGCTCCCGCAGCGGCCCTGGCCGCGACCGCTGGAGACGCCGGTCAACCGTGGGCCGCAGGGGGCCGCTCAACACCTGTCCATGCCGGCCGATATAGGCATGTGAGCGTCTGGACTGTGGTCGGTCCCCGATCCCTTGGCCTCGGCATCACGCTCCCCGAATTCCGGTGCGCTCCCCGCCCGTTGTCGTCCGTCCCCCTCCGTCCCGCGGGGTCTGTGGACGGCATGTTGCCGGCGGTAGACGCGCGGACCTGTGGATAGTCAGTGCCATCAGGGGCATGTGAGGTGAAGGCAGATGCGTTGTCCATCCGGAGAAGACATGACGCGGCCCTCGAGCTATTCCAGGTCCTGGGTGCTGTGGGCGGCGATCATCCTCTTGTTCCTCGCCGCTGTGCCGGGCTGGGCGGATCCCTCGCTGGTCGTGGGCGTGTTCCGGGATGGCGGCCAGACGCTGATCTGCGTGGATGTCCCGGGGCGGCCACCGGCGGTGCTACCCGCGGAAGTCCGGGCGCCACTGCCCGGACCGGATGCGGCCGGGGGAGGTGCGGTGATCCTGCCCAACGTGCCGGCCTTCACCTGGTGCTACGGCTGTTCGGCCACCTCCGCCGCAATGATGATGGGCTACTACGACAACCTCCCCACCGGACAGTATGCCAACATGTACACCGGTCCGGCGAACGGTGGCGTGTGCCCCCTGAACAACGAGACGGTCTGGGGTCACACAACCTACCCTTCGGTCACCTGCGGCGAATGCCCGATCAGCGCCACCCATCAGGGCATCGACGGCCGCCTGACCAAAGGTTCGGTAGATGATTACTGGGTCGACTACGGCAGCACCGCGGCCGACCCGTACATCGGGAACTGGGACGAGCACTCGCCCCTGGAGAGCACCGGCGATTTCATGGGCACCAACCAGAGCAAGTACGCCTGCAGCGATGGGTCCACGAAGTTCTTCTACAGCATTAATGGAGCCCGGCTTTACGACTACTCCGGTTGCGAACCCACGTATAGGGACGGCTGCCACGGCATGCGTCTGTTCGTGGAGTCCAGGGGCTACACCGTGCCGGCGTACGGGAACTACAGCCAGTTGATCCCGGGCGGCGCGACTGTGCTGGGGCAGGCCAGCAACGCGACGGGGTTCACATTCGAGGACTACAAGGCGGAGATCGATGCCGGCCGCCCGGTGATGATCCAGATCGCCGGCCACAGCATGGTCGGGCGTGGGTATGACGAGACCGGCGGCGCACAGACGCTGTATATCCACAACACGTGGGACAACACCTATCACACCATGACCTGGGGTGGCTCCTACGCGGGCATGCAGCACTATGCCGTGGCCGTGCTGCAACTGCCGATTGATCCCGAGAGCCGGCAGCCCGACCTGCTCATTCACGATGGGTCCGGCTATCTCGGGGATGACGTGTACAACACCACAGGCGCCTCCCAGACCCACGCCGAGACCGTGGACCGAGACACCACCGCCACCTATCTGGTGAAGCTGCAGAACGACGG
>CAZXDD010000496.1:0-6141 GCA_964639415.1 uncultured Armatimonadia bacterium
CGTCGCCTCACCCCCCCGACCCCGCCTCTCGGCGTCTCTTCGAGCCGCTTGTACTTCGTCCCGCAGGGCGGGACCGGCGGAGACGGGAGGAGGGGGGAGAACGGTCCCGCATTGCGGGACGTACGTTTCGGGCGCAGCAAGGGCCCAATGTGGCTCCAGTTCGTGCATGCATAGTGTGAGTGGAAAGCCCGACCTACGGGGTGGCCGACGGCACGGCGGCAACCTGCGCGGACGGCGGAAGATCGCGGCGGCGACGGGCCCGGCCTGCCACACCGGGTCAGGGCGCCGCCTGCCCCAACGGCGTACGACAACGGCCGGGTGACGGGCCCTTGGCCCCGCCTCTCGACCCCCGGGATGGATGCACATGGCGAAGAAGAAGCGCACTTTGATCTACCGCAAAGAGCAATGCACCGGCTGCACGTACTGCACGGCAGAGTGCCCTGTCGATGCCATCGAGATGGTGGACGGCATCGCCGAGGTGGATTTCGACAAGTGCATCAAGTGCGGCAAATGCGCCAAGGTGTGCCCGGCCGCGTGCTTTGAGGTCAAGGTCGAAGGGGGCCAGGAGGCGGACGCCGGGGAGGAGAAGGTCCCGGCGGAGGAGAGCGAGGAGGAGGCCCTGGCCAGGGAACTCGGCCGGTACAAGGACGTCTGGGTCTTCGTCGAGCAGGCCCGGGGCCACGTGCACCCTGTGAGCTGGGAACTGCTGGGGGCCGGCCGGGGTCTTGCCGACTCACTGGGCTGCAGGCTGTGCGCCGTCGTGCTCGGGCACAGGATGGAAGGCGTCACCGCCGAGGCCGGGGAGCACGGCGCCGATGTAGCCTATGTCATCGACACGGAGCTTCTGGAGAACTACCGCACCCATCCCTACGCCGCGGGCTGCATCTATCTGGTGGGGAAGTACAAGCCCGAGATCATGCTCATGGGTGCCACCACGATGGGGCGCGACCTGGCCGGGGCCATCGCCACGGACCTGCATACGGGTCTGACGGCGGACTGCACCGGGCTGGCGATCGATCCCGCCACGAGGAATCTGCTCCAGACGCGGCCGGCCTTCGGCGGCAACATCATGGCGACCATCGTCACCCGCGCCACACGGCCGCAGATGTCCACGGTACGCCCCCGTGTGATGACCGCGCTGCCCCGCGAGCCCGGCCGCGGCGTGGAGGTCATCGTCGAGACGCTGGCGCTCACCGAGGATCAGCTCAAGACGAAGGTGGTCGGCTTCCGTACCGACGAGTCGGGGGATAAGCCCAACCTGCAGTTCTCCGAGGTCATCGTCTCCGGCGGCCGGGGCCTCGGCGGCCCCTCGGGTTTCGAGTTGATCAAGGAGCTCGCCGACGCGTTGGGCGGTGTCGTCGGGGCCTCGAGGGCCACGGTGGACGCCGGCTGGATCTCCCACGACCACCAGGTGGGGCAGACGGGCACCACGGTCCGGCCCAAGCTCTACGTGGCCTGCGGCATCTCCGGCGCGATCCAGCACCTCGTGGGGATGGAGACCTCCGATACCATCGTGGCCATCAACCTCGACCCGAACGCCAAGATCTTCGGGGTGGCGACCTACGGCATCGTGGGGGATTTGTACCGCGTGATTCCGGAACTGGTGCGAGTGGCCAAGGAGCGGGACCTGAGGAAGGTCCTGCTGGGCGAAGAGGAACTCAATCTCTCTTCCGGTGAGGAGACTGTACGCGCATGACGCAGGGGAACCAAGGCGTCGACAAGAACTTCGATGTGATCGTGGTGGGGGCCGGTCCCGCGGGACTGGCGGCCGCTACCGTCGCGGCCCGCGCCGGCCTGAACACGATCGTCATCGAGCGCGGCGATCAGCCCGGGACCAAGAACGTCATGGGCGGGATCCTGTACACCAAGCCCACCGCCGAGGTCTGGCCCGACTTCTGGAAGGAGGCGCCGCTGGAGCGCGCCATCGTCGAGCAGCAGGCCTGGATGCTCACCCCCGACTCCGCGCTCAAGGGCGGATTCCGCAGCGACAAGCTGCTGGACGGCGCCCCCAATGCCTTCAGCGTCCTGCGGGTCAAGATCGACCGCTGGTTCGCCGCGCAGGCCCAGAAGGCCGGGGCCCTCATCATCTGCCAGACCATGGTGGAGGAGGTCCTCCGCGAGGGCGACACCGTCGTCGGTGTGCGCTGCGGCCGGGAGGACGGCGAGCTGTACGCACCCATCGTGATCCTGTGCGAGGGAGTGAACCCCCAGCTTGCCATCAGCCTGGGGATGCAGAAGAAGCTCAGGCCTCACCAGGTGGCCAGCGTGGTCAAGGAGGTCATCAGCCTCCCGGAGCAGGTGATCAACGACCGCTTCCACGTTGCCGACAGCAGCCAGGGCGTGGCGATGGAGCTCATGGCCGACGCCACCGCCGGCCTGCTGGGCATGGCTTTCATCTATACCAACAAGACCAGCCTGTCCGTGGGTGTCGGAGTGACGCTCGCCGATGCCATCGACTGCCCCTATACGCCCTACGACCTGTTTGTGCGCTTCAGAAAGCACCCACAGGTGGCGCCGCTGCTGGCGGGCGGCGAGACGGTGGAGTACCTGTCGCACATGATCCCCGAGGGCGGCTACAACGCCATGCCCCAGCTCTTCGGCAATGGGGTGATGATCTGCGGCGATGCGGGCATGATGGTCAACAGCCTCCACCGCGAGGGGTCCAACAACGCGATTCGGTCGGGGATGCTGGCGGCCGAGACGGCCATCGAGGCCCACGAGAGAGGGGATTTCTCCTCCCGGGTGCTCAACCGCTATCGCGAGCGGCTGGAGCATAGCCCGATCCTGGCGGACCTGCGCAAGTACCGGAACGCGACGGGCTTCATGGAGCACCATCCGGTGTTCCAGGTGTACCCGCAGTTCGCCGCCGACGCGGCGTATGAGATGATGTCCGTGGACGGCGAGTCGAAACGCTCCAAGCAGTGGAAGATCCTGCGCATGCTCTTCGAGCGCCGCAGCATCTTCGGACTGGCCTGGGACGGCATTGATGCAGGGAGGTCCTTCCCCTGATGAACGGCAAGACCGATACCGGCGCGGCAGAGGCCCTCAAGCGAGTGGAAGAGCGCGAGGCCAATGTGGGCCTGGCCGACAAGCTCTACAAGGTGAAGTACAAGACCGACGAGCTGACCCACCTGAAGATCAAGGATCAGGAGGTCTGCCGCAAGTGCGAGGACAAGCCCTGCATCGCCAGGTGCCCGGCGGAGGTCTACGAGTGGGAGGCCGAGCACGGGCAGGTGCTGGTGGCCTTCGAGAACTGCCTGGAGTGCGGGGTGTGCAAGATCGTCTGCCCCTATGACAACATCGACTGGGTCTATCCCCGCGGCGGCTACGGGGTGGTGTGGAAGTTCGGCTAGTCCGGCGCAGGGGGAGATGACCTACTGAAGACCCGGCGCCGCTCCCCGCGGTGTCACCCCCGGCCGCTCCCCGAAGTCACAGGGGTGCGGGAGCCAAGTCCCGCACCCCGAGACCGCAATCCCTCCGCCGCCCGGCCGCCTCACCTCGCCTGCGCGCATGCCCCGGCCTGCGCCGGCGGCAGTTCCTTGCGCGTCGCGCTCAGGATCGTGTGGGCCACCATGGCGCGGTCGCGCAGGTACCTGTCCTGATCCACCATGCCCATCAGCTTGATGCCGCCCTCGATGCGACGCCGCACGCCGATAGGTACTGCCACCTCGTCCTCCGGCGTGGTGGCCATCGCGGTCGCCTGCGGCTTCTCGGGCTCTACCGCCGCCGAAGCGCTCATCTCGGCGGGCGGGGCGACGATGGCGGCCATCGCGGCCCGACAGCCGGGGCAGCAGCCGGGCTCGGGGCACTTGCCGGGCTCATGGGGGAGAGCGGGGACCTTGACCCCTCCGGCTCCGTTCCACACGGCCTGGCGGATGTCCTCATAGACCCGGGTGCAAAGCATGCTCAGCACCTGCTGCAGGTCCTCGGCGTCAAGCTCCCTGGCCAGATCGAAGTGGTCGATGATGACCGCCACGATGGCCCAGTCCGCCGGCGCGATGCTGACATTGGCGGCCCTCTTCAGCGCCGCCTCGCTCCGGGCCTGCTCCGAGGCGTTGGTGGGACTGGACATGTGGATGGCGGGCTGTGCCAGGGGGAATAGCCGAGTGAAGTTGTCGCTCCACTGTTTGGCCAGTTGGGCCGGCGAGCACTTGTACGCCGCGGCATCCTCGGGGTACACTTTCAGCAGGAAGGACTTGCCGATGCAGATGGCCGGGTGGCCGCCGGACGTGGCGATGCTCATGGCCGGCTTCCCCACGTTCTCGGTGGAGATCGCCTGGACGATGCGCTGGTCGATCTTCGCTGCGCGTTCCACGACCGAGGCGTACTCGCCCGCGCAACTGATCCTGGCGACAACCGAATTGGCCACGACGATGTTCTCGGCGCAGTAGCCCCGCGCCGTCGAGCCGAGCGTCAGCACAACTATGGCTATGAGGGGTATCCGTGGTGCGATGCGGGCTGCCAATGGTCCCACTCCTCTTGGTTACTGAGATGTTGCCTGCGCGGCATGTGGTTTGGACATCTCCCGGGCGTTAAGGTCTTGGCCGCTCCCGGCGTCTGGCCCCCTGTGAGCGGGCCGTGCCGTCCATGCGGCCGGGCAGGATTCCCGCTCGTCTCGGGGGCCGGGGTTGTTTGACAGTAGGCTGTGGCGGGCGCTATAATTCGCCGGGCCGGGCCGGGGAGGCCCGGAGTCTGAGCCGGGCTGAGGAAGTCTCCATACATGCACATAGGACCTGAAAAGGCCGCCGAGATGGCGGACCTCTTGCAGTCTGCGCTGCCTCGAGAGGGGCGGGCCCCCGGGGACATCCGGGTCAGTTGGGCCCCGGGACGGATCAACATACTGGGGGAGCATACCGACTACAACGACGGCTACGTGCTGCCGGCCGCCACCACCCAGGGCACTCTTGTGGCCGCGGCCCCGCGCCCGGACGGCCTGTTCCGGGTTCACTCCGAGGCCTTCGGGCAGACGGCCGAGTTTGATCTGCAGCACTTGCGGGCACCGACCGAGACCCGAGACTGGGCCGCCTATGTGCGCGGGGTCGTGTGGGTCATGGCCCGCGGAGAGGCCGCGCTGCCGGGGATGGATGCCGTCATCTGCGGAGATTTGCCTATCGGTGCCGGTCTGGCCTCCTCGGCCTCCCTCGAGGTGGCCTGCGCCCTGGCGCTGCTGGACGCAGCCGGCGTCCCCATGTCTCCCGCCGCCCTGGGATTGGCGTGTCAGGAGGCCGAGAACCGGTACGTGGGCGTGCGCTGCGGCATCTTGGATCAGTTCGCGTCCATCTTCGCCCACCACGGTGCCGCCTCGCTCATCGACTGCCGCCAACTCCGCGTGGACCAGGTGAACTTCGGCGCCGACGACTGCGTGTTCGTGGTCTGCGACACCACCAAGGCCCGAGACCTGGCCGCCTCCGATGAGTACAACAAGCGTCGCGAGCAGTGTGACGCCGCCGCCGAGGCCCTGGGTGTGGGGAAGCTGCGGGACGCCACCATGGACGAGCTCTTGCGCCACCGGTCGCGGATGCCCGAGGTGGCTTTCCGCCGTGCCAGGCACGTGGTCAGCGAGAACCGCCGGGTCCTGCAGGGGGTGGAGGCGCTTGGCAGGGGCGATTTCCCGGAGCTCGGACGGCTGCTTTGTCAGACCCACGAGAGCCTGCGGGATGACTACGAGGTGAGCTGTACCGAGCTGGACGAGATGGTCCGGGCCGCCTGCGGTACCCCGGGATGCCTGGGAGCACGTCTCATCGGGGCGGGATTCGGCGGCTGCGTACTGGCCGTGGTCCGGGTCGCTGAGGCGTCGGCATTCTGTGATGCGGTGAAGGAGACCTACACCGCGCGTACCGGCAGGGCCGGGCGCACCTTCATCACCTCACCGGCCTGCGGAGCCAGAATGCTGACCGCTCGGCCCGCGGACCCAGCCGCCGCCAAGGACAATGGGTGCACCACTTCCCCCTGACTTCGGGATCGCCCGTCGACCCCCTGTGGGCGTCGTGGCTTTGCTCGACCCCTCCGATTGCTCTTCGCCGATGGCCGTCCGGCCGGATGTCGCTTTGGCCTATTCTCCTGCCCCGGGTGCTGCAGCGTGTATCTGAAGAAGATCGAGATGCGTGGGTTCAAGACATTCGCCGACCGCTCGGAGATCGA
>CAZXDD010000497.1:0-6131 GCA_964639415.1 uncultured Armatimonadia bacterium
CAGATTATGCAGGTTACTGACAGGCGCCGATTCACGTCGCCTCACCCCCCAGCCCCCCTCTCGGCGTCTCTTCGAGCCGCTTGTACTCCGCCAAACGGCCGGCGGAGACGGGAGGAGGGGGGAGAACGGCAGTACTTCGACCGTTCCGGACGCGGGAATGGCGAAATGTGGCCCCAGTGCGTTCATGCATAATGTGAGTGGAAAGCCCGACCTACGCCTTCACGAACGGCGTGATCGCGACCCCAGAGCTTGATTCATCTGTACAGAAGTCGGTGCATATAGGCATCTAGAGGTTGGGGGTCTAGACCAGGATGGGGATCGTTGTCGGGTTGCTCCTAGTGGCCGGCATCGTCTGGCTGGTGCGCCACCTTCAGCAGGTCCGCCGAGGGACCGAGGGCTCGCATTGTCGGCCGGTCGACGCATCTCCTGCCGGCTCGCAGGCCCTACCGGAGAGGGCGGACGCAGCTACCGAGGGGCCCCCGGTGGGCCTGTTGGGGTCCCCCGAAGAGCGCACGGTGCTCCTGCCGCCGGCCGCCCCCTCGACGTCATGCCCAACCGGCACCCCTGCACAGTCCCGGCTCATGGTGTCATCCACGGAGGAGGCACCGGCCGAGATGCGGCTGGGGGCCCTCGGCCCCGCGGCCGAAGCCGTCACGACGCGTGGAGCGACGGCTGCAAAGCCCGGCCGGTCTCCCGTACCCGCCGCTACACTCGGAGACAAGTGGGTACCTCCCGGTAGGTCGGTGTCCATCGCGGGCCGCCGGATCGAGGGCGGCATGCTGTACGTGGGCAACGGCCTTGGCTCGATCGCCGACTCTCATGTGGCGGAGCCGTCGTTGGTCAACCCGGCTCTTCGCGTGGCCGTCAGGCCGGCTCCGCCGGCGAACCGCATCGGTTACTGGCCCAGCTATTCCCGGCTCGAGCCGGAGGGACGGACCACGTATCTGGACTGGCTGGCCACAGGAAGGCGCGATCCCGCGTACGATATCGGTTACGTCTTCCTCTTCTTCTACGGTCTGGAACGCCGGTTGCTGCACGAGGCGCAGAGCGTCCACGAAACCGAGCGCAAGGCGCTGCTCAACGAGCTGCGGTGGCTCCTGAGCGTCTACGGTGACTCCGGCGGCTCCTTCCGATCGTACGCCGACGGGCTTTTCGAAGCCGAGGCCATCCGCTGCAGTGCGCTTGGCCTCGCTGACCTGGAGCCCCCGGCGACTCCACCCAGCGGTGGGTATCCGCTACAGCTCAAGTACGGGCTGGCGCGCCTGGTGGCCGCCGGCAGCCCTATTCCCTGGGAGTGGGCGCTGTCGTGGTTCCTCTGCTGTCCCGAGACCTCCCTACGCACGGCGGGGACGCGCTGCCACAGTGAGTTCCGCGCCCTCTTTGCCTGGCGCTATGTGGCGCAGTATGGCACCGGGATGCGGCTTGAGCCCAACAAGACGAGGCTGAAGCTCAGCTACCGCCCGGCCAGCGCCTCCTTCGGGGGCGAGGTGACGCTGACCGGCGAATCTCTGCCTGACGTGACGGCGCTGAGAACGCCGCTGCAGAGGCTACAGGCCCTGGCGGAGGAGTGTCTGGCCGACCTGGATGCCTACTCCCGCTACCTGGGCCGGCACGAGAGCTCCCGGGGCTCGCCGGCCGCCACGGCGCTGCTCCCCCGCGAGCTCGTAGCTGCCCATCGCGGCGACGAGACCATGGCCCTGCGCGACTACCTGTCCGCTGCGCTGGGGCAACGCGAGAGCGCCGTTGTTCCCACGGACGACCTGATCCTGCGCTTCAACGGCGAGCCGGCGGAGAAGCTGGCGAAGAAGGAAGCGGTCTCGCTGGTCCAGTTGCTTGACAAGTGCGGCTATGGCCTCGAGCCCGATGTGCGCTTCGGAGGCCCGGCGCTGAAGGGGGGTGGCGAGGCGGTGCTCTTCGCCCTGGAGGAGGGCGCCCCGGCCGGCCCGAGCGCGGCGTATGCTGTGGCGACGCTGGTGTGTCATCTCTTCAGCCTCGTGGCCGGGGCCGACGGCGTCGTGAGTTCTTCGGAGATCCGTACTCTGATGAGCTACCTCGAGGCCTTCCTGGAGCTATCAGAGCCGGAACAAGCTCGGCTCCGCGCTCACTTGCGGTGGCTGCAGAGCGCCCGGCCCAGCATGCGCGGCCTGCACGCGCAGCTCTCGAGCCTCAAGAGAAGTGAGAAGGAGGCTCTGGGCACGCTGATGGTGCAGGTCGCGTGGGCCGAGCAGGGCGTTGCCCCAGAGGAAGTCGCCGCCCTGGAGAGAGTCTTCGGCCTGCTGGGTCTCGACCCGGAGGATGTCCACCGGAGGCTCCACAGCCTCGGCACCATGTCTCTGTCGCCGACAGAGCCGGTGCTGGTCATCGAGGCCGAGCCGGGGGCGCCCGGGGTGGCCATCCCGCCGCCCGATGACGCCGCTTCCGGCCCTGCAGGACCCGTCGGGCTGGACATGGAGCTGATCCGGCGCAAGCTCATGGAGACGGCTCACGTGTCCCGGCTTCTGGGAGACATCTTCGAGGAGGACGAGGCGCCGGAGGCCACGGCCGACAAGGCCCCCGCAGCGGAGGTCGTCTGCACCTGCGGGCTGGATGCGGCCCATTCCGCGCTCCTGCTTGACCTATCCCGCCATGGCGAGTTGTCCAGGAGCGCGATGGCAGAACTGGCGGAGAAGCACGGACTCCTGCCGGACGGCGCCCTGGACACGATCAACGATGCGGCCCTGGAGCTGTGCGACGAGATGCTGTGTGAGGGCGATCAGGTTCTCACGCTGAACCAAGAGGTGCTCAAGGTGATGCTCCCATGACTTCCGGCCCGTCGCTCAAGGCCAAGGACCGTGACGCGATCATCCAGTCGCTCCGCGCCGGCGTGGTGCCCAGGAGCGGACACCAGCACATCCAGGTGGGCAGAGCCCAGGAGGTCCAGGCCCTTGTCGGCGACATCGCCCGCGTCGCCGAGGGTGGCTCCGGCATTCGCTTCGTCATCGGTGAGTACGGCTCGGGGAAGACCTTCTTCCTCTACCTGGTAAGGGCCATTGCGCTGCACAAGCGCCTGGTGACGATGCACGCCGATCTCACTCCGGACCGTCGCATCTACGGCACCGGGGGCCAGGCGAGGGCCCTGTACTCCGAGCTGGCGCGGAACATGGCCACCCGGGCGAACCCCGACGGCGGCGCGATGCCCGGCGTGGTGGAGCGATTCGTCACCTCCGCGCTCGCCGAGGCACGCGAGGCCGGGGCCTCGCCGGAGACCGTCATCCATTCCAGGCTCGAGAGCCTGTCGGAGATGGTGGGCGGATACGATTTCGCCGAGGTCATCGCCGCATACTGGCGCGGATACGACACGGGAAACGAGCAGATGCGCTCCGACGCGGTGCGTTGGCTCAGGGGTGAGTTCTCAACGAAGACAGACGCCCGGGCGGCACTGGGTGTGCGCACCATCGTCGACGACAACTCGTTTTACGATCAGCTCAAGCTTCTGTCGCGCTTCGTGCGCCTCGCCGGGTTTGCCGGGCTCCTGGTGTGTCTCGATGAACTCGTGAACCTGTTCAAGATGAACCACACCGCGTCACGCAATGCCAACTACGAGCAGATGCTGCGCATCCTCAATGATAGCCTGCAGGGCGATTCGGCGGGCCTCGGCTTCCTCCTCGCCGGGACGCCGGAGTTCCTGACTGACACCCGCCGTGGGCTGTACAGCTATCCTGCGCTGCAGTCTCGGCTGGCGGAGAACACCTTCGCGGTCAACGGGCTGGTGGATCTCTCCAGTCCTGTGATCAGGCTGGCAGGCCTCACGCAGGAGGACTTTCTCGTCCTGCTCACCCGCCTGCGGCTCGTGTTCGCCCGGGGAGACGAGGGGCGCTTGCTCGTGCCCGACCAGGGCCTGCATGCCTTCATGGCCCACTGCTCGGAGCGCATCGGGGAAGCGTACTTCCGCACGCCGCGCAACACGATCAAGGCCTTCCTGGACATGCTGGCGGTGTTGGAGCAGAACCCCGGCGTGGCCTACACGGACCTCCTGCGTGAGGTGACGGTGCCCGTTGACACCAATCCCGACCTGGAGCCGCCGGCCGATGATGGGGTCGAAGAGGAGGAGTCGGGGACGGCTGATGACGAGCTGACGACGTTCAGGCTGTAGCGGGGAAGGTCCGGATGAGCCGGCGGCTACCCGGCGGCGGGCGAGCCGTGCGGCCTGTCTCCACAACCCGCACACGCAGGACGCCGATGTCCGCAGAGGTACGACACACCGTGCCGGGGACCGGCGACAGCGGCGCCGCGCAGGGAGGCTCGACCTGCGGCGGCGACACGGCAACGACTTCACAGCAATGAGAGGCCTTCTCAGTGGACGCCCCCCGGCCCTTAGCAGGCACCGCTCCCGGCGCTGACAACCCGGTATCCCGGCTGCATACGGGAGTTCGCCGGTGGATATGGGAGCGCGGCTGGCGGTCGCTGCACGACATCCAGGCCCGGGCGATCGAGCCCATCTTGGAGGGCCACGACGTGATCCTCGCCGCACCCACCGCCGGCGGCAAGACGGAGGCCGCCTTTCTTCCCATCTGCTCCGCCATCGCGGGCGAGAAGACCACCGGCGTGGCGGCCATGGCCGTGGTGCCCCTGAAGGCCCTGATCAACGACCAATTCGACCGCCTCTGCGACCTGTGCGAGCCACTGCAGATCCCCGTCCACCGCTGGCACGGGGATGTGCCGCAGACCCACAAGCAGCGCCTGCTCAAGCAGCCCTCAGGCGTGCTGCTCATCACCCCCGAGTCGCTCGAGGCCCTCTTCGTGAACCACGGCACCAAGCTCCCGCGCCTGCTGGGAGGCCTGCGGTTTGTCGTGGTGGACGAGCTGCATGCGCTCATTGGCACCGAACGGGGCCGGCAGTTGCAGTCGCTCTTGCATCGCACGGAACTCATGCTCCGCAGGCGCGTCCCCCGCATCGGCCTGAGCGCCACGCTGGGAGACATGGACCTGGCCTGCCGGCATCTTAGGCCCTCGCATCCGCAGGCTGTGACGGTCATAGCCGCTCTGGGCGGGCGTGATGTCAAGATACTGCTCAAGGGCTTCTGCACCAGGGAGCCCAACTGCGTGGCGAGCGGTGATGGCAAAGAGGAGGCCTGCAGCGCCCGGGAGCCCGGGGGTGGCCTGCACGACGTCGTACGGTACGTGTACTCCCAGACCAGGGGCAGGAGGTATCTGGTCTTTGCCAACGCGCGGTCCGCCGTCGAGCAATACACGGACGGGCTCCGGGAGTTGTGCGGGCAGCGGCGGGTACCGGTGGAGTACTTCCCCCACCACGGCAACCTCTCCAGGGAGATCCGGGAGGAGGCCGAGGGCCGCCTGCGGTGCTCTGAACTCCCCACCAGCGTGGTCTGCACCTCGACTCTGGAACTGGGCATCGATGTGGGAAGCGTAGACGGCGTGTTCCAGATCGGCGCTCCACCGAGCGTCGCCAGTCTCCGCCAGCGCCTGGGGCGATCGGGCAGGAGGGGAGACGAGGCCTCGGTGCTGCACATGATCGCGATTGAGGAAGAGCTCGGCAAGGATCCCCTACCCCAAGACGCCCTGCGACCACAGCTCGCGCACTGCGTGGCCGTGATTAGCCTGCTGGTCGCCAGATGGTGTGAGCCGCCCGACCCGGTGGCGCTGCACCTTTCCACCCTCGTACAGCAGGTGCTCTCGCTGATCGCGCAGCACGGAGCGGTGGCGGCCAAACAGGCCTGGGAGGCTCTGTGCCATGGCGGGCCGTTCGCGTCGGTGGTCCCTGACCTGTTCGCCCGCGTGCTCAGGGCTCTCGGCGCCGCCGAACTGCTGATGCAGGCCTCCGACGGCGCCCTCATGCTGGCCCCCAAGGGCGAGAGGCTCGTCAACCACTACTCGTTCTACGCAGCCTTTCAGACGCCTGAGGAGTACCGTGTGACCGTGGAGGCAAGGACGTTGGGGACGCTGCCGATCTACCACGCAGTGCAGGAGGATGCGTACATCATCTTCGCCGGGCGTCGCTGGCGCGTGCGTTCGGTGGACCCGCAGCGCAAGGTGATCGAGGTGGCGGCCGCCGCGGCCGGACGCGCGCCCACCTTCACCTCTCTGCCGGGCCTGGTGCACGATCGCGTCCGGGAGGAGATGCGCGCCGTCTA
>CAZXDD010000498.1:0-6130 GCA_964639415.1 uncultured Armatimonadia bacterium
CCCGGCGGCCGTGGGTGAGGGTCTGCCCTGCAGTGAACCACCGCCCACTGCACAAGGCCCCCCCCCACGCCGGCCATGGCACCTCCCGGTGCGGGGCCGGCATGGGCCCCAGAGGGCCGGCGAATGACGAGGCGGGCGGTGGCTCGCCCCGCTGCGATCCCTCACCCGCAAGCGCCCCGCAGGGGCGCCCGGCTCTCCCCGACGCCCCTGCGGGGCTGGGAGAGGTTGGCCGACGCACGGCCAGCAACCCTCACCTCACAACCCCATCGTCCCGCATTCCCAGGTCGCTACGCAGGAGCTGACACTGCGCCACTTGCCCGAAGGTGTCGCCGGTCACCTGCCACACCACCCGCTTGTCCGGCGTCACCTCGAGGATGTGCGCCCCGTCCTTGCCGTCGGCGTCCCTCGTGTTCCAGTTACACACCACCGTGTTGCCATTGGGCAGACGCTGCAGCCCGGCCAGAGTGCCGATGTTGATGTCCGGGATGTCGTTGGAGCAAAGCTCCCACACCGGCCGCAGGCCGCTGTCGTACTCGGTGACCGTCCCGCCGGCGCTGATCAGCGTATGGCCGTCTTCCAGGCGCAGGGCGCAGACCGGAGTGGGCCGCGGGGGGAAGCTGCGGATGACGTTGCCCTCGCGGTCGTACTCCCGCACCGCGCCCTCGGCGGTGAAGGGCACCAGATACGTGCCCTCCGGGGTCTTGCGACACATCCGGAACTGCGCGTGCGGCTCCTCGACACTGGTCTCCAGCTTCACCTCATGCACGATCCTCCCGCCTCGATCCACCTCGATCAGCCGACACTCCCCGACGATGCCGATGAGCACGTTCCCGTCCGGCAAGGGCTGGCAGTTGGGGATCTCATTGGGGGCCTGCGTCGTGTACTGCCACACGGTGCGCTTGTCCCTGGTGACCTCGCGCACCCCGTGCACGTAGCTGGTGAGTACGTTGCCGTTGGGCAGTAGCCAGGCGTCCTGGGGATGGGGGACCGGATACTCCCAGACAATGCGGCCGTCCTCGTCCACGATGGCCACGCGGTCGTTCCTGTGCTCGGAGCACAGGAACGCATGGGGGCCGTAGAGATTCTCGTGCCAGAAGCTCCCTCTCAGCGGCCTGCCGAGACCCTCCGCTCCCAGCGGGTTCTCCGGATCAACGTCCAGTATGGGCCATACCAGCTCGCCCCGCAGTTGGGCCTCCTCGCGGATGTAGGCCCCGAGGCGCAGAGAGTTGGAGTCCAGCCAGAGGATGACCGCCCGTCTCTCTGACTCGGCTATTGCCCGGCGGTGGTCGTCGCGTAGGAGGGTCTGACCGATAAGCGAGGCCCGCGCCCCAAAGCGCCCGGGGATCGTGCGCGAGCCGCCGTGTACTCCGCTGTAGGCCGAGCACATGTCGCCGTACATCGCTCCGGCGTGCCAGAAGGTATAGCCCTCCTTGAGCGCTTCGTAGCTCATGTCCCGCGGGCCCTTGCCGGTCTGATGATGGCAGGGGAGGCAGGTGCGCTCGAGGATCGGCTTGATCTGGCGGTAGTAGCTGATGGGCTCGATCTTCCCCAGCTCCGGCTGCAGGTCCGAGGGCAGCCGTCGCAGCGCTATCGGCGTCCTCACCTGCCGGGGCGACTGCTCCTGCGGCTCATGGCAGCCCACGCAGGAGAGCTGCTCGCCGGGATGGACGAAGGCCACCGAGCGCATGGACTGCACGGCCATGCAGTTGCCATCCAGCGCCTGGAAGATCAGCTCCTTGGCCACGGGAGCCCTGAAGTACACGCTCCCGTCCTCCTCCACCGGCACGATGCCCAGCGGGATGCGCGGCGTGTTCTCCCGCTCGTAGCCGATCATCGGCTCGCCCATGGCGTGGTTTGTCTTGAGGATGTTCTGCGTCACCCGCAGCCACTTGATCCTCGTGCCCGGCGGGAAGGGGAGATCGGAGTCGTAGACATTCATCACGGCGATGGTGGCCGGGGGGTGCTGAGCGGCGCTCTCTCCCGTCCGGGCCCGCGGAGTGATGATCGGTGGCCTGGATCGCGGCCGGAGAGGAATGGGCTCTACCAGCCGCAGTCTCTCGTCCTGCACGCAGGGCACCAGCGGCAGCTCGCAGAGCAGCTCCTTGTTCCCGAAGCGGTCCAGCAGGACGAGGTTCTCCCACTCATTGCACAGGTAGAAGTCCTCGGAAAGCGGCCAGGGGGTCCCGAAGCGGTAATGGCGCCTGCCGGGCAGCTCCGTCTCGGGGAAGGGCTCCTGCGGGGTGATGCGCCGCACCTGGGACATGTGCCCGTCGTCACGGACCCGGATGTCCAGCATACACAGAGAGCCGAAGGCCTCGCCGTGGTGCGGGGCGGCGGTGCAGATGTACCGGTGCGAGTTGGGCACGGCCCGGATGCCCATCTCCACCAGCGGCGCGCCCATCCGGCTGTCGATCTCGCGGCCACCGGGGAGGAGCTTCCACGGCTCATGGTCCTCGAAGGTGTGGTACGGGTGAGGGTAGTTGCCGTGCGGCGCTCGGGGGTCGGTGCCGTCGGGGCCGCTGAGCCAGATCCGGGTGCCCAGGCAGTTCTCGCGGTCTGTGTAGTCCCAGCGGGTGTACGCCAGCTTCCCTTCATTGGTCACCGAGGGGTTCCACTCGCTGGTCTCGTAGTAGCTGAGCGGCCGGATGTCGCCCCCGTCGGCGTCCATCGAAAACAGCGTGTAGTTGCGCACCTTCAGATAGGCGGCGAAGCAGCGGATGTAGCCGCCCCGGCGCTCGGAGACGAAGGCGATGCGGCCGTCCGGCAGGAAGCAGGGATCGAAGTCGTTGAACGGCCCGTCGGTGAGCTGCACCAGGTTCGAGCCGTCGACATCCACTCGGAACAGATGCCAGCAGGTGCGCCGGGAGTACGTCCAGCGATGCTGGGAGTTCTCTGTCCAGGCGAAGACGATCTGCTTCCCGTCGAAGGACAGGTCGGGAGTGGCGAAGGCGCCGTGCTCGAGCTTGCGGCCCTTCAGCCGCCCGTTTTGCACCACCGAGCCGGAGATGACGCTCTCCACCCGGGGCTCGCCTTTGATACCGCGGACTCTGAGCAGCCCGCCGCCGGGGAGGGCGTTGTGGCCGAAGAACTGAGTGGTGAAATGCCCGCCCTGATAGTCCTGATTGGCCGGGTTGGACCGCACCGAGCCGGCGAAGGTGCCCCTGGCGACACAGAGCAGGTCGTCGAAGTCCAGGAGTGCATTGCTCAGGGCGATCTGGCGGCGGATGGCGCAGGCCGCCAGGTAGTAGGCCCGGTGCAGGTCACCGTCCGCTGCCGGACGCGTCGCGTCGTATGCGGCCCGGAGCGTGCGGAGATCGGACAGGGCCTGTGCCGGCTCGGCCTGTCGTGGAGTGGGCTTCGAGCCGTTCGGTGGGGCGGGCTTTCCAGCCCGCCGGCCTTCCCTCAGCGGCTCTACCAGCGCCTCCGTCCGCCTCAACACCGTCCCCGCCGGGCCGCCGTCCTCCTCCCACACCAGTGCATGGCGGTCATAGACCTGAGCCTTCACCGCCTCCGGGTCGGCCCCCGAGGGCCGCGACTGTGGGTGCTCCAGCTCGTCCATCCAGTCGTAGTCCAGGCTCCACTGTCTCAGCACGCCGTCGCGGATCGCTCCCGGCTCGATGCTGCTCAGGCCAAGGTCCTTTGCCACTTCGGCCAACGCGGCCCGCAGGGGTGCCACATCCTCCGGCGGCGGCAGCGGCCGGTACTCGGCGGGCATGCCACCGGGCACCACGATGCCATCGGCGTAGACCCTGGTCGTATCGGCTTTGAAGGCGGCGTCATTGCCGGCGCTCGACAGATCCCTGTACTTGCCGCCCTCCAGCGCATCGAAGCTCCACAGGCCGATGGTCTGCTCATCCGCCGTCAGGGGTGTGTCGACCGACGCGGAGATCGCCCGCGCACAGGCGGACAGGCGCACCTGGTCGATGAGCCCCACGCACTGCAGGCCCCCCTCCACCAGCGCCCCGATCACCAACTGACCCGCTGTCCCGGCCTGCGCGGGGGGTGTCGAGGCCACATTCGCCTTCTCCACGCCATCCACGTATAGCCGCACCCGGTCTTGTTCCATCACCATCGCGATCCAATGCCACTTGCCATCGACGATCCCCAAGTCGGAGCGCACGTGGTCCGGAGTGCGGCCGGGCATGTAGGCGGTGAAGTGCCCGTTATTGGGGGTGGTGAACAGCTCCCAGTGCGTGGCGGAGCCCTTGGTCTCATTGGCGATGATGATGTTGTAGCTCTGGGCGCTGTCGAGACGAACGCGACATTCCACGGTCAGGGGGCAGGCGCTGTAGGCCGAGCGCGCGTCCACGACGGCACAGCCGAGGCGCGTGTCCAGCACATTGGGCTCCTGGCACAGGGCCGCCGAGGGCCAAAGGCCGACACACACCGCGATGAGAAGCCCGGTGAGCACCGAGCAACGGCGGACGGGCAAGCGCGGCATCACAGCAACCTCCTGAGCCACGGGGCGCCCGAGATGCGGGCGCCCCTTGGGCAGGTGCAAGGTTCGGGGGCGGCGGTCACAGCTATCCCGGCCGCCTGCGGGCGTGCGGCCCGATCCTGGCCTCCAGGGGCTGCCCTTCCGTGGGGGCCGCAGTTGCCGGGCGGTACCGGATCGCGCCCAGAGACCCGTCGTCGCGGCCGGAGTGCACCAGCAGGCAGCCGTCCAGTGCACGCATCCAGTCCACGCCGAAGAACTCGCCCGCGACCTGTACGGTCTCCGCGCCCGAGCTCAGATCGAGGCCCACCAGCGACTCGTCCGCGTGGGTGAACACCACGGAATCGTCGATGGCGCGTGCCTCCGTCCGAAACAGCCTCCCCGCGGGCGCCGCCAGCTCCCACAGCGGCGCTCCATCCTGCACGCTGTACGCGCACAGCCTCAGCGGCGAGAGCACCACGGCCACGTTGCCTCCGACGAGTATCCTGTCCGGGTTGGGACATTGGCACGGTGCCTGCCAGGCCGAGGCCATCTCGGCGACGGAGATGCAGTCAATGCGCTGGGCCTGCTGGGGCGCGTACAACAACAGATCGCCATCCAGCGCCGGGTTGCAGAAGGTCTGTGCCTGGCCGAGAATCTGGCCGCTCTCGCGACCGACGACGGCCACGGATTTGTTGCCCGAGACGACGATGCGGGTCTCGGCGAACTGGAGCTTGAGGCCCGGCGTGACCCGGACCGCGGCTTGCCAGCGTGTCTCTCCCGAGCCTGTATCCAGTCGGCACAGGCCCCGGGTGTTCCCGGCGTACAGCTCGTCGCCCTCACCAAGCACAGGAGCGGCCATGGACAGGGCGTTGTTCCAGACGGGCTGTCCGCTCTCACAATCCAGGGCGACAATCCCCCGTGCCGTGGCGATGGCCACGAGGTTGGCCACTCCCACCGGCGGGTGGTAGATGGAGAAGCCGGCCTTGGTCTGCCAGATGATGCCCCCGGTCGCAGGATCCAGGCAGTAGATGGTCCCCCGGATGGAGCAGTAGACATGCCCCGCGTGGCTGAGGATCGTGCCGCCTGTGCCCTGAGGGCCCGTGCGCACATCCTGGAACCACTGGCTCTGAGCGAACTCGGGCGGAAGGCCCGCGCCCCGCTCGAGCCGGCCTTCGAGCTCCCGCTCCCAGAGTACCTCTCCGTCCGTGGCTCGATGGGCCACCAGACGGTCGCCGTAGCCTACCACGAGCACCCCGTCCACGTGGTTGGTGCCCTCCACCTTGCCCGGAGCCTGCACCTGCCACAGGGCCTTGCCGGTGGCCAGGTCGATCATCTGCAGCGACACCCCGCCATCGGCCTTCACCGAGACCGGCATCCTCCCCTCTTTGAGCAGGTCCTCCAGGGGGAAGATAACGGTGGCTGCGGTTTCCCACATGGGCGTAAGCGTCTGCGCCTCCTGCGCGACGGCAATCACGGTCATAGGAACGGCCAGGGCAATGACGGCGAGCACGGCGGGCGGCGTGGTTCCCGGCATCATCAGACATCCCCCTCGCTGCAACTATCGGTACCGGCCTGGTTGGGAGCGACTGCTCAGCGGGCCTCCAGGGCGACGGCTGGGCCACGACGGCACATTCGGCCCTCCATCGCGGCGGATGGCTGCCGTCCCCGCCGTCACCACCGCCGTCACCACCGCCGTCACCACCGCCGTCACCA
>CAZXDD010000499.1:0-6094 GCA_964639415.1 uncultured Armatimonadia bacterium
GGGGGGGGGTGCCGCGGGCGGCCCGGGGGGCGGCGTGGGGCGCCGGGTCGGCTGTTAATGTGCCCCGGGGAGCGGCCGCCGGGGCAGGTATACCCCCTCCACGGGCCGGCGCCGCGCGGGGCTTGTCACTCCCCCCTCAAGAGGTCCGTCGTCCCCCTGTAGCGAACAGTCTCTTCTCGTCTTGCACCCTGCAGTCCGGTGAGGAAGTGAACGCCCATGTCCGGCCATAGCTCCCCCGATGGCCTGCCGTCCCGCCCGCTCAATGTGCTGGTCTTCGGCGCCCACCCGGATGACTGCGACCTGCGCTTCGGCGGCACGGCCATGAAGTACCGGGCCCTGGGACACAACGTGAAATTCGTCTCCATGACCAATGGCGACACGGGGCACTACTCCATGGGCGGCGGCCCGCTGGCGCGCAGGCGCAATGAGGAGGCCCAGGCATCCGGACGCATCGCCGATGTGCGATACGAGGTCCTCGACATCCACAACGGCGAGCTGGAGCCCAACGTCTACATGCGCAAGCTGGTGATCCAGATCATGCGCCGGTTCCGCGCCGACCTGGTCCTGTGCCACCGGGCCAATGACTACCATCCCGACCACCGGGCGGTGGGAGTGCTGGTTCAGGATGCCGCCTACACAGTGACGGTGCCCAATGTGGCTCCCCTCACCCCCCATCTGGAGCGCGCACCCGTATTGGGCTACCTGTACGACAACTTCAAGCTCCCCAACCCCTACGTACCGAGCATCGCCATCGACACGGACGATGTGTTCGAGAGAAAGATCGACATGGTTCACTGCCATGCTTCCCAATTCTACGAGTGGCTGCCCTTCAACGGCGGCCGACTGGACCAGGTGCCGCAGGCCGATGCCGACCGCCGCGCCTGGCTGGCTGAAAGCCTCCACAGGCGCTTCGGCGCGCTGGCCGATGATGTGCGCCCCACGCTGGAGAAGTGGTATGGGAAGAAGAGGGCGGCCGGCATCCGCACCGCCGAGAGCATCAGCCTCTCCGAGTACGGCCGCGGGCTCTCGGAGGAGGAGATCCCGGTGCTGTTCCCCTTCCTGCCGGCCTCCGACGGAACGGAGGCTTAGCGCCCAAAGCCCATGGCCGATCTCGTCATCACCACAGCGCGCAAGCCAAGCGAGGACAACCTTGCCCGCGCCCGGTACTGGGCACGTCTGCTGCAGGCGCCTGTCGTCGAGCGCCGCGGCCGCTCGTTGCCCGTGCTTTGCCAGGAGGAGAACGTGCGCGGAGCGCTCGTCATCCAGGTCCAGCGCGAGACATACTACGAGCCCGCGGCCGGGGTGGAGCTGTTCTTCCACCCCAACCTCGCCTCGGTGCGGATCCGCAACATCAACGAGGGCAGCCCCGATCACATGGTGGCCGCCATGGAGCTGGCAACGGGCGATCGGGTGCTGGACTGCACCATGGGCCGAGGCGCCGATGCCATCATCTGCACCCACGTCGTGGGCCACACGGGCCACGTCGTGGCCATCGAGAAGGTCCCCGTGATCGCCCACCTCACCATCGAGGGCCTCAGGAACTCGCATTACGTGAGCGACGCCTTCACCGCCCTGATGCGCCGCGTGGACGCCCGCTGTGCCGACTACAACCAGTTCCTGCCCACCTGCGAGGACGCTGCCTTCGATGTGGTCTACTTCGACCCCATCTTCCACGACCCGGTGGAGAAGTCCCAGAGCATGGCGCCGGTGCGGGCGGTGGGGGAATCGGCCGGTCTGACCGTCGAAGCTTCGCGGCAGGCGTTGCGCGTCGCGAGGCGGGCGGTGGTCATCAAACAGCGCAGGGGCACGGGGCTTTGGGACATGCTGGGGGTGCAGGAGACGCTCAGAGGTGCGCAAAGCCGGGTGGAGTACGGGGTACTGAGGCCCGGGTGAGCCCTCCGCAGGGCGGCTGCAGACGCCCGGAGGAGCACCGCCCCCTTCGCCCACAGGCCCCCGCCGGCCCGCCGCCATCGGCCCCGGCAGCGATCGTTATCCGTTGGAGCAATGTGATGTGCTGAAGGGAGCTTAGCACCGTGTCTGAGCGCGCTGTGGTCGTCGGGGCCGGGGGGATCTCCAATGCATGGTTCCCACCGCTGCTGCACGAACAGGTTGAGATTGCCGCCGTGGTCGACCTTCGCCCGGACGTGGCGAGAGCACAGATCGACAAGTACGGCCTGCCGGCCGAGGCCTCCGACGACCTGGCGACAGCCCTGGCCCGCACCAGACCCGACTTCGTGGTGGACCTCACCGTCCCCGAGGCCCACTGTGAGGTCACCTGCACCGCCCTGCGTGCCGGCTGCCACGTGATCGGCGAAAAGCCCATGGCCTGCAGTATGCAGGAGGCCCGGCGGCAGGTGCAGGCCTCCGAGGACAGCGGGAAGGTATACATGGTCAGCCAGTCCAGGCGCTGGGATAGCCGCCACGACGCCATCCGTCGTACCGTGGCCTCCGGAGCTCTGGGCCGGGTCACCACGGTCAACTGCGACTTCTACCTCGGCGCCCACTTCGGCGGTTTCCGTGATGGGATGCCCAGTCCGCTCATCCTGGACATGGCAATCCACCACTTCGATCTGGCGCGCTTCATGGCCGCGATCGATCCGCTGGCCGTCTACGCCCTGGAGTTCAACCCGCGGGGATCGTGGTACAGGGGCGATGTGGCGGCAAGCTGCATCTTCGAGATGTCCGACGGCGTCGTGTTCACATACCGCGGAAGTTGGTGCGCCGAGGGGTGCCACACGAGCTGGAACGGCGACTGGCGGATCGTGGGCGAGAGCGGGACCCTGGTCTACGACCACGACCAGGACCCTCACGGCCAGGTCGTGGCGGGGAGCGAGGGTTTCCATCGGCCGCTGGCCGACCTGCCCGTCGTGCCCTCTCCCCTGGAGTTCACCGGCATGCACGGAGCCCTGCGCGAGATGCTGCGGTTCCTGCGCACCGGCGAGAGACCGCAGACCGAATGCCACGACAACATCAAGTCGCTTTGCATGGTCTTCGGCGCCATCGCAAGCTCGGCGCGGGGCGCGAGGGTCGACACCGAGTGAGGCGCCACCGTCGAGGGTCAGCAGAGCGCGCCGGACCACGGCGCCCCGAGTGGCCGGGCGATCGGCCTCCTGATGGACACCGGGCGACATCCCAAGAGGAAGTACGTCCGGCCCGCGGCGCAGGCCGGACGTACCGATGGTACGCCAAGAGCCGTCCGCCGTGGGCTATTGCTCCGCCGGCAGCTCGTCGATGAGCTGGGCCAGCTTCGCCATGCGGTCCGGGATGGGCAGCTTCTGTGGGCACTTCTCCACACAGGCGCCGCAGGCGGTGCACTTGTGCGGATCGGCGCGCTCGTGGCTTCGGGCCGCCAGCAGCATCTTCCTCGCGCTGGCCATGCCGAACACCTCGTGCAACTGGTACAGTGCCATGGCATGGGCCACCGGCAGCCCCTGGGGGCAGGAGCCTGCGCAGTAGTTGCAGCCGGTGCACAGCGGCTCGCCGCTGGTGAACTCCAAGAAGGCCTCGCTGAACCGCTCCCGCTGCTCCTGGCTCATGGGGTCCGGCAGGTCCGCGACCGCCGCGTTCTGCTCCAGGTGCGCGATCTCGTTCATGCCCGACAGGATCGTGCTCACCGCCGGAGACCCCAGCAGGAAGCGGAACGCGATCTCCTGCACCGGCATGCCGGCGAACTCCGGCAGGGCCCTGGAGAAGGCCTCGGACTGCCCTACCAGCAGCCCGCCGCGCAATGGACCCATGATCGCGGCGCCGACTCCGTGCTCGTAGGCGTACTGGAGCGCCTCCTCCGGCGCCCGGTCGTTGAAGTTGTAGTAGACGGTGATGAACTTGAAATCCGGTACGGCCTCCAGCCAGCGCACGACATCGGCGGCCTTGCCGTGAGTGGTGAACCCCAGGTGCCTGATCAGGCCCTGCTCCCTGGCCTCGCGTAGAGCCGCCAGGGGGGTGTCCTCACCGACGCAGGCGGCCTGGAAGTGCTCCTCCTGGCTCATGTCCCAGAGCTGGTAGAAGTCGAACCACTCCACTCCGACGCGCTTGAGGGAGTTCTCTATGCAGTGCCACATGTCGTCCCGGGTGCCGATGCCCAGGCCGCGATCGACCTTGGCCTCTCCGGCCCGAGGCTGGGCCATGGCGGACAGCACCATCTGCTCCCGGGCAATCCCCTCGATCGCCGCCCCCGTCCAGACCTCGGCGTTCTCGTCGAACGACTTGAAGCTGTAGGCCGAACCGATGTCGAAGTAGTTGATCCCCAACTCGACGCCGCGGTGGATGATCTCGGCCGCGTTCTCCGGGCCCTTGAAGCGCATGGTGCCAAAGCCAAGGGCCGACACGGTGATGCCGGTGTCTCCAATCTGTCGGTACTGCAAGGTCAGTCCCTCCAGGTGTGCAGCGATTGTGCGTGCCGCCGGGCGGCGCGACAGCAGACACAGTAGACCAGACTCCGACCGCCGTCAACCGGCGAATGAGGCACCGGCGAATGAGAGCCACCATCCGGCCGGAATGGGCAGGCCGGCTCTCCGGTTCGCTCGCGACGACGGTTCTCCCGGACGGGGGCAGGGGGAGGGGCCAGGGACGGCGAACGACGGGGCATGACGGCCGCTTGCGCGGTGGAGAGCAAGAGGCGGGCAAGACACCGTCCAGAGCCGACAGCACACAAGCCCTCCAGGGAGGCGCCGGGTGATGGCCGAGGCGGGTAACGAGGACCACCGGATCGGCGATCTGGCGGGCGCCCTGGCATCCGTGAGCCCCCAAAGCCTGGGCAGGCTGGTGGCGTGCCTGTCCGGTCTCGGGCCGGACCCCGGTGAGAACATCCAGCGCCTCACGGACACCTGCGGCGAGTTGCTGGGGGCCGACAGTGCGTTCTACAGCCGGGCGCACGACGGCATGGCCTGGTTTGCGGGAGGCCGCGCGGCACCTCCGGACCTCAGCCCCGCGGACCGCGCCCGCTGCCGTGTGTTCCACGACGCAATCGCGCAGGATGCCGACGGAACGGTGCCGGTCCAGGGACCGGGGGCGGCGGAGTACGCGTCCTCCGACCCGCCGCTGTGCCCCCTCGGCCTGGACACCTGCGCCGCGCGAGCGGTGAGAGCTCGGGGGCGCACGGTGGGGGCGCTGTGTGTCGGCTATCGTCAGAGGCGAGACCTCAGCCGGGAGCAGACCGCAATCCTCTCGGTGATCTCGGCCGCCCTGGGCGCCGAGGAAGAGCAGCGAGTGGCAGGCGAGACGCTGCAGCGGCGGGAGCGGTATCTGGAGTGTGTGGCCGAGTCATCGGCGGATCTGCTTCACAGCGATGACTATCAGGTGTCGGTACCGCAGGTCCTGCAGCGGCTGCGCCAGGCGGCACGCGCGCAACGGTGCTATCTGGTGGAGAACGCCCTGGAGCCCGATGGCACGGTGGTGGGCCACTTCCGCTTCGAGTCGCTGTCTGCAGAAGGCGGTGCGCTGCCGTCCGCGATCGAATCGGGACCGGTACAATGGTCCTGCCCGGCTCTGCGGCCGTGGGCGGAGACGCTGTCCACCGGCGGCGCGATCTGGGGCACCGTGGAGCAACTCCCGGCCGCACAGCGCGAGATCCTGACGCAAGCCGCGGTCCGCTGGGTCGCCGTGCTGCCGCTCCACGTGAGGGGCCGGTGGCGCGGAGCGATCGTCCTGGACACGGCGGAAGAGGGCTTCTCTCTGACGCCTGAGGAGATCGGCCTCCTGGGGGGCGTCGCGCAGGCGGTGAGTGCCGCCATGGAGCGAACGCGGACGGAGGGCGAGCGGCGCGCTCTGGAGCAACTGGCTCTCGAACTGGTCGGAGAGCCCGACATCCAGTCGATCGTCGAGAGCGTACAGGAGGTGAGCCTGCGCCTGCTGGGGTGGGACGCGTTCTACTTCGCGGTCCGCAGACCGGATGAGGAGGAGTTCACGGCCCCGTACTTCGTGGACACGGTGGCCGGGGAACGGCGACGGTTCCCCGGATGCAGCTGGAGTCTCGCCGCGGAAAGCTACCACGACCGGCAACTGTGGGCCGGGCGCCCCTCACTGATCGACCACGAGATCATCGACGACGAGCGGGGCACGGAGCGGTTCGGCGACACAGACCGCCCTTCGCGAT
>CAZXDD010000500.1:0-6042 GCA_964639415.1 uncultured Armatimonadia bacterium
ATCCTGTCCATCCTGTCCGCCGTCGCCGTTATCCGCCGTTGCCGCTGTTCGCCGTCATCCCGTCCATCCTGTCTGCCGTTGCCGTTTCCGTCATCCTGTCCATCCGCCGTTATCCTGTCCATCCTGTCCGCCGTCGCCGTTATCCGCCGTTGCCGCTGTTCGCCGTTATCCGCCGTTGCCGTTACCGCGTCTGGAGGCACCCTCACCATGTCCTGGTCCTGGCAGTGTCTGCCGATTCTCCTCGCTCTGCTGCCCGCCGCCCTGTGGGCTCAGGAGGGCTTGACGGTCAACGACTGCGACGATGCCTCCCAGTTCCGTGGAGGCAGTTCGGAGACCACGCTGGTCAGGCAGGGGGCCGGGGCCGTGCGCTGGCGACCGGCCGAGAGCGTCTCCTTGGAGACCTCCCAGATCCCCCACGACTGGAGCGGCGGCAATGTGCTGTGTTTCTGGCTGCACAGTGCGAGGGCCGGCGGCTCGCCGATGTGGCTGATCCTGTCTTCCGAGGACCCGGAGAAGGAGGGTATCGACTACTACGCCCTGCGTTTCCGGCTGGACTGGGAGGGCTGGCGGGAGCTGGTCTTGCCCTTCGATGAGTTGGGGAAGACGCGGTCGCCGGTGGGGTGGCACAAGATCGATCGCTTCTCTCTGCACGCCGCCTGGGACCCGGAGGTGGAGGTCGATGGCGAGGACGAGCTGATTCTCGACGACATCCGTGTCCTGAGCTCACCGGCGGTGGGTCCACGCATGACGGATGCGCAGTTCTTCTCCGCGATGGACCCGGGCGCCGCGGGGCTGGAGGGGGTGAGGCGGGCCGTGGCGGCCGGCGACTACGCGGCGGCCAAAGCCGCTTACCGCGAGTTCTTCGTCTCCCGGCGGGAGGCGAAGTGGTTCACCAACTGGTGGGAGCGGGCCCCGGTGCCTGAGAGGCGCCCCAGTACGTCTCGTGCTGACGCCGCCTTGGAGCATGTGTTTTCCTTCGACCGGCAGACCTACGACCTCGGCCCGGACATCGACTGGGCCTCCAATCAGCGGGATGAGGGCGAGGCCGCGACGATTGAGTGGAACGCCTCGCTGAACCGTCACTTCTTCCTGCCGGACCTGGCCCGGGCGTATGAGGGCACTTTGGAGACGAGGTACTCAGACGAGATCGTGGCCACGATGCTGGACTGGATCGAGGACTGCCCGGTGCTGCTTCTGAGCAGCGGCAATAGCCCCTATCACCACGCGTGGGAGACGCTGAACACGGCGTGCCGCGCCGGGGACACGTGGATCGAGGCCGTCTGGCGCACCGCCGATTCGCCCTCGTGGACGCCGGAGGCGCTGTGCACGGTGCTCAAGTCGCTGGTAGAGCACGCCCGGCACCTGCGGAAGTGGCCGTCGCGGGGCAATTGGCTGACGGCCGAATCCAAGGCCCTGACCATCATCGGCGTCCTGCTTCCGGAGTTCTCCGAGGCCGCAGACTGGCGGGGCACGGGCATCCAGCGGCTGTACTCGCAGATGGGCGAGGAGATCTACCCGGACGGTCTCGAGAACGAGCTGGCTTTGGGCTATAACCTCTGGGTGCTGCGGAACTATGCGGACATATTGGACCTGGCGCTGCTCAACGGCCGGCGGGAGGAGATCCCCGCCGACTATCAGTCGCTTTTGGAGCGCATGTACAACTATCTACTGTACGCCACCGGTCCCGACGGCCTGGTGCCGGGCCTCAATGACTCCGGGAACGCGAGTCCGGTTTCGTATCTAAAGAAGGCCTTCGGGTATTTCCCGCACCGCACCGATTTCCTGTGGGGGGCCACCGGGGGCGCCGAGGGCACGGCACCGGCGGAGACCTCGTACGCCTTCCCCTACTCGGGGCACTACGTCATGCGCAGCGATTGGGGGCCCGAGGCCCGGTTCCTGTTTCTCGACGCCGGCACGTACGGCTCGGGGCATCAGCACGAGGACAAGCTGAGCTTCACCATGGCGGCCCACGGGCGGCAGTGGATCGTCGAGGGCGGCAGCTACATGTACGACAAGTCCCGCTGGCGCCGGTATGTGCTGTCCACCCGGGCGCACAATACGGTGCGGGTGGATGGGTTCGATCAGAACCGCCGGGCGGCCCGGGACACCTGGGTGCTCAAGCCGCCCTTCGAGCCATTGCCCAATACCTGGATCACGAACGAGCAGTTCGACTACGTGTCCGCCGTCTACGAGGACGGCTACGGCCCCGAGCGCCTGGGCGTCACCCACCGGCGCGAGGTGCTGTTTGTCAAGCCGGATTACTGGATTCTCGTGGACACCCTCACACCGGTCGACGATGCGCCCCACACCTATGAGACGATCTTCCATATCAACGCCGAGGAGGCCGCTGCAAGAGGTGCGCGGGTGAGCGCACAGGCCGACGGCGGGCGACTGGACATCATCGGGGTCGGCAAGGACCTGGGGGCGCAGGTGGTGAAGGGAGTGGAGGAGGAGCCGGTGCAGGGCTGGGCCAACTACCCGTGGCGGCCGGTGCCCACGGCGCTGTTTGGCAGCACGGCGGCGGGGAGGGTGGTCAACGCCTACGTCCTTCATCCCTCCGCCGGGGGCGAGGTCGAGGTGACGGCACTCGGCGACCCGCGGGAACAGGATGTGGTGGCCTTCGACATCACCACACCCGACGGCGGCCGGCACACCTTCATCCGCAACCTCGCTGCGGACGGCGAGCGCGTCCCGTGTACCCTGGGAGGTATCACCACCGATGCCTCGGTCTGCGTCGTCCGGCGGGGAGAGGGTGGACGGGTGACGGGGTCGCTTTCCATCGGCGCCACCGTCGTCGCTTGCGAGGGGATCGACCTGCCGGCCGACAGGTAGCCTGCCCTGCGCCGGAGGCGCGGCCGCATCGCCCGGGTCATCCTGGAGCGTCTGCGTCACAAGTGCCGCTTGGGCGAAGGATCTCGCGACAGCCCACGAGATTCCTCGCGCCGCTCCCTGCGGGAGCGAGCGCTCTTCGAATGACGCCTGGTGACGCGGGTGGGCTTCTCGGCCGGACTTGTCGGTCACGAAAACAGGGCGCTGTCGCGCCCGGGAGGGCCATGCACCATGGCAGTACGTGAGATGTTCGAGTTGAAGGGCAAGATCGCCGCCGTCACCGGCGGCGCGCGAGGGATCGGGAGGGCCTGCGCCGATGCGCTGCAGGAGATGGGCGCCACCGTCGCGCTCGTCGACATCCTGCCGGACCGTCTGGAGCAGTCGGCGACCGAGATGGGCGGAGGCACCATCGGCCTGGAATGCGACGTCACGGACAAGTCCGCGGTCACGGCGACCTTCGCGGCGGTGGAGTCTCAACTGGGCGGGCTGGACGTGCTGGTCAACAGCGCGGGGATCTGCATCTGGGCCAAGAGCGAGGAGATGTCCGAGGAGGAGTGGGACAAGGTACTGGGGATCAACCTGAAGGGGACTTTCCTGTGCTGTCAGGCGGCGGCGGGGATCATGATTCCCCGGCGGTCCGGGGCGATTGTGAATATCGCCTCGATGTCGGGGCATATCGTGAATCGGCCGCAGACCCAGGTGAGCTACAACTCCTCGAAGGCCGCGGTGATCCACCTGAGCAGGAGTCTGGCCGCCGAATGGGCTCAGCACAATATCCGGGTCAACAGCATCAGCCCCGGCTATACGCTGAGCGAGCTGACCAGGCAGTTCCCGGAGCACTTCGACGGCTGGATGCCGTATATTCCGATGGGGCGCATGGCGCAGCCCGAGGAGCTGGTGGGCGCGGTGGTCTACCTGGCCTCTTCGGCGGCCTCCTACACCACCGGCCACGACCTGGTGATCGACGGCGGGTACTCGGTGTGGTAGCTTCCGCTCGACGGTCCGGTGCCAAGCTTCTTGCCCATCGCCGCGACGTCGGGCCGGGGTTGTCCCGGCTCTGAAGCCGGGCGAATCGGTTACCCGGGCGAGTGGGCACGGCGTGGCCCGGGGGACGCCCGTTACCGGCTACTGGAACCGGGCGTCCCCTGCCCCATCCCTGCGTCCCCGCCGCGGGCGGCGACCGCTATCCCACCTCCACCCACATCACGCCGCCCTCGTCCCGCTTCGCCTCCACCCGGTGACCCAGACCCTCGCACAGCGCCCTCACCGGCGCCCACACCAGACCGCCCCGTAGCTCCCCCACCGCCATCTGCCGCCCATCGGCCATGGAGATCCTCACCGCCTGCGTCTCCAGCTCCAAGAGCCGAAACACCCCCGTCACCCTGCCGGAAACGCTCTTCCAGGGCGTCAGCTTTGTTCCGGCCACCCGCGGGACGCCCCGGCTTGCGTCGGACGTGTTCTCCACCAGGCTCTCGACCCCGTTGACCTCCCCCACGTACACCGCCACGTGGCCCGGGTAGCCGCTGCCGATCTGCAGGACATCTCCGGGCTCGCGCTCCGCGCTGTCGATCAGCCGCCCCGCCTGCCGCATCCGGGTGGCCATGTCCCGGGCACAGGGGGCGGCGAACTCCCAGGTGAACGGTGCCAACTCCAGCGCGGTCTCATACACCTGCCGGACGAACCGGGCGCACATCCCGCCCTGCTCCAGGTCCAGGACCTGGCGGCCCTGTCCCTCGCCCAGACAGAGGCTCGTCTTCCCCGACTTGTGGCACCTGGCCGCCGTCAGCGCGTGCCGCACCACTCGCGTCCTTATCCCCTCATACATCCCACTCACCACCTGAGCTCCAGCGGAATAGCGTGACGCAGATACACCGTCCACCCCCGTCCGTCGCCATCGCCGGTCAGGGCCACTCCGAGTCGCAGCCGATTGTCCTGCCCCGCCTGCAGCAGAGAGACCGAGGCGCCCAAAGTGGCCTTCTCGTCGCACACCAGCCCGTCCACGAACAGCTTGTGGCCGCCAATCGCCAGCCAACCCTCAGGTACGTCCAGTAGGTGCAGGCTCAGCACACAGCCGATCTGCGAGGCATCGTCGGGGAAGACGGGAACCACCGGCCCGGCCTCCAGCTCCAGGCCGTGCCCACAGCCTGCCGCCACAAGCAGCAGCCCGACAACCAGAACCATCCCTCGTGTCCTCACTCAGACCCCCTCCCCGGGCGAGGCTGAGGAGGGTACGGAGTTCATCGTGTACACCGCCGCCTCGATCATGGCGTCATCGATCTGCAGACCCCGCTGAGCCGCCCATCTTTGCACCAGTGCCAGCTTGCTGTTCCCCATGCCCCGGCCCAGCTCGCCCAGACGCTGCTCGGCGGCCAAAACCAGCTCCCGCACCGCCGCCTCGAGCCGCTGATCGCCCAGGCGGCCCGCCTGGGCCAGCGCGCGCTGACGCAGGCCTGCATAGTACGCTCTGGCGGCATTCAGCAGGACGCCCGCCAGTATCGCCAGCACGCTCAGACCCAGCTTGACCAGCTCGCCTTGCACCTCGCTACCCAGCACTTGCTCCGGCATCGACCCACCTCCGCTTTGTCACCGGTACGCTTCCCCCGGTGGTCTTGCTATCTGCCCAGCAACTGCGCGGCGACCGCCGCCAGACCGCTGATCGCCCCGACGATCACGGTGCCCCGGAAGTCCAGGGTCGCCCTGCGCAGCGCGCCCTCGGCCACCAGGCGGTTGAGGCTCTCCTGCAGCTTCTCCTGACCGGCCGCCACCCGCTCCAGTTGTCTGTCCAGCTCCTGGATCCGCACCCTGTTCTCCCGCCCCAGCGGGCACAGCGACCCATTGCTCTGGCCCATCATGCACCCCCACAAAGCGGGGCGGCCCGCCGCAGTGGCGAGCCGCCCCGAGACATCGCGCCGTCGGCGACAGTATCGCCGGAGGCACGCCGCAAACCCCGACAGACACCGCTCGGGCTTCTACCCGAGATCCTACGCGTCCGCGAACTGGATGTCCCAGACCAAGGACAGTGTCCCGCCCGGAGCAACGGTCTGCGCCCCGGGGCCGCCGGAATCACCGCTCGAGATCCGGGCCAGCATCGTGCCGCCGGTGGCACCGCTCAGCAGGCCGTACTCGCAGACCCGCTGCTCCTGGCCACTGCCGTTGGTCCAGGTGCCAAGATCGGAAGAGCACACGTCTGAACTCCAGTCACCGCTCATTATC
>CAZXDD010000501.1:0-6035 GCA_964639415.1 uncultured Armatimonadia bacterium
GTCCTGAGCTCCGGCGACTGGCTGCTGCCGGTGACCTGGGCCCGCGAGGCCCCGGGCGAGTGGTTCGCCTTCCACAATCAGCTCCAGGGAGTGGCGATTTCCACAGACCAGGGCGGCAACTGGAAGCTCTGCGGGGCCGTGGAGGCCCCCGCCTGGGCGCTGGAGTGCATGACCTTGGAGCGCCTCGACGGGAGCCTGCTCATGCTGACCCGGACCGGCGCAGGGGTGCTGTGGCAGAGCCACTCGGCCGATTGTGGACGCACGTGGTCCGAGGGGCTCCCCACCGACATCGTCAACCCCGGCGTGCGGTTCTTCATCCGTCGCCTGGGTTGCGGCCGCGTGCTACTGATCAACACTCCCAACCCCTCGGAACGCACGGGGATGTGGGCGTACCTCTCCGAGAAGGACGACGGCACGGGCTTTGGCCGGGGCCTGGAGCTGGATGGCAGACAGAGCGTGTCCTATCCCGATGCCGTCGAAGCCCCGGACGGCACGATCCACGCCATCCACGATCGCGACCGGGGCGGGGTAGGGGAGATCATCTACCAGAGCTTCCGTGTGGACGACATCCCGGGGTAGAGGGCCCGCTGCAACGGCGCCCGCGGTTCCCTCGGATCTGCCGCCCTGCCGGAGCCTCCCGGGCAGCCTGCGGGGCGGCGGAACCCGTGTTCCTCCTCGGCGCTCTCGGTGTCAGTCCGTCTGCCGGCCGTCGCCTCTCTCGCCGTTGCCTGTGCTCTCCGTCGTCACTCCGCCGTTCTCTGCGTTGGTCCGTTTCCCGGCCGTTGTCCCGTCTTGTCGTTCTCGGTGCTCTCTCTCCGTACTCCGCCGTTCTCTGTGTTGATCCGTTTCCCGGCCGTCCGCGCCCCGCCCCGCTGCCCCTCCCTGTACGCCCGGCGTTTGACAGGTGACAGACGGGTGGTATAATGCTTTGTGTTACCAACTTTTGGTTCGATGCAAGTTTGGTGATCCAAATGGATTCAAGGCCACGTGACGAGGTCGTGAGCGGGATCGACGACTTGCTGCGGCAGATCTTCGGCCGCTACCTGAGGCCGAAGGCGCCGCCACGGCAGGACATGAACGTGACGATGGGGCAGATGCACTGCCTGGGGGCCATCGGGCATCTGGGCTCGCCCTCGATGTCGGAGGTCGCGGCGGAGCTGGACCTCCATCCCAGTACGGTGACGGTGCTGGTGGACGGCCTGGTGGCTCACGGACTGGCGCGGCGTTGGGTGGACCCCAAGGACCGGCGCGTGGTGCGCGTCTCCGAGACGCCGAAGGGGCGCCGGAACCACCAGCGGCACATGGCCGAGACGCGGGAACGGGTGACCGGAATGTTGTCGGGCCTCAGCGACGACGAGTTGGCCCGAATCCACGACAGTCTCGTCACGCTGCGCGACGCCGCGCGGGTGCAGGCCGAGGCCGAGGGCCCGTCGCCCTCGCAGGAACGAAGCGGGTGCGGTCCCGCCGGCCCGGCCGCCGGTCGCGAACGGGGGAGGAAGTCATGAGACGCAGGCAGGTCTGGCTCGTCCTTGTCGTCGTCGCCATCGCCGCCGTCATCTCGATAGTCGTGGTGCGGCGGCGGGCCGCCCGGGCCCCGGAGCAGATGGCGTCCGAAACGGCTGTAGTCACCAGGGCCGACGTACGCAAGACGGTGATGGCCGACGGAACGCTGCGGGCATTGACCACCGTGTCGGTGAAGTCGGATGCCGGCGGCAGGGTGTTGCTGTTGGCCGTCGACGTGGGCGATGTGGTCCACAAGGGCGATCTCATCGCCAGGATCGACCCTACGGACACGCAGATGGCCTACACTCAGGCTCTTGCATCGATGCAGGGGACCCGGGCACAGCTCGCCCAGGCGGAAGCGCAGGCCCAGGCCCAGCCGTCCATGACCAGGGCTGCGATCGGGGAGGCGCAGGCGTCGTATGAGGCGACGCTGACGGACCTTAGGCGCCTGCAGACCGCGACGCAGCCCCGGGACCGCGCGGACGCGAAGTCCAACCTGGAGAAGGCACAGGCGGCGCTGAAGTCGGCCCGGGAGAATCTATCCCGGATGGATGTCGCCACGCACCCGGTGTCGCGGGTGGAGGCCAAGTCCAATCTGGAGCAGGCCAACGCCGCCGTGCGCCAGGCGGAGGAGAGCCTCAAGCGTCTGAAGCAATCCGGTCAGCCTCAGAGCCTGGCCGAGTCCCGGGCGGCCCTGAGTAAGGCCCGCAGTGACCTGACCTCCGCCGAGCGCGACGTGAGTCGCTACCAGGTGCTCTACGACAAGGGCGGCGTCGCCCTCACAACGCTGGAGGAGGCGGAGAACCGGCGGGACACCGCTCAAGCCTCCTTCGACACGGCCAACGAGCGGATGCGGACACTGGCCGACGACCAGGCGGCGGAGCTGGCCACCGCGGAGGCCGCGGTGCAGCAGGCCCGGGCCGCCCACGTCGCCGCCCAGCGGAAGTGGGATGCCGTCGATGGCGAGCAGGGAGCCGAGAGACGCGCGGCCGAGGCGGCGGTGGAGGAGGCCCAGGCCGGGTACGACGCTGCGCTGCGACGGTGGAAGACCATCGACCAGGATCATAGCGCGGAGTTGGCCGCCGCTCGCGCCAGGGTCACCCAGGCCAGGAACTCGCTGGCAAACGTTCGGGCCAACGCGGTCCAGACCCGGGTGCGGGCTTCCGAAGTCGACAATCAGAGGGCGCAGGTGACCAAGGCCGACGCCCTGGTGGAGCAGACCAAGACGAGCTTGAGCTACACCACCATCACCGCGCCGCGGGACGGCATCATCCTGGCTAAGAACGTGGAAGAGGGCACCATCGTCAACTCGGGCCGCTCCGGAGTTGCCGAGGGGGTGTCGATCGTTGAGCTGGGAGATCTGAGCACGATGTACGTGGATGTGCAGATCGACGAGACGGACCTGGCCGACATCAAGGTGGGGCAGGAGGTGGAGATCGGCGTCGAGTCGCTGCAGGGCAAGACCGTGACCGGCCATGTCACGCGCGTCGATCCGCAGGCCACCACCATCAGCAGCATCACGACGGTCAAGGTGGAGATCGAGATCCGCGACCACGACGAACGTCTCATGCCCGGTCTCAGCGCGGAGTGTACCTTCGTGGTCGGCGAGCGCAAGGACGTGCTGACGCTTCCGCCCAGAGCGGTGCGCGAGCGCGGTGGCGAGCATTCCGTAACGGTGCCGGGGGACTCGGGGCCCCGGGTGGTCCCGATCGAGGTCGGCCTCGTCAGCGATGACGCGGCGGAGGTCCTCTTCGGCCTGAACGAGGGCGACACGGTGATCCTACCCGACCTGGGAGGAGGAGCCGGTAACGGTGCCGGTGGCCCCGGGGGGCCGCCCGGTCCACCCGGCGGTGGAGCGGACTTCCTCAAGAAGTGATGCCGATACTGGGGCTCAGCACCCTCCGGCAAGGGGGGGCCCTAAGGAGATAGCGACGTGTCTTACTGGGAGGCGATGCAGCTTTGCCTCGAGGCCATCGTGGCCAACCGCCTGCGGTCGGCCCTGACCATGCTGGGGATCATCTTCGGCGTGGGCGCGGTGATCGGAGCGGTGTCTCTCACCGCCGGCGCCAAGGCCGCCACCCTGGCGCGCTTCGAGGCGATGGGGACGAACTCAATGCGTATCATGCCCGGCCAGCGCGGCGGCCCCATCGGCGGCGGCATGGGGTCGGCGCAGAGCCTGACGCTCTCCGACGCCGAGGCCATCGCCGGGGAGTGCTCGGACGTGACCGCCGTCTCCCCTGAAGTCAGCACTCAGGCGCAGATCAAGGCCGGAAGCAACAACACCAACACATCGATCACCGGCACCAGTGTGAACTACCCCGAGGTCGGCAAGCTCACCCTCGAGCAGGGGAGGTGGTTCACCCAGGACGAGGGCGAGCGCCGGCGCAAGGTGGCGGTACTCGGGCCCACCGTGGTGACGAACCTGTACGGTAAGGGCGAGCAGGTGACCGGTGAGAAGATCAAGGTGGCGGGGCAGACGTTCAAGATCATCGGCGTCACCGCGAGCAAGGGGTCCACGGGCCCGCAGGACCCGGACGACAGGATCTACGTCCCGATCGGTACCGCGATCCACCGTCTGATCGGCGGAACGGCGGTGACGGGCAGCAAGGACACGGTCAATGGGATCACGGTCCTGGCCGCCGACATGGCCGGCGCCGACCGGCTGAAGAATGAGATCAGGACCCTCCTGCGCCGACGACACAAGCTCTCCGATGCCGATGACGACGACTTCCACATCTTCGCGGCCTCCGAGCTGGTACAGAGCGCTGAGGCCTCCAACCAGATCCTCACACTGCTGTTCACCTCCATCGCCGTGGTCTCGCTCCTCGTGGGCGGGATCGGGATCATGAACATCATGCTGGTGTCGGTGACGGAGCGCACGCGCGAGATCGGTCTGCGCAAGGCGCTCGGGGCCACGCCCCGGGACATCATGCTGCAGTTTCTCATCGAGTCGATGACGCTCAGTGTGGCCGGAGGCACGATCGGCGTGCTCTCCGGTATCGGCACAGCCTACGCCGTGCGGCTGTTCGGCCTCAATAGCGCGGTATCGATGCCGTGGGTGGTGCTGTCGTTCTGTTTCGCGGGGGCCGTCGGGGTGCTGTTCGGGATCCTTCCGGCGCGCAAGGCGGCGGAGCTCGACCCGGTGGTCGCACTGCGGCACGAATAGGGCGCCGGGATGTCTGTAGGGCGCGGGCCCGTACTGCGCCAAGGGGGGACATCCGGCAGCAACGAGGAACGGCGGCGGCACACGGGGTGCCGCCCTACAACGGCCAACGGCCAACGGCCAACGGCGAACGGCTCGACGGCGCCCACCGGTTGTGGGACCCGGGCCCGTACCGCGCCAAGTGGTGCGCCGAAGGAGTAGTGATGATTCAGACCAGAGATCTGCACAAGTCCTACCAGATGGGCACGGTTGTCGTAGAGGCTCTCCGGGGGGTCTCCCTGCACATCGAGATGGGAGAGTTTGTGGCCGTCATGGGGCCCTCGGGCTCCGGAAAGTCCACTTTCATGCACCTCATCGGGTGTCTCGACCGCCCCACCGCGGGCGCCTGCATCATCGCCGGGGAGGACGTGTCCCATATGGACCAGTATGAGCTGGCCCACGTCCGCAACCGCAGAATCGGCTTCATCTTCCAGGCCTACAACCTTCTGGGAAGCGCCACGGCGCTGAGGAATGTGGAACTGCCGATGATGTACAACCCCCAGCGCCCCAGCGTCGAAAAACGGCGCGAGCGCTCCCGGCAGGCACTGGAGGCCGTCGGGCTGGGATCGCGCATGCACCACAGGCCCCACGAGCTCTCGGGCGGACAACAGCAGCGCGTCGCCATCGCCAGAGCGTTGGTCAATGACCCCGAGATCATCCTGGGAGACGAGCCCACCGGCAATCTGGCCACAGCACAGAGCGAGGAGATCATGGCGATCCTGCAGAGCCTCCATCGCGAGGGGCGCACGGTCGTCATCGTGACTCACGAGCCGGATATCGGCCGGCATGCCCAGCGCATCATCCACTTCCGCGATGGACTGGTAGAGGACGAGACGCGGATCGCAGAGCCGACACAGGCAAGGCCGGCGGCCACACAGCTCTCGGAGATCGAGTTCACCACCTAGCAGGGGACAGGCGGCGGGCGGCCGGCGGAGCGATGCCCGGCGGCGCGGGGAAAGACAAGAGGAGAGATGTGCTGTCGATTCCCGGCGGAGCAAGCCTTGACAGGGCTCTCTCCGCCGGGAGTGTGTTCCGGCACGCCGTTACGCCGGGGCGTGGTCCAACAGGCCGTGGCACTGGCGGCGAATCTGTCTCACGTGATAGGCGACATTGGCGCTACTGCAGCCCACCACCTGCGCGATCTCGCGCCACGTCTGGCCCTTCAGAAGCTCGCGCAGCACCACCTGCTGAGTGGCCGAGAGCTGTTTGTCCACGTCGTCCACCAGCGCCGTGTCCACCACCTGAGGAGACATGTCCTCGACCTGAGCGATGTCATCGGACTCCAGAGGCTCTGCCTGCCCACGGCGCTTGGCCCACTTGATGTGATCCA
>CAZXDD010000502.1:0-1463 GCA_964639415.1 uncultured Armatimonadia bacterium
GCTCTTTCGGCGCCTGGCCCATCGGTTTGGCGGCGGCGAGATGTTTCTCGAAACGCTGGCTCCGTTCCTCGTGGGGAAGGCCAGACACCACGACAGTCTCCGCAAGACCGAGGGTCTGGCGGAGTTCCGGTGGGGGCCGGCCGACACCCGTGTCATGGAGACGTGGGAATCGGGGCTACAGGTCGTTGAGGAGTGGAACTACTTCGACTATCACCGTGACCGCTGGCGCCATCTGCGCTGGGTGGCCCTGCTTCCGGGGTTCCGCCGGATGCTGAGCAATCGCATCGTGCACGTGACGTTGGCAAAGGAGGGTCCAATCGATGGCGAGCACTGAGGGCAGGGCATTCAACGGGCTTATGGGCGGGGCGCACTACAACAGATGGGCGCGGGTGATGGGCATGGGACCGGAGTTCTACCGGAAGGCACTGGGCGGCGTGCAGCTCGGGGCACGCATGAGGGCGCTCGACCTGGGTTGCGGGACCGGGTCGCTGAGCCTGGCCCTGGCCGCGCAGTCCCATCCGGATGCTCGCGTATGCGGGATCGACATCTCCGACGACCAGTTGACGCAGGCCCGCAGGGACGCTTCGACTTCACCGTGCAAAGTTGAGTTCGAGCATGCCTCGATGGCCGGCCTGCCGTTCCCGGAGCGACACTTCGATGTGGTCATGACCTGCATGGCCCTGCATGAGACCCCGCCCGGCGTGCGTCGCTCCGCCATCGCCGAGGCGGCGCGGGTCCTCAAGAACGACGGCATCTTCCTCCTTGTGGACTGGGGCAAGCCGCGTCTGGGGGGGTGGGGGCTACTCTGGTTGCCCCTGGTGTTACCCTTTGCGATCAACCGGGACAACTGGCACAACGCGTACGCCCAGCTCTGTCGCGAACGGGGGCTGGAGCGGGAGGAAAACGGTTACGTCAACAGCATTGCCCGGCGCCAGGCGTTCCGCAAGGCAGCAGCCTCTCCTTGAGGAGGCGACAATGCCCCTGCGGCGCCTGTGGTTGACCCGGGAGACGGTCGATCGACAGGCCCAGGTGAGCAGCTCCCCGCGACGGACTCGGCGCTGGCGGGGACAGTTCTGGAACACGAGCCATCCCACAGAACGTCCAAGGCCGCGGAGGTCCATTGCCGCGAAAGAAGGCCTCTGGAGGACCCGCCGAATAGCCGGGCCTGCCGTCAAGGCGTCATCCCGGAGCGTCGGCGGCGCAAGCCCGGGCTTGCGCCGCGTGTGCGAAGTATCTCGAGATGTCCCAGAGGACTCCTCGAGCTGCTCTCCGCGGGAGCGGGTGCTATCGGGATGGTATTCCCGGCTAATGTGGGTTTCCCGGGCGGGACTCAAAGGTCTGACTCTGCAATCGTCATTGCTCCGCGTCGCCCTGGTCCGGCGACCGACGGCGTCTGTAGAAACCGACGCGAGCATGTGGGAGGTGCGAGATGAGACCGCCGTTGCCAGTCGTCTTCGTTGCCG
>CAZXDD010000502.1:1473-6035 GCA_964639415.1 uncultured Armatimonadia bacterium
CGCTGCCGGAACACAGGCGAAGAGCTGGAACGTCAAACAAAGCACCGCCGATGGCCGCGGAGTACCCTTGAGTGTGGTCTCCTATTCGCCATCGGGGCCGGGCCTTCCCCGGTCGCGTGAGGGGACGCCGGGCGGGGCGTGTTCTCCGTGAGCAGTTGCAGTGCCCCTGTCCGTCCTCGGTCGCCCACGTCGCCGGAGTCGGCAATGTCCTTCTTCACCCGCTTGTAGCTGCCCGGGGTAGCCGGGGCGCTGATCCTCATTTCCGGGCTCCCGCGCGCGGCGGGAGTGGTTGCTTGCCGGACACCGCCGACGCATGCAGGTGACACGCACGAGACCGAGCGGACGCGCAACGTACCCGGGAGGCGAGTGAAGATGAGACCGCCGTTGCCAGTCGTCTTCGTTGCCGCCGCCGTTGCCCTGTTGTTCGCCGGCTGCACCGTTGGTGCCGGGCCGGAGCCCCGGATCGCCCAGGTGGCCGCGGCGGCCTCCACTCCCCCCGCGCAGCCGACGCAGGGGCCGGTCATTCGGATCAACGAGATCTCCCCCCTGCCGGAGACCGACGGCGGCCCCGTGTGGGTGGAGCTGCACAACTCCGGCGGCGTGGCGGCCCCGGTGGTCGAGTGGTCGCTGGCCGACGCCAAGGAGGTCTACGCCCTCCCTGCGGATACGCCGCCGATCCCTCCGGGGCGCGTGCTGCTCCTCGTGTTCGGTCCCGAGGGCGGTACGGTCCGGGGACTTGGCTCTGACGCCGGGCCGACGATACGCGTCACCGATCGGCCCGCCTTCCTGCGGGGCAAGAGCAACGAGCTGGGGCTGTACTCGGCGTCACAACCCTCCGCCGAAGCCCTGGTCGATTTCGCCTACTGGGGCAAGCCCGGCGGCACACAGCAGGCGGGGTGGGCACAGGGCGCGGGCCTGGATTCCGGCCGGCACTTCTCGGCCGACGGTGCGCCCGGCGAGCAGTTGTTGTTTCCCGGCGCCGCCATCGGCCGCCCCAACCAGGCCTGGACCGACGAGCAGGGCGTCATTCACGCTCGGGCGTACTGGGCCCTGTACGTAAAGGGAGTGGCGACGCCCGGCCTTCCCAACCCCATCCCGGCGCCGGTCCCCATGGTGCCGCGGGGCGGCTCGCGAACCTGCGTGGGGGGATCGGGTTTCACGGCCATCTGGTACGGCCAGCCCGCCGGGGTGACGGGGCCATACGACACCCGCTACCAGGTGGCAACGGACCCCGACTTCCGGCATCTGGTGGTGGACGTGGCCGCCAGGGGTCCGTACGGCCACAGACCTCCGCTGCCCCAGGGCGACTACTACTGGCGGGCCAGGTGCGAGTACAAGGGCCTGGTCACGCCCTGGACGGAAGTCATCGCGTACCATGAGGACAAGCCGGAACCGGAGACCAAGCCACAGGTCCCTTCGCCGCCGCCCACCTTCACCGTGCCGATGCCTTAGGGCCGACGGCCCCGCTGGGCCGCTGCGGAACCGTGGGGAGGATGACGGCCCTGCACAGCGAAGTCCCTGTCATCGCGACGGTGTCGCAAGAGGCACACTCCCCGCGCTTCCCAGGCGCGAAGGCAGGGCACCGAACATGGCAGCCGCCACACAGGCCCCCGGCCCCCTGCGGGCGGGCGTCGGGCGCGCCGACATCACGGATTACGACGCCGGCCCGGTCGAAGATCCCCTCTACGCCAAGGCCCTGGTCTTGTCCGATGGCGCCACCACGGCGGCGCTGGTCACCGTGGATGCCGTGGCCATCGGGGAGATCGGCCGCATCGGCAAGGACTACCTCCCCACGGTGCGAAGGCGGCTACAGGCCGAGCTGGGCATCCCACCCGAGGCCGTCTTTGTCAATGCCAGCCACTGCCACGGTGTAGTCTGCGCCGATGTGGCCGGGCGCACGGTGCAGGCGGTCGCGGAGGCCGTGCGCGGGCTGGAGCCGGTGAAAGCCGGCGCCGGCTGCGGCCACGAAGACCGGATCATGCAGAACCGGCGCCTGCGCCTACGAAGCGGGAGGGAGGCGGACGTGCGCCACGCCTACTCCCTGCCCCCGGACGACGAGGTCGCCGGCATCGGGCCCGTGGACCCGCAGATCGGTATCCTGCGCCTCGACCGGTCCGACGGCCGCCCGCTGGCGGTGGTGTTCAACTTCGCCTGCCACCCGATTCAGGGCGTCCCGGGCGGGGGCAATACCGCCGACCTCAGCGGCTTTGCCTCAACGGCCGTGGAGACCGCCCTGGGCCACGGGGCGGTGGCCTTCTTCATCCAGGGCTGTGGGGGCGACATCAACCCCGTCTGGTACAAGGATGTCGACCATCCCCGGGACGCCGAGACTCTGGGCAACCTGCTGGGTCTCAGCGTGCTCCGCGCCCTGCCCGCAATCGCCGCCGAGACCCCTGGGCCGCTGAGGATTGTGCGCGAGGTGCTGCGATTGCCCCGGGCCGATCTGCGGCCCACCATCGCCGCGCTGGAGCAGGAGCAAAGCCGGCTCTTGCAGTCGCTGCAGGGCACGAGCATCAACCTCAAGACCTTTTTGCACCTCAGTGCCAGGTACGGCCTGGACCCCGGCTTCCCCTCGTACTACTCCCACGCCTATCTGCACCAGCACGCGCAGGGCCGCCACGACCTGACCCGCCTCGATAGCCGGAACCGCGAGCAGCTCCAGGCCTACCGGCACAACATCCACACCATGGAGCGGCTCACGCGCCTGCAGGCCAACGTAGACCTGCTCCGCATGCACCAGGCCCAGAGCGAGGCGGTGGGGTTTTCCCCGCTTGAGGCCGAGATCGTGGGGCTCAGGGTGGGGCAGTTCGTGCTACTGGGCTTCCCGGGCGAGCTGTCGGTGCAGATCGGGCTGAACATCAAGAGTGCCTCGCCCCACGAGTTCACCTTCGTGGCCGGCTGCAGCAACGGCTACATCTACTATGCGCCCACGGCCGAGCAACTGCAAAACCGCGGCGGGGCGCAGGAGGACAGCGACTGCCTGCTTGCCGCCGAGTGGCAGGGTCTGTTCGAGGCCCGGACGGCCGAGGTGCTGGGGCGGCTGTAGAGCACAGACCGCAAGCGCCGCCGCCGCGGCCGGTTCCGCATCACCCCACCAAGGGAGCTTTGTCCATGTCCACCGAACCTGCTCTCAGACCCTTCATCGACCGTCTTGGGCCCGCCCCCGTAAAGGCCGGGTTCTCCCAGCCCGACTACTGGGTCTGGGGCGGACACCCGGTGCTGGGTGAGGACGGACGCTATCATCTCTTCGTGGCCCGCTGGCCCAAGCAGCGCCCCTTCTTCAAGGGCTACGTCGTGTCATCCGAGGTGGTCCGCGCCGTGGCCGACACCCCTGTGGGGCCCTATGAGTTCCGGGAAGTCGTCCTCCCCCCGCGGGGAGCCGGCTTCTGGGACGGCCGCATGACCCACAACCCCACCGTCCGCCGCTATGGCGACAGGCTGCTCTTGTTCTACATCGGCGCCACTTTCGAAGGGCCGGTCCCCACCGCCGAAGACCTGCTCCGTCGCGACTGCGAGATCCCCGACCAGACCTATGCCACCATCCGCATCGGGATGGCGACGGCCGACTCCGTCTTCGGCCCCTGGGAGCGCCGGGAGGCGCCGATCCTGCTGCCCCGGCCGGGCAAGTGGGACGGCACCGTGGTGACCAATCCGGCGCCCTGTGTCTGCGAGGACGGTAGCATCTTGCTGTACTATCGCTCCAATACCCCCGACGGTCTGCGCATCGGCCTGGCGAGGGCCAAGGATCCCGACTCCCCCTTTCTCCGCGTCCGCGACGATCCGGTGCTGCAGCTTCACGGCAGGGCCTTCGTGGAGGACCCGTACGTCTGGCAGACGGGGAGTGGCTACCAGATGCTGGCCAAGGACATGACGGGAGAGATCACCGGTGAGCTGAATGCCGGAGTGCACCTGCTGTCTGGGGATGCGGTGACGTGGGAGCCGGCCCCTCAGCCCAGAGCCTATTCGCGAAGGGTGTGCTGGGATGACGGCACCGTCACGGAGCAGGGCCACCTGGAGCGGCCCCAGCTTCTGCTTGAGGGCGGCGAGCCGGCGTACCTGTTCGCGGCCACCTCGGACGGCTCCCCGGGGCAATGGGACGACCTGAGCAGATCGTGGAACATGGTGATCCCGCTCATCTGAAGCTACGCCCCGCGCCGCCGTTCGTGAACGTCCCGCCCCGGCGGGACCGGCGTCTGGCCGTCTCGCTGATCCAACGCCGTGCCGCGTAGGTCGGGCGTCCCAGCCCGATTCCGAGCCGTCTGCCGTCGCCGTTCGCCGTTGTCGTTGTCGTCGCGTAGGTCGGGCTTTCCAGCCCGACTCCGTGCCGTCTGCCGTTCGCCGTTCGCCGTTGTCGTCGCGTAGGTCGGGCTTTCCAGCCCGATTCCGTGCCGTCTGCCGTTGTCGTTGTCGTCGCGTAGGTCGGGCTTTCCAGCCCGACTCCGTGCCGTCTGCCGTTCGCCGTTCGCCGTTGTCGTCGCGTAGGTCGGGCTTTCCAGCCCGATTCCGTGCCGTCTGCCGTCGCCGTTCGCCGTTGTCGTTGTCGTCGCGTAGGTCGGGCTTTC
>CAZXDD010000503.1:0-6028 GCA_964639415.1 uncultured Armatimonadia bacterium
CCCACTTACACGCGGCTCGACGCGCCGCCGTGCGGGGGGGTGGGGGGGGTGAGGCGCGGTGAGTGCGCGCCCGCCCAGAACCTGCATAGTGTGAGTTTCCGGCCCGATTCGGCGATCCCGCCCTGCGGGATCGCGGCCCGGCCGTGGCACCAACCGGAGCGAAACCCCGCGCCGTGCTCGGCGGCCTGAGGCGCAGCCACGCTAGGCCTTGCCCTGCACCAGCTCCACCAGCTTGTCCGCCAGCATGGAGGCCGCGGCCGCAGGGTCCTCCTTGCCTCCGGGGATGATCTCCCCGGGCTCGCGGACCGGTGGCGGGAAGATCCTGTTCACCATGGTCGGTGAGCCCTTGAGGCCCAGCAGATTCTCGTCGGCATCCAGGTCCGGCTTGCCCCAGACCTCGGGCTGATACCGCGCCGCGCGGATCATGTCGGGCAAGGACGAGTAACGGATCTCGTTCATCTCTTCCACGCAGGTGAGCAGACAGGGCAGCGCCGTCTCCACCACCTCCACGCCCCGTTCCAGTCGGCGCAGGACCTTGGCCTTCCTCGTTTCCAGATCGATCTCCTCGACCCCGACGGCGTAGGTGAGCTGCGGCACATCCAGACGCCGCGCCAGTCCGGGGCCGACCTGGGCCGTGTCGCCATCGATGGCCTGCATCCCACACAGGACCATGTCCAGGCCGTGCTCGCGATCCAGCCTCTGCAGCGCCAATCCGATGGTGTAGCTGGTGGCCCAGGTATCGGAGCCGGCGAAGGCACGGTCGCTGAGCAAGATCCCGCGGTCGGCCCCGTAGGAGATGCACTCCCGGATGACCTCGGTGGCCTGGGGCGGCCCCATGCAGACCACCGTCACGTGAGCGCCATACCGTTCCTTGATCTGCACGGCCGCCTCGGCGGCATGGGCGTCGTAGGGGTTGAGGATCGAGGGGACGCCCTCGCGGACCAGGGTATTGGTCTCCGGGTCGATGCGCACCTCGGTGGTATCCGGAACCTGTTTGACGCAGACGGCGATGTGCATGGCAGACCCCTTTGGGAAGAGCGGATCGCAAACGGCCTGTCGCAGCGGGCGGTTGTCATCCTGACCGTCAATGCGGCGCGGCGGGCGGTTGCCATCCTGAGCGTCAGTCTCGCGCAGCGGGATAGCGAAGGATCTCGCGATATCCCGGGAGATCCCTCGAGCTGCTCCCTGTGGGAGCGGACGCTCTCGGAATGACACTCCCGGCGAAGACGGGGTTCTGGATTGCACCCCTATTGCTCGTGTCGTTCGTGCCGCGGTTCTTGGCCGTCGTGGTCGATCGGCCGCAGGAGACCAGTGTCCTCCGGTGGTGTGCACTCCAGCTCGATGGTGGTATCGGCGAAGCCGAAGCGCCCGGACAGCACCTGCTGTATGCGCCGCCGCAGCTCCACGCGTTCTTGCTCGGTCTGCGGACAGGCCACGACGTGTGCGCTGAAGGACAACACGTTGGAGCAAATCGTCCAGGCGTGCATGTGGTGCACGCCCTCCACCTTTGGAATCTGAGCGATGGCCGCGGCCACCTGCTGCAGGTCGATGCCGGCGGGGACACCCTCGAGGAGGATGTGCAGCGCGTCCCGCGTCACCCTCGCCGCGCCCGCAAGAATCAGCAGCCCGATCCCCGCGCTGAGTATCGGGTCCACCACATGCAGGCCGGTGAAGCGGATGATGAGAGCCCCGACGACCACGGCGACCGAGGCCAGCAGGTCGCCGACCACGTGGAGATAGGCGCTACGGATGTTGATGTCATGCTGCCCGTGGTGGCTTAGCCTGAGGGCAACCACCCCGTTGGCCACCAATCCGAGCACCGCCACCAGCAGCATCGGCGCGGACCGCACCTCCGTCGGCTGCAGCAGACGGAGCGTGGCCTCTCGGAAGATCACCAGGCAGATGATAAGGAGGGCCAGCCCGTTGACGAGGGCCGCCAACACCTCCGCACGGTGAAGCCCGTAAGTGTGTCGGTACGTGGGTGGCCGGCAGGCCAGCTTCAGAGCGACAAGGCTCAGCGCCAGGGACGAGAGGTCCGAAAACACGTGGCCCGCGTCGGACAAGAGCGCCAGACTGCCGCTCCAGATACCGCCCAGCACCTCACCGACGAACACCAGGCCGGTGAGCGCAATCGCGAAGGTGAGTTGGGCCGCCTTCTGTTGGTCGTAGCCTCCCGCATGGTGGGAGTGCTCGTGATCCGCCATCGGCGCGCTCCGTAGCGCGGACGTGCCCGCCCGTCCAAATCTTACACTCACACGGTCGCGGAGGCAACCCCTTGGTCCGTGCCCGTGGGGCTCCGGCGCGCGGGCCCGACCGGCTCCCGGCAGGGTCCAACGCCGTGGCGGTCCCGGCGCGGTCGGCTCATCACCCGCCGTAGCGGGCCAGGATCTCGTGGATCCGCCCGGTGGCGGCCAGCGCGTCCTCCCACGTGCGCTGCCACATGTTGCGCCCGAAGATCAGCCCCGTCGCTCCGGCCTCCAGGCACAGGGCCGCCTTCTGCAGCAGGTCCTCATCGCCCAGTCTCGAGCCCCCGGAGATCAGCACCATCGTCCTCCCGGCGGAGATGACGATCCTCTCCAGCGCCTCCTGCGGGTCGACCTGGAGGTCATCGTAGGGCGCCGGCTGAGCGCCCGCATTCCTCCCGGCGATCTTGGGCACGTTCAGCTTCACCAGATCGGCGCCCAGCTCGCAGGCCACCCGGGCCGCATAGTCGATGGCGTACAAAGAGTCCCTCCCACCCTTGCTCTCCACCGCTACGCCCCGCGGATGGGCCCAGACAATCAGGGGCATGCCGTAGCGGTCGGCCTCGTCACGAATCTGGGAGAACTGGATGAAGTCCTCGTCCTGGCGAGGACTGCCGACATACAGTGTGTAGCCCACCGCGTCGGCGCCCAGGGCCACGGCATCCTCCACCGTCGCCGTCTGCGGGGACACCGCCTCGTCGTCCGCCGGGATCGCCGTCTTGCCGTTGAGTTTCAGCACCAGCGGTACCTCGCCGGCGTACCGCGCCATGTACTTGTGGGCCAGGCCGATGTGGAGCACGATACCCGAATAGCTGCCCTCCTTGGCCAGGCGAAGCTGATAGTCGGGGTCGGCACTGTCGGGGTTGGGGAAGAAGTCCGTGGGCCCGTGCTCGAGGCCCTGGTCGATGGGCAGCAGGAGCAGGGTACCATTGGCCGGGCCGTACTGGTACAGAAGCCGATGCAGCCGGGCACGCTTGCCGATGCTCAGCTCCATCTCCGACAACCTGATTGCCCTGGGCATGGTCCGGTAACCCTCCCCTGCTGGTCGTCCGTTGGCGAGATACTCCTCAGAGCGCCCGGGGCCGTTCATGGCCGCAGAGGCGGCCACCGCCGCCAAGTCACGCCCCCACACATCCGGGGTGCAGGACCCGGGCCGAACATTTGACCGCAACTTTCCTCCAGTTCGTTGTCTAATTCAGGAATCCTGCGTGTTGTCGATCCCCGAGCACCGTGAAGGCCTGCGAGATCCCGGGGGAGGTGCGCGCGGCGATGTCCCCATCTCGAGACCGAGGGAGAAGCCCGTGGAAGTACCCCTTGCGGACCTGAAGACCCAGTACCTGGATCTGCGCGCCGAACTGCTGGAGGCAGTCGACTGTGCGCTGACATCGATGCAACTCAACCTCGGCCCCAATCTCCTGGCTCTGGAGGACGAGTGGGCGCAGTATTGCGACGCCAAGTACGGTATCGGCGTGGGCAACGGCACCGAGGCCATCTCGCTGGGCCTCAAAGCCCTCGGCGTCGGGCCCGGGGATGAAGTGATCACCGTCTCGTGGACCTTCATCGCCACGATCGAGGCCATCGTGCACGTGGGCGCCACGCCGGTGGTCGTCGACATCGATCCCGATACCTACTGCATGGACCCCGCCTGCGTGCAGGCTGCCATCACCGACAAGACCCGGGTCGTGCTGCCGGTGCACGTCTTCGGTCACCCGGCGGACATCGACGCCATCGCCGAGGCCGTCGGCCCCCGCGAGATATCCATCCTCGAGGACGCCGCCCAGTCTCACGGGGCTCTGTACAAGGGCCGCCGCACCGGCTCGCTGGGCACCGCCGCGACCTTCAGCTTCTACCTCACCAAGAACCTCGGGGGCTACGGTGAGGGCGGCATGGTGACCACCTCCAGCGACGACGTCGCCGACAGTCTGCGGCTGCTGCGCAACCACGGCCACGTGTCCAAGTACGAGCACCAGGTCATTGGCTACAACGGGCGACTGGACGAGGTTCAGGCCGCCATGCTCCGCGTGAAGTTCCGCTATCTGGAGGAGTGGAACCGCAGACGCCGGGAGCTGGCCGCCATGTACAACGAGCGCCTGGCCGACCTGCCGGTGGTCACCCCCTACGAGGCCGAGTGGGCCCAGCACGTGTACCACCTGTACCCGATCCGTACCGACAAGCGCGACGAGCTCGCCCGGGCCCTGGCAGAGGCCCAGATCGGCCATTCCCTCCACTACCAGGCCCCTCCGCACACCCAGCAGGCCTGCGCTCCCTACGGGCTCAATGAGGCGCACCTGCCCGTGACGATGGACCTGGCCAAGAAGGTCATCCAACTGCCGATGCACACACTGCTCACCGAAGAGCAGGTCGACTACGTATGCGACGTGGTGCGCAAGACCGTAAGCTGAGTTGGCGGACACTGGCCGCGCAAGGCGGGCCACCCCACATGCCGGGTGGTCCGTCGGCTTTCGGCCACCGTCCCATCCCCACGCAGGGCTCCCCCGCCGCCGCGGCGAATCACCTCCGTGCATCCGCCTCGTCCGCTGTGTTCGGAGGACCTCCATGCGCCTGTGCTCCCTCGTCCTGATTCTGCTTGGCCCCGCCTGTCCGGCCGCCCCCTACGTGGCCTTCGTCGCCAATGTCCCGGTGCACTCGTACTCCCCCAACGCCTGCATCCGGGTGGTGGACCTGGCCACCGGTGAGGCGGTGAGCGTCAGCGAGGGCCTCTTCTCCGCGCGCTCACCTGCCTGGGCCCCCGACGGGTCCTGCGTCGTCTTCGAGGCCGAGACCGGGGGCCAGCAGGACATCTTCCTGTGCCGCCCGGACGGCTCGGAGCGCATCAATGTCACGGACACTTCGGACCGGTGGGAATGCTCGCCGGTTGCTCTGGCGGCGGATCAGGTGGCCTACCTCAGCGGCCCCGACCGCACCGAGGTCGTGCTCAAGGACCTCGCCTCCGGCCGGACGCGGACGCTGTCGGAGGCCGAGTGCTTCCACAGCGGGCTGGCGAGGAACGGCGATGGCTCCATGCTGGGCGTCGTTTGCTCCCGGCGCCTGGCCGGACCGGGCCACATCCACCTGCTGCCCACCGACGGCGGCGCCCCCCGCCGGCTGACCACAGAGCCGGGACTGTACTCGGCCCCGTGTTTCACAGCCGATGGGAAGGCGGTGCTCTTCGCCTTCGACGGCCCGAGCATCGGCGGCCGCACCCGCGGGCTGGCCCGCATGGCCCTCGACGGCGAGCCGGAGCTGCTCGCCGAGCAGGGGTATCCCATGTCCCCGGTGAGCATATCGGCCGACGGCGCCGTCATCGCCTACGCGGCGGCCCCCCAGTACCATACGACATGGGTGCATGTGATCCGAGGCGGCGATCCGGAGCGCCTGGCGGTGTCGCCCTTCCACAACACCGGGTGGCCGAGTGTGTCGGCGGACGGCAGGCTGTTGGCCTACCACGGCGTGTACGCCGCGCGGTTCACCGTGCATGTGGTCGATCTGCAGACAGGCGAGGACAAGAACCTCTGCCCCGAGGGGACGGGAGTGAACCCGGTCATCTCGCCACGGTAGGCAACCGCTGCAGGGCGCTGCGGCGTTCCTCACCTCTCCCAGCCCGCGCAGCGGGCGGCCGGGCGCCCTCACCTCTCCCGGCGGCTCGCAGAGCCGCTTGCCGGGAGAGGTCGACAGGGCGGCCCGCAGGGCCGGCATGGCGGGTGAGGGTCTGCCCTGTTGTGAACCACCGCCCACTGAGATCGGAAGAGCACACGTCTGAACTCCAGTCACGAGATTCCATCGCG
>CAZXDD010000504.1:0-6010 GCA_964639415.1 uncultured Armatimonadia bacterium
TGTCGTTCCCTGCCGTTCTCCGTGGTTGTCCGTGGTTGTCCGTGGTTGTCCGACGTTGTCCGTCGTTCTCCGCCGTTTTCGCCCGCTCCCTACCGCCACGCTCGCCCTTGCAACACACTCCCGATCTTCGCCAGCGTGTGCTCGGCAACCTCGGCGTCCATCGGCAGGGCGAACTTTGTCAGGATCGTGCTGTGCCCCTCGTGGTAGGCATGCGCCCGCAGCCAGTAGCCCTCCTCCACGATCTGGCGGTGAAAGCCCAGGGCGTCTTCGCGGTCGCGGAACTTGAGACCCGACAGGTGTCCGACGCCCCGGGCCTCGACGAGCAGCTCCGGGAAGCTCGCCGCCAGAGCCCGCATCCCCTCGTGGAACCTCTCCCCCATCTGCCCGATGTGCTGTGCATTGCGCCGGATCAGCTCGATGCAGCCCAGGCCGATGTATGCGGCCAAGGCGGCGTTGCCATTGGTGCTGATGGCGTCATACTGCTCCAGGAGGTCCAGCTTGCCCCGGTACAGGAGCGCCGACAGCGGGTGCAGTCCGGCGGTGAGGCCCTTGCCCAGGACGATGAAGTCCGGCTCGATACCGAGGCGCTTGGTGTAGAACACCTCGGGGTACCAAAAGCCCGTCTGGATCTCGTCGATGGCCATGAGCGCCCCGGTCTCATCGCACAGCTTCCGCGCGAGTCGCAGGTACTCGGGGCTCACCTCGATGGCCTCACGGTTCATCATGATCGGCTCGGCCCAGAAGCCCGCGATGCGCTGACCGTGGGTGGCGAAAGTCTGCTGCAGCAGGTCGGCGTCATTGGGCTCCACCGCGACGACCTCCACGCCCGCGAACATCCCCGGCCACATGCCCCGAAGGTGCTGGGCGAACATGTCGGTGCCGTGGTAATTGCCGTCGAGGACCACGAAGACCGGCGCGCCCTCAGTGGGCTTGAGGCGGGAGTAGTGCAGGAGCTGGATCTTCATGGCTGCGGCGCAGGCGACGGTGCCGGTGGCGGTGCCGAGCAGGACGGTGTTCAGACGATCGCCGTCGCTCTGCAGGGAGGCCAGGTCCGCGCCCGGATTGGCGGTCTGCACGAGTCTCTCGGCAAGGCGCTTGACCGGCGCCGAGGGGATGTTGCTGTGATTGTCCCAGACGATGCCCCGCTGGATGCCGTCCAGCAGCAGGGCACGCAGAGCGGGGTGGTCATACCCCCAGGTCATCTGGTAGTGCCCGCCGGTGCAGTCGAGATAGAGCCTGCCCTGCTCGGTCAGGTAGAACAGGCCCCTGCCGACGAGCAGCTCGTTGGGCCTGTCATTGACCTCGCGGCCGTAGGAGATCTGAAACCACCGCTTGTCGGGGAACTCGGCGGCAGGCGCAGAGTGCACGGTGCGCCCCACCTGCGCCAGGAGCTCCGTAGTGGAGTTGGAGTCGAGGTACTCGCTGCCGGCCCGCATGGCGGCGGCCATCTCTCCCGCGGGGTCATTCATCACATCGGCGAAACTGAGGTCTGCGGCAGCGGTCATAGCTCGATCTCCTGGTCTCCGAAGCAGTTCGGGGGTGGTGCGGGGACAGCCCGGCGAGTTTACCAGAGACCAGGGGCGGTGGCAACTGGGGCAGGGGAGCGCTTGGGGAGATGCCGGGAAACGACAGGGACGGCGCCATCTCCCCCGGCCCATCCGACACTCGGAGTACGAGCCGCTGGAGAGGGACCACGCCAACGGCGGCGGCAATGGGCGTTCCCCTGCAAGACAGCCCACAGTCTACCAATCACCGGCGACGGCTCCCGTTGCAGGGAGCCGTCGCCGCGATCGTGGCTGGTAGTCGTCCGTATCGGCGTCTACTCCGGTGCGGGCTCGGAGGCCTCGGGCTGTTCGTCGGTCTCTGTCTTGTCTGCCTCAGTGTCCGGCGTGGGGGCAGAGGCGATGCCGGGCGCCAGCCTCTGCAGGAGGCTCTGGATGGTGGCCATGGTCTCGTCCGGCACGCTGCGATTGAGGCCGTCCATGAAGGCCCCGATGCCGGCGGCCTTGCCGAAGGCGCTCATGGCTGTGGCGAGGGTCTCGGGCGAGCCGTAGAGGTCCACGTCGGCATTGCTGAACGCGTCGCCGAAGCTGTTGGCGAAGGCGACGCCCACTTCTTTGCGGGCCTCGATCTCGGCGAGGGCCTTCTCCAGCTCGACGGAGATTTGCTCGTACTCGGCCTTCGCGGAGAGCTCATTGCGGAGCACCTGGACTCGGGCGGCCTCCACATCCTGGACCCGGGCGGCGTCGACGGAGACCTGCTCACGGGTGACGTTGACGGGCACCATCTGCTGTGCCTGCTCACCGCTTGCGCGCAGCGTGGCGGCGTCTTTCTCCGCTTCGGCCTTGGTGCGGATGGCGACGGCCATCTGGACGGCGGCCTGCTGCTCACCCTCGGCGATCTTGGCGGCCTGGTAGGCCTCGATATCGGCTTCCATCTGGCGCTTGATCTTCTCCTGCTCGGCCTGCTGCTCGGCGCTGATGACCTGCACGCGCTTGGTGCGGTCGGCCTCGGCGACCTGCTCGACGGTGATGACCTCCTGCTGAGCGGATTCGCGCTCGGCCTCGGCCTTGAGCTGCTGCTGCTCGGCCAGGGCCCGGCGCTGCTCGGCTTCGGCCACGGCGATGGACTGCTCGCGCTTGGCGATCTCGACGGTCCTGACGCGCTCGACGTCCTTGGTTTCGATGGCCTGGTTGCGGGCGATATCGGTGGTCTGGCGCTCCTGCTGCTTGGCAATGAGGGCCTTTTCGGCCTCGACCTTGGCCGACTCCACCTGCAGGTCACGGTCGACCCCTCGCTGCTGAACCTGGCGGTCCTTGTCGATCTCGGCCGTCTCCATCAGGCGGCGCTGCTCGATCTGATATGTGGCGGCCTCCTGCTCGCGCTCCGCCCGGATCTTGGCCACCTCGGCGGCCTGCGTGGCCTCGGCATTGGCCTGATCGAGGTCCAGATCGAGTATCTGCTTGCGGGTGTCCACGTCCTTGTTGGCGATCGCGCGTTCGGCGTCGCGCTCGTAGAGGTTGCGCTCGACCCGGGCCTTCTGAGTGATCTCGGCGATCTTTCGCAGGCCCTGGGCGTCGAAGACGTTGTTCTCGTTGAGGCGCTTGGTGTCCGTCTGGTCAAGACGGGAGATGGTCACGGACTCGAGGGTGAGACCGTTGGACTTGAGGTCCTCTCGCACGAGCTGCGAGACGGCGTTGGCGAAGTCGTCGCGCTCGGTGTGGAGGGTGGACAGGTCGCGGGTGGCGGCCACGGAGCGCAGGGCGGAGACGAGCTTTTCGAAGACGAGGTCGCGCACGGCACCGGCGTCGATGGAGCGCCCGCCCAGGGAGCGGGAGGCGTTGAGGATGTCGTCCTTGACCGCCTGTACCTTGATGTAGAACTCGGCCCTGATGTCACAACGCAGGTTGTCCTTGGTGATCAGGGCATCCTCACCGGCGCGCTCGACCTCGAGCTTCATGGTCTCCAGGCGCACCGGGACAACCTTGTGGACGACGGGGATGACGATGGCGCCGCCGTCCAGTACGACTTTGGGCCCTCCCATGCCTGTCTTGACGAAGGCTTCGTTGGCGCTCGCCCGCTGGTAGAGCTTGGCGATGATGACCACCACTGCGGCCACGACCAGTACCACGGCGCCCACGGTCATCAAGATCACCTGGGTCGGCCCCTGCAGCGAGCTTGCCGGCCAGAAGATCAGGAACGCACCGACGAAGATCATCGCGATTGCCAGTGCCACGGTCTGTCCCTCCTGTTGCGGCGTGAGATACAAGGCGGAGAACCTGGGCTCCCGCCGAACTCCCGGTTGGGGTACGCGACGGCGACGGCGACGGCGACGGCGACGGCGACGGCGGTCGGCATGCGGGCCAGAGGCCCGCGGTCGCGAGGACAAGGTTGGAGGACGGCGAGCGCCTACAGCGGCGACACCGTCACATCGTAATAGTCGCCGTCGCGGTGGTAACGAACCACGATGACCTCACTCTCCTTGGGGATGTCACCGGCCACCGGCTGAGCGGCGATGCGGTGCCAGGTGCCGCCGTGATCCTTCACGTCTACGACGCCCTTCTCGCCTTCCTTCAGGGCGAAGACCACGGTTCCCAGCCGCCCCACCAGGTCCTGCGGCGTCTCGGCATACGTCTCGCTGGTGGGCATGTAGCGGGCCATCAAGCGGGCGAAGCTCCCGGTGAGAGACAGCGAGACCACGGCGGCCAGCGCGAAGGAGGGCCAGAAGTACACCGTGGGCGGCAGCTTCCCGCTCAGGCCGTGCTCGAACAGACTGTTGGCCGCCAGACCAACGACACCGAAGACCACGCTCAGGCACGTCATGATGATCGACACCGGCACCTTGCCGAACCCGATCACCGACAGCGCCCGGAACCACAGGGGCGTGTCCGCGGCGTGGTGGAAGTCGTGAGCCAGCGAGTCGTGGGCATCGCCCCCGACCACCGCGTGGTGCGAGTCGACGCCATGCAGCGTCTCTACGTCGTGGTCGACGTCCACGTCGTGATCCACGTCTACGTCGTGATCCATCTCCACATCATGGGCGAGGTCCACGTCGTGGTCCATCTGGGCTTCCAAGTCATGGTCGTGCCCGGTGTCGCCGCCCATGCCGGTGGCGCTGAGTATCAGATACAGCACCGACAGGCCGATGGGGACGACGAAGACGACGTTCCACCATGCCAAGAGGTCCATACTCTGGAGAGCCCCCTTTCGCGTCCATCAGTACCGGGGTCCCAACTTCTATGTAGATCGTCGCGTGCCAAACGTTAGCCACGGCTTCCGAACCGCACAGTGCCGGTCGTCAACGAGTGCCTCAGTCATCTCCCAGCAGGTCCGAGAAGGCGCTCTGGTCCACGAGGGTCTGTGCCCTCTGTCTGAGGTCACCGGCGTGGCGGGGCTCGGGACGGTGAGAAACGGGATTGTGGCCGGTCTCCAGTTGCTGCAGGAAGTCGAGACGTGCGGCCTCGGCTCTGGCTTCGTCCTCGATGGCCTGAAGAGCCTCCAGGTCCATAGCCGCTTCGGACCGGGCCAGGAAACGCCGCATGTCCTCGCGTTGGCGGCCGATCTGCGCCACGCGCGTCGCCTCCCCCAGGCGGTCCAGAGCCTCGGCCACGCTGCGCTGGTGCTCTCGGTAGGCCACGACGTCCCGCCGCGCGCGGTCGCGCAACTCCGTGAGCTGAAGCATCAGACTGTCCAGCTCGCCCGCCACGGTTGAGGGGTCGGCCAACGCCTCGCGCAACTCCAGCTCGGCGCGCTGAGCCTGGGCCACGGATAGCGCGGCCACGTTGCGCAGAGCGCCCAGCTCGCGCTCGGCGGCCTCGGGGCGAATGGCGATCGGCTCGTCCTCCCCGCTGAGATACCGCAGCAGCGCACGCCACAGGCGCCTGAGTCGATCCATTCGCATGTCCCCGCTGATGGTTCGGTGCTTCCCGCATCTCTCACTATAGGCTGGTTCGCCGCGCGCCAGACAAGTCCTGCGCGCCACTCCGAGCCGACAGGTGTCCGGCGGCGCGCAGGGCCCTTGATATTCAGTGTAGTTCCACGGGGGGCGCCTGTGAAGGCGGCGGGAGTGTTGGGCTCAGTGGGTGCGGGCCACAGGCTCGGCGGGCCCGGCCCATGCAGTGGGGAGCGCCGGCGTCGCGAGCGCCGCACCCTCCGCAGGAGACCTCCAAGACAGGCCCCGGAGGCCCGGTGGGGTCCGCGGGCCCCGTTTTGGCACGAAATTGCTGCGCAGGGTATGGACACAGGTCACCGCGGAGCGCTCCGGGCGCCTCTCGGGCCTGTCCGCGAGCCGACTACGCAAGACGATGGGGACGGACGGTAATGATGATGATTGCGCTGGATTGTACCGCCGGCTACACGACAGCGGGCCATATGGCCCTGCCTGCACTCATGCTTTTGGGGGCGCTGGTGGGCCTGCTTGCCGATCGGAAGCGGGGACCCGGTGGCGGGTCTTCGACCTCGCCCGGCGGCACGGCTTCGCCATTGCGCCTGTCGGGCGCGCTCCCGCAGG
>CAZXDD010000505.1:0-6005 GCA_964639415.1 uncultured Armatimonadia bacterium
GCGGTCCTTCGGACCTGACGGCGACGGCCAACGGCGCGGGGCAATAGGCACATGAGGTTCAGCAAGATCGGCGTCGGCCTGCCCGGACCGAAGCACGGGCCTGAGAGCGCCGCTGCGCGGCGCCACGCGGTCCTTCGGACCTGACGGCGACGACCAACGCCGCGGTGCGCTACAGGTATGCCGATCCCTTGGATTGGCGTCGGTCTGCGGGCAGGCGCCCACTTTGCGCTGAGCGAATAGGACACGTGGCTCGGGGAGAAGGACGGTTGTAGTACCACCCCGCCGGGGGCTCTACCCGCCCTTCCGCCGGAACTGCTCCCAGGCGTCGGAAGCACCTCACCGGCGCACCGCACGGATAGACGACCGCGGACGGCTCGGGGACCTGCCGGCACGGTGGGTCTCCGCGCCGTCTGCCTACGGCCCGGAGAGCGCCCGGACCACCTCTCTCCGGGACCAATCGCGACCAAGGGTTCTCACAAGATGCCAACAGACCGAAACACCCATAGCCTTCTTGCCCCCCCAGAGCACACGCGGGGGGGGCCCTGGCGGGCCGCGCTGCTCGCCGTCGTACTGCTCAGCGTCCTGCTGGCGGTAACGCCGTACAACGACTACTTCATCTGCGGCAGCTACATGGCCAACCACCATGTCCCCATTGCCGCCAGTTTCGTGCTCGTCCTGCTCTGCCTGCTCGTGAACCCGGTACTGGGCAGGCTCGGCAAGCGGCTTTCCCGGCGCGAGCTCACCCTCATCTGGGCGATGCTGGCGGCTTCCTCGGGCATGGCCTCCGCCGGATTCCTGCGCTTCCTGGTGCCCACCATCCCCGCCCTACGCTACTTCGCCTCAAGCGAGAACCGCTGGGAGCAGGGCCTGTGGCCCCACGTCCCGAGCTGGATGACCCTCACCGACGAGAAGGCGGTGAGCTGGTTCTATGACGGCTCGCCCGGCGGCGGCGGGGTGCCCTGGGACGCCTGGGCCGGGCCCATCGCGACCTGGACCGCCGTGGCGCTACTCATGTTCGCGACGCTGTTCTGCCTGGCCACGCTGCTCAAGACGCAGTGGATCCGCCACGAGCGCATGACCTTCGTTCAGACCCAACTGCCGCTGGCACTCATCTCGTCGCCCGAGCCGGGCCGCGCCATCAATGCGTTCTTCTCCGACGGCCGCATGTGGATCGGGTTTTGCCTGGCCTTCATCCTGTGCGGCCTCATCGGCCTGCCCAGCTACTTCCCCGTCGTGCCGAAGATCACGTTCCTGTATCCCAACTTCTACGCCCAGCCGCTGAGCTTCGAGGCCAGGCCGTGGAATGCGGCCAGCCCCATCTACCTGGCCATCTTCCCCTCCACGGTAGGTTTCTCGTTTCTGATGACCACCGAGGTCTCCCTGTCGGCCTGGGTGTTCTTCGTCCTGTTCCGCCTCGAGGCGGTGGTGTTCTCGGCGCTGGGCCTCGAGCTCAAGTCGATGACCTCGGGCTATGCGGCCAAGCAGTTCACCGCCTACCAGGACATGGGGGGCTACATCGCGCTGGTCGGCTCGGGGCTGTGGGTGGCCCGGCGCCATCTTGGCAGGGCGTGGCGCATGGCCCTGGGCAGTGAGGAGGGACAGGGCGCGGGCGGCTATCGCTTCGCCTTCCTGGGGGGCGCGATGTGCCTGGCTCTGCTGGCCGCGCTCCTGAACGCCGCCGGGGTCAGCATGCTCGTAGCCGGCGCCTTCTTCCTGGCATACTTCGTGATCTGCGTCGGGGTGAGCTGGATCACCTCCAACGTGGGCATGCTGCAACTGGTGGTGCTGTTCCGGCCCGAGGACTTCCTGTACTCCTGCATCGGCACCCGGAGCCTGTCGCCCCGGGATATCGCCGTCCTGGCCATCCCCTCGCGGGCCTTCACGTTCTACTACAACGAGATGCCCATGCCGCACTTCCTCAATAGCTACAAGATCGGGGAGGAGACCGGCACCCCCCAGCGCTGGCTGGCAGGCGGCACCGCGGTGGCCGTGCCCCTGGGGATGGCGGTGGCGTGGGTGGCGCATCTGCTGTTGGTCTACTCCAAGGGCGCCTTCGCCCTGCAGAAGATGTCCTTCATCGACTGGCCGAGGACTCCGTTTCAGGTGGCGCAGACCTACATCTCGCAGCCTGCGGGCCCCGACCCCATGAGCTACCTGTTCATCGCACTGGGGGCCGCTGCGTTCCTGGGCGTCGGCGCCCTGCGCAACGGCACCTCGTGGTGGCCGCTGCACCCCGCGGGCCTGCTGATCGGCAGCGCCATTCAGGAGCTGTGGCTGTCGGTGTTCATCGCCTGGCTCTCCAAGGCCCTCGTCCTGCGCTACGGTGGGGCGGGTGCGTACAAGAGGGCCCGCACCTTCTTCCTGGGCCTGGCCCTGGGCGAGATCAGCGCCGCGTGCTTCTGGATTGTCCTGGGGCTGATAACGAAGACCGGAGTGAGGTTATTGCCATGAGACGAGCGAGGCTCTGCCCTGGAGAGCGGGAGGCACGGCCGGACGGCGAGCCTGCCGGCTCGCCGAGTCGGGCTGGAGAGCCCGACCTACGCGATGGTGGGACCTACCATACGACGGACGGATGCGGCGAACGGGCACGGCAAACGGCAACGGCACGGAGTCGGGCTGGAAACTCATATTATGCAGGTTCCGGGCAGGCGCCGATTCACGTCACCTCACCCCCCCGGCCCCCCTCTCCCTTACGCCCGCAAACACCCGCGGGCGACGGGAGGAGGGGGGAGAACGGCAACACTTCGACCGTTCCGGACGCGAAAATGGCGAAATATGGATCCCGTGCGTTCGTGCATAATGTGAGTGGAAAGCCCGACCTACGCGACGGCGAACGGCAGCAACGGCCCCCCGGGGAGGCCCGTCGGGCGGCGGCGAGCCTGCTCGCCTTGCTCTGCCTTGTGGTCTTCCTGCCTGTCGCCCATGCCGCGCGGTTCACTGACCCCTTCCTCACCTCCCCCGCCGAGCCGGGGCGGGAACCCTTCGCCTGGGATCATTTCCGGGGCTACACTGCCCCCGGGTCGGTCTGGACCGCGGAGGAGGGCGCCATCACCTACCGCACCGAGAACCAGACCGGCGCCTATTCCGGCCTGGCCTTCTCCTCCGCCGGGATCGACATCACCGATGAGAGCCGCTGGGCGCTGGAGGTAGGCTTCCGGCATATCTCCGGCATTGCGCCTCCGGCCTACCTGTTTGTGTGCTACACCCGCTGGAGCGCCGCCGATCCGGGGCAGATGCGGATCCTCGGGCTGGCGTACGATGCCGAAAACCACGAGCTACTGCTGTACAATGCCACCGGCAACGAGGCGCCGATTGCGGTGGACCTGTCGGGCGACTTCCATCCCGTGCGGCTGGCGGTGGGTGACGGTCAAGTGAGTGTATTCGTGGATGGGCGATTGGCCGGCGGGCCCTATGCCCTGAAGTCCCGGGCCTACGGGGCGGCCAAGGAGTTCTTGATCGGGCCGCTGACCAACACCGAGGAGCACTCGCTGCATGCACAGTGGAGTTACCTCGCATTCACCGACGAAGGCGCCTTCGCGCCCGGGGAGGGCGAGTGGGAGCCGGCCGCGGACACGGAGCCCGTGGCGAAAGGACTGAGCCTTGTGAAGGTGCCCGACGTGTTCGACAGCCCACCCTATCCGGGGATTCAGATCGTCAGCAAGGAGAAGGGCAACGCACGGTGGGAGCAGGCGGTGCCCGAGACCATGCGGCGGTACCGGCAGACGATGAGAGACACCCCCAATCCCATCGAGGTGCTCTTCTACAGCTATCCCGACGATCCGGGGCCCAGCAAGCAGAACGTGTACCAAAACGCCTATGTGCTGCAGTACGACGCCACGCGACTGGTGGGCAATGCCATGCTGACCCGCGGCGTGGGCGACACGGCCACCGGCTTTGTGGACTACAAGATGTGGTACCGCGTCTCCACCGACGGCGGCGAGACCTTCACGGACCTGAGGCCCATTGTCCAGCAGGGCGAGGGCCACTCTCCCATGCACCCCATTGAGTATGTGTGGGTGGGCAAGAACAGCTTTTGCTATGCCACGATACCGGGCATCATGCTCAGGCTCAGCAATGGGCAGATCTTCTTCCCCTGCTACTATGCGCCGCTGGACGAGGCGGGCAACTACTACAACCCGCTGAACGCCTACACCTTCTCCCGGGTCTGCGGCATCATCGGGACATGGAACGAGGCGGGAGATGACCTGCTCTGGGACGTGAGCGACCCGGTGATTCTCACCCCGGAGCAGGCCTCGCGCGGAGCCGGGGAGTGCGCGGTGATCGAGCTGGCCGAGAAGCCGGGGCATCTTGCCATGGTGATCCGCGGCTCCAATGCGCCGAACCCGACGGGGAAGATCCCGGCCTACAAATGGAAGACGCTCTCCACCGATTACGGCAAGACGTGGTCACCCTGCGAGCCCTTCAGCTACGACGACGGCGAGCCCATCATCTCCCCCGCCGCGTGCAGCAGCTTCATCCGCAGCTCCAGGACGGGGAAGTGTTACTGGATCGGCAACATCAGCCGCACCCTGCCTCAGGGCAATTCCCCGCGCTATCCGCTGGTGATCGGGGAGGTGGACGAGGACGGTGTCAGCCTGCGGCGCCATACGCTGACGATCGTCGACGACCGGCAGCCCGACGACCCGCCGGACCTGCAGCTCTCGAACTACAATCTGGTGGAGGACGAAAAGACGGGGGAGTTCGTCCTGCAGCTCAACCGCTACATGTCGGCAAAGGAGGCGCCGGGAGCGGGGCCGCATACGTATGTGATACGGGTGCGGTAGGGCCCCGCAAGAGGGACCCCATGGGCTGTAGGTCGCTGCTATGAGGCGACCTACAGCCCTGTAGACAGTGCCGACACATCGCCACCGCGGTCTCGGCGCCCCCGCCACCCTACCCCCCCGCCGACTCCATCGCCACCTGAACCATCACCAGCACGTTTTCGAGCCGCACGCTATTGTCCAGCTCCGTCGTCGAGCCCATGAGGAAGCCCGGGCGCGCATCTCTCACCGCCTGCTCGCAGACCTCGCGCACCTCCTCGGGAGTGCCGTTGGAGAGCAGTTGGCTCATGTCGATGCCCCCCGCGAGGAAGATACGGTCGCCGTACTTGTCCTTCACCTGACGCAGGTTCATCCCCGCCACCGTCTCGATGGGGTTCAGCCCGTCGATGCCGGCCTCGATCAGGTCGTCCATGACCTCCATCAGATACCCGTCCGAGTGGAACAGGCACCTGAGCCCATGCTCGTGCCAGGCGTCGTTGAGGCGCTTGAGCCGGGGGAAGAACTCGCGGCGCAGGAAGGCCGGCGAGTGCAGGAGCCGATCCTTGCAGGCGATGTCGCCGTAGGTCAGCACGACGGGCGAGAGTTCGGGGTCGGCGATGGCGTGGCACACGGCGATATTGTGCTCGGTGGAGGCTTCCAGGTACTCGGAGATCAGGCCCGGGTCGTCGAACTCCATGTAGCAGAAAAGCTCCATGCCCACATTGTGCCGGATGTCGTCCAGGCCCACGCCGTGCTGGGCCAGGAGGTTCACCGTGTCGCCGATGAGCGCCTGGGTACCAAGGAAGCCCTTGTGGTAGTTGTCGCGGTAGGTGGCGGGGTCGGCCAGCACCCGGCGGGTGGCCTCGCGTTGCTTGAGGATGGCGTCCTTGACGTACGCCGCCGCCCCGGCCTCATCCGAGAACGGTCGGCTCACGATCCAGGAGGTCTTCTCGTGGGGGCTGACGTGGATGACAAAGCCCTCGGGAGTGGTGATCTCTGTCTCGACCACGGGCCCGAAGCCCACAGAGCGGGTCATGTCCAGCATGGCCCCCACGGCGCTGCAGGCGATCTCGTGGAGCTTGCGCACGGTGTCGGGGTCGTTGGCAAGAGGCGGCAGCTTCTCCCCGCTGAAGTGCTCGAATACGGCATCGCAGCAGAGGAGGTCATACAGGGGGACACGATCGGTCTCCTGTAGGTCGATTGCCGCAAGGACGCGCTCGCGTTTGGTCATAGTGGGGGGCATAG
>CAZXDD010000506.1:0-5997 GCA_964639415.1 uncultured Armatimonadia bacterium
GTGTTCCCCGGTACGAATCCATATGGGCGGGGCCCAGGAGAGGGCCCCGCCACATTTCGTCATCATCACGGCGGCGGTGGGCCGGTGGCCGCGACCTCCGGCCACGAGCCGAGCGCCTCGCTCGCAGGGGTACGCTATGTGCCCATGTTCCAGCTCGACAGGTACTTCTGCTGCTCCTGGGTGAGCTCGTCGATCTCGATACCCATGGCCTGCAGCTTCAGCAGCGCCACCTGGGCGTCGATCGCCTCGGGCACCACGTGCACCGCGACGCTCAGCGAACCGGAGTTCTTGGCCATGTACTCCGAGCAAAGGGCCTGATTGGCGAAGCTCATGTCCATGACGACCGCCGGATGGCCCTCGGCGGAGGCGAGGTTCACCAGACGCCCCTCGCCCAGGACGAAGATGGACCGGCCGTCTGTGAGCTTGTACTCCACGGTCTCGTGGCGGACCTTGCGCTTGTCCGCGGTCATCTCACCGAGGGCGACCAGGTCGATCTCCACGTCGAAATGGCCGCTATTGCACAGGATCGCGCCGTCCTTCATGACCTCGAAGTGCTCGCGCCGGATGACGTGCATATCGCCGGTGACGGTGGCGAACACGTCGCCGACCCTGGCGGCCTGGGCGATGGGCATGACCTGATAGCCGTCCATGGCGGCCCGCAGGCCCTCGATGGGGTTGACCTCGACGACGATCACTCGGGCGCCGAGACCTGCGGCCCTGGCCGCCACGCCCTTGCCGCACTGCCCGTAGCCGCAGACGACGAAGTTCTTGCCTGCGAGCAGGATGTTCGTCGCCCGCAGGATGCCGTCGATGGTGCTCTGGCCGGTGCCGTAGAAGTTGTCGAACAGGTGCTTGGTCTGGGCGTCATTGACGGCGATGACGGGGTACTTGAGGGCTCCGTCGGCGGCCATGGCCCGGAGGCGGATGACGCCGGTGGTGGTCTCCTCCATCCCGCCGATGATCGTGTCCAGAGCCTCGGTGCGCTCCGAGTGGACGGTGGAGATCACGTCGCAGCCGTCATCAATGGTGATGGTGGGCCTGGTGTCCAGGGCCGCGTGGATGTGGCTGTAGTAGGTGTCGCGGTCCTCACCGTGGATGGCCAGAACGGGGATGCCGTAGTCCTGGACGAGCGAGGCGGCCACCGGGTCCTGGGTGGAGAGCGGGTTGCTGGCGCATAGCGCCACTTCGGCCCCGCCGGCGACCAGCGTCCGCATCAGGTTGGCCGTCTCGCTGGTCACGTGGAGACAGGCGGCGATGCGCTGGCCGGTGAGGGGCTTTTCCTCGGCGAAGCGCTCCCGGATCGACTGCAGTACACCCATATTGCGGTCGGCCCACTCGATTCGCAGCTTGCCCTCAGGGGCCAGTTTCAGGTCGGCGACATCATGTTTCATGAACGGTCCTTTCGTGTGACAGTGGATTGTCTGGGTATCGGGCCACCCGCGGTCGTCGGACGGACCGGGGGCGGTATGCGGGATGGGAAACGACGGCGTCGGAGACTGCGACTTTGCTCCGGCCGGGGGTCAGCGGCGCAGATGCTCACGGGCGTACTGGGCCGCCGCTTCGCTCCACGGTCGCAGGGGGCCGAGGCCGAGCTCGACCTCGCGGGCACTTTCGAGAGCGGAGTAGGCGGGCCGCACGGTGTCGCTCTGCCACTCACTGCGCGAGATCTCGCGCACCTCCACGCCGCTCTCGCCCGCCGCTCTCAGCGCGACTTTGGCCAACTGTGCCCAGGAGCAGACCCCCGAATTGACGCAGTGGACGATCCCGGTGGCTTCCATGGCCACCAGCTCCCAGAGACGCCGGGCCAGGTCCATGGTGTACGTGGGCGAGCCGAATTCGTCGGAGACAACCGCCAGGCTCCCCTGCTCGCGGCCCTTGCTCACGATGGTGGAGACGAAGTTCCGGCCTCCGGGGCCGTAGAGCCACTGGGTGCGCGCGATCAGCAACCTATCGTGTGATTCACGGGCGAACCGCTCTCCCTGGAGCTTGGACTCACCGTAGGCGTTGATGGGATTGGGCTCATCGGTCTCCAGGTATGCTGAGCCCTTCTTGCCGTCGAAGACATAGTCGGTGCTCAGCGCGATCAGCAGACACTCGCACTCGTGGCAGACGATGGCCACATTGGCGGTGCCCTTGGCATTGACCTCGAGGGCCGTCCCGGGGTCCCGCGTGCAGCCCTCCACGTCCGTATAGGCCGCGCAGTGGATCACGGCCACCGGATCGTGCTGAGCGATGGCCTGCCGGGCCCCGAAGGTCTTGGTGATGTCGCCCTCCTCGAGGTCGACACCGATCGCCTCGTACCGCGACGGGGCCAGAGCAACTAGAGCGCCGCCCAGCATGCCGCGGGCACCGGTGATCACGACACGTTGGCGTTCCATGGCGAGACTCTCCTGCAAGCACGTTAGCAGCCCCGGCGTGTCACGTCAATGGAGGCGGCCACCCGTTCGCCGACTGCTTGACATGAATCAACCGGGGCGACAGCGCGGTTCGCCGGGCGAGCCGTCGTCACCGGGTTGCGGCGAAAGCGGGCAGCGGTCCCGGCCCCGGGGTGAGATCATCAGGGCCCCGTTCACGACACCTCGCCATCTCCGCGCGCTCGACGCCTCAGTGGGTCAGTGCGTAGACCACGATGTTGACGCCCATGCGCAGGGCGGCCTCGCGCTTCTCCGGCGGATCATTGTGGACCTCGGCGTCCTCCCAGCCATCGTTGATGTCCGTGTTTCGGGAGTAGAACAACACCACACGGCCCTTGTGGATGATGGCGTAGCCGCGCGGGGGCCCTCCGTCGTGCTCGTGAATCTTCGGCAGACCGCCGGGAAAGCTGTAGAAAGCGTGGTAGATGGGGTGGCTGAAGGGCAGTTCGACCAGGGGATTGCCCGGGAACAGCTTCTTGACCTCGGCGCGGAAGAACTCGTCGAGGCCGTAGTTGTCATCCACGTGGAGAAAGCCCCCGCGCTCCAGGTATGCCCGGAGATTGCGTCGTTCGGGCTCGGTGAAGGCGATGCGGCCGTGGCCGGTGGCGAACAGGAGCGGGTAGTCGAAGAGGCGGTCGGAGCCGGGCTCCACCACGGCGGGCTCGGGCGCCAGCCGGATCGAGGTGCTCGCATTCACCCGTTTGATGAGGTTGGGCAGGCCGGTGGGGTTGGCATACCAGTCGCCCCCGCCGCCGTATTTGAGCCGCGCCACCGTGATCGGGGCCGCCGCGGCGGACGCCGTCAGCCACAGGCAGAGCAGGACAAGGATGGGCCGGGTGCGGTTGGTCGCCCCGCCGTGGCGTCGCTGCAGTCTTCTCATCCCCCGTACCACCTCCTTCGCAAGGACCAATCCAGGGCCCAGATCAGCACGACCAGCACCAGAGTGGCGGCGCCACGCGAGCGGTCCACGGTGGTGCTGCGCCGGACCGTCGTCGGCGCCGGGGCGAGGTGACCGGCCTGGGCCGGCACCGCCTCCGGGCTGAGGCTCTGGCCATCGGCGGCCTCGGCTACGCGCCTAAGCAGTTCCGGCCGGGGGCGTGAGTGCAGGAGCTCCGCAGCGGCGGCAATCAGGTCGGTGGCGGCCTCATCGGAGCCGATTCGCCGGGCGCCGGCGCTCGCGGTCACGGCCACCCGCAGCGCTCCCGGTTCAGGGGTGGCGATCGTGGCCTCATACCGCCCATCCTCCAGCGGCGTGCACGGGTACCGCGCTCCCTCGGGCTGCACCTGGGCCACCACCTGCGCCCCAGAGACGGGCCGGAAGCTCTCGTCGGTCACCTGGACGATCAGCCGGGCCGGCGTGCCCACGGGATACGGCTCGCGTTCGTACACGGCCACCACCGGGCGGTCATCGCGGACCTCGGTGAGCCAGTCCACCATCGCCGCCCACAGCGCCGCCAGCGCCCGCTCTCCCGCCTCGCCTCCCCGGGGGCTGAATACCCAGCGGTGCAGGCCATCGGTGGCCAGCAGTGCCACCCGTCCGCGCCCCGACTGCCAGGCCGCCAGCAGTGGGGCGCCACCGGCACGCAATACCACCCGCGATCCCTGCTTTGGTGTCACCAGCGCTCGCCGGCGAAGAGTGGGCAGCGCAGGGAAGGCGATACCCGCCTGTGCAATGGCCTCGCTGAGCGGATCGCCGCCGCCTGCCGGCTGCACTCCGACCAGCTCATCCACATACGCTCCCACATTGCCCGGCAGCATCTCGGCCAGGGCCGTGCCCGGATAGCCTCCGGCGGCCCGCTCGCCCACGGTGACCAGCAGCCCTCCGCCGGAGCGTACGAAGTCGCGCAGTGGGGCGGCCAGCGAACCCAGGGCCGCGGCGGGAACGTCCTGGAGGATCACCGCGGTGGTCTTGCCCAGCTCGCGCAGGGCACCGGCCGAGGACTTCTGCGGCGCGCCATCGTCCCGCCAGAACCCGGCGGGGTCCGCCTTGCGCACGTACACCCGCGACCGCAGCGATTCATCGGCCAGGATGATGCGCTTGGTGGCGGCGTACTCCATGGACGGTCCGCCGCCGATGAGCAACACCTCGGGCTTGTCCGGCACGACACGGACCAGCACACTGCGCGAGTTATTGGCGGACGTCACCTCATCATCGCGGGCCGGAAGGCGCAGCGTATACCGGTAACGCCCGGGTGCCCCGGCCGTCAGGTCCAGCCGCAATGCGGCCGTACCGGACTTCGCGACGGCTTCGACGCCGCGCACCCTCTCGCCATCACGCAGCAGTTCCCCCGCCACACGGGTCTGACCATATCCCGTGGCGCGCACCGTGGCCCGAAGCTCGAACCGGCTGCCCTCGCGGACCACGCGCGGTGCCGAGAGCAGGCCGACGCTCACGTCGCGTGGGGTCTGCGGCTGGCCCACCGGCACGGCGGTCAGCTTCAGCCCGCTGCCGGCCGCCAGGGCCGCGAGCTCACCGGCCCTCACCCCCCGCGTATCGGCGCCGTCGGAGAGCAGCACCACCTCACCCGGCGCATGGCGCACCGCCAGCTCCCTCAGCGCCGCCCGCAGGTCGGTGCGTTCCGCCTTCGCCTGAAGCCCTGAAGCGTCGACGGGGTTCACCGGCCCATCACCGACGGCCACCGTCGTCAGTCGCGGGGCTCCCGGTATGCCCGACAGACCCGCCAGCCCCTCCAGCACCCCTCGCGCCGCATCGAGGCGCGATGCCTTGCCGGCCGCCACCGGCAGAGACATGCTCTGAGAGTCATCCACCGCCACGATCAGCTCCCCCGGCACCGTACTTTCCCTGGTCACGATCCGGGGCAGACCCACCACCGCCACCAGCAGCGACGCGAAGGCCGCCAGGCGCAGAACCACCAGGACGGCCACGCGCCACGGCACCTCACCGCCCAGACGCCGGACGGTGAAGACCAGGACCGCCAGAGCCAACAACATCAGGAGGTACAGCCCGACACCAGACAAAGCAGGCCTCGCCAACGATAGCCCTGCAGCACAAGACCACTGCGGTAGTACAGATAGCAGCTTGTTCGGCGGCAGAGTTCCCTCGGCCTCTGTGCGGGGAGGAGTCGGCGAGTCGCGAGTCGACGAGTCGCGAGTCGACGGCTACGGCCACGGCTACGGCGTCCACGGCGTCAACGGCCATGGTCCCGCAGGGCGGGAGCAGGGGCGCTTGCGCGCGGAAAGGGTAGCCCCCGTCGTTGCCGTCATCCTGCCCATCCTCCGTGCCTTTCATCCTGTCCATCCTGTCCACTGTCGTTCCCCGTCGTTGCCGTCATCCTGTCCATCCTGTCCACTGTCGTTTCCCGCCGTTGTCGTCATCCTGTCCATCCTCCGTGCCTTTCATCCTGTCCATCCTGTCCACTGTTGTTTCCCGTCGTTGCCGTCATCCTGTCCATCCTCCGTGCCTTTGATCCTGTCCATCCTGTCCACTGTCGTTTCGCGCCGTTGCCGTCATCCTGTCCATCCTCCGTGCCTTTGATCCTGTCCATCCTGTCCGCAGTCGTTTCTCACCGTTGCCGTCATCCTGTCCATCCTCCGTGCCTTTGATCCTGTCCATCCTGTCCAC
>CAZXDD010000507.1:0-5996 GCA_964639415.1 uncultured Armatimonadia bacterium
ATAATGAGCGGTGACTGGAGTTCAGACGTGTGCTCTTCCGATCTCGCAGTTCGGCCTCCGCCGCACCCTCCAGCGCGTCACAGGCCTGCTCGGCGGCACTGAGGATCGCCGGACCGATGCGGTCGCAGAACTCGGCGTCCCTTGTGCAGCCCAGGATGTCGATGGTGCAGGGCGCATGGTGGGTATGGGTGGCACAGATCATCAGGTTGCCGGGCGCAATCCCGCAGCGGGCCGAGACCTCGGCGGCGGCCCACTCGAGCACGTCCCGCGGGACGACGAGGGTGTCGCAGGAGATGAAGCAGAAGCGCTCTTCGGCCTGCAGCACCAGGGCCGAGGCCCGCAGCTCCGCCTCCTGACTGGGCGGTAAGGGCGAGCCGGGCCCGTAGCCGACCTCCGTGGGGATGGGCACAGCGGCAGCGGCGGCCAGTAGGCGGGTCACTTGTGCGCCTCCGGGGAGAGCGTTTCCTCGTAACCAATACTGTTCCCCGGCGACGGCCAAGGTCCCTTGTCTGCGTCGCGGCGGGCACGAGGCTGCTGTAGGGCGCGGGCCTGTACCGCGCCACGTGGGGCGCCAAGGGCCGGCGGGGCACAGGTGTAGCCCTACAACGGCAGCACCCGGAGCAGCACCTCAGGGCGCGGGCCAGGCCGGGCCGCACTCGCGACTGAGACTTCTCTTCCGGCCCGCCTGCGGGCAGGAGCCCACGGCCCGCGCGTTGAAGTACCCAGAGGGCACGATGTTGCTTGTACTCGCCCCACACAGCACTCTGCGGGAGGTCTAGCGTATGGAGTACCGCCGGCTCGGACGCAGCGGAGTCCGCGTGTCCTCGCTGTGCCTGGGCACCATGAACTTTGGCGCTTCCACCGACGAGGAGACGTCGGTGCGCATCATCCACCAGGCCCTCGAGGGCGGCATCAACTTCATCGACACCGCCGACGTCTATGGCCGTGGGGTGTCCGAGGAGATAGTGGGGAAGGCCCTCGCGCAAGGTGGCAGGCGCGAGGAGATCGTGCTGGCCACCAAGGCCGTGGCACACATGGGCAAGGGCCCCAATGACCACGGGGCCAGCCGCTATCATCTGATTCGCGCCTGCGAGGCCAGCCTGCGCCGCCTCAAGACCGACCGCATCGACCTGTACCAATTGCACATCGTCGACCTGAGCACTCCGCTCGACGAGGTCTTGGAGACCCTCGGGGTCCTCGTCAAGCAGGGCAAGATCCTCTACACGGGTACCTCCAAGTGGCCGCCGACGCTGATTGTGGAGGCGCTGGGAATCAGCGACCGCCGCGGCCTGCCCCGGTTCATTACCGAGCAGCCGCCCTACAACATGGTGGACCGCTGCGTGGAGAAGGAGCTGGTCTGGATGTGCATCCGGCAGGGCATCGGGATCATTCCCTGGGGCCCGCTGGCCTACGGGATTCTTACCGGTACGTACCGTAAGGGCCAACTCTTCCCGGAGGGGCACCGGTTTTCCGGTGCCAAGGAGGATAACGCCCGCATCACCCCGGCAGCGCTGGAGGTGGTGGAGAAGCTGCTGCCTCTGGCCGCGGCCCACGGCTGCAGCCTCCCGCAACTGGCACACTCGTGGCTGGTGAACCGCCCGGGGGTGGCGGCGATCCTCATCGGCCCGCGGACCGAGGAGCATCTGGCCCAGGCTCTGGCGTCTATGGACGTGCAACTCACCGCCGAGGACCTGGCCGCCATCGACGCCATCGTCCCGCCGGGAACCTATGTGAGCGACTTCTACCACGGCAACGTCTACGCGCCGCTGGTTGCCGATCCCTTCCGGGACCGCTGAGCCCGTCGGCGATCGGTCGTCGCTGCTGGTCTCTGTCGTTGGTGTGAGCCGTAGGTCTTGGCCGTAGGTGGGGCGGGCTTTCCTGCCCGCCGCCGTTCGCCGTTGCCGTAGCCGTTCCTGGGACCGCGGACGTCTCGTCCGCCGCCGTCGGCCTTCAGCACCTACCACCGCCCCCTTCTCCGCACCACCACCCGCGGCCCGATGGGTTTTTCAGCACACCCCTTGACTCGGATAGGTAACCTGATTATACTAAGTACCGTGCAAACGCTTCTCATTCGCATTGCTCGGCGGGGGCGGGGGATCGGCGGAGGACAATGACCAGAGGCACCGACAACTGCCCGCAGAGACCGACGCTGACCAGGCACCGCGAGGCCGTGCTGGCGGTGCTGACGGCGGGCCATGTGCACCTCTCGGCACAGGACGTTCATGACGCCTTGAGGGGCCCGGCCCCCGACATCGCGCTGGCCACGGTGTACCGAAGCCTCCATGCGCTGGAGAAGCTCGGGCTGGTGAAGGCGGTGGATGCGGGCACCTCGGCCAAACGGTATGAAGCCGTGCGGGCGGCTCATGCCCATGTCCGCTGTACGCGCTGCGGCAAGATCGAGGATCTGACACTGCCCGACCCCGAAGACCTCGATCATCTCGCCCGGAAGCAGACCGGCTATGACGTGCAGGGCCACGACATTGTCTTCGAGGGCATCTGCCCTGAATGCCAGACCCAGACACCACAGAGTTGACCAAGGGGAGAGACCAGATGGAGTTGAAGGGATCGCGCACAGAAAAGAACCTGCTGACCGCCTTTGCCGGAGAGTCCCAGGCCAGGAACCGCTACACCTACGCCGCCAGCGTCGCCAAGAAGGAAGGCTACGAGCAGATCAGCTTCATCTTCACCGAGACCGCCGATCAGGAGAAGGAGCACGCCAAGCGGCTCTTCAAGTACCTCGAGGGCGGTGAGGTGGAGATCACGGCGGCGTTCCCGGCGGGCGTGATCGGGACGACGGTGGAGAATCTGCGCGAGGCGGCGGCGGGCGAGCACTACGAGCAGACCGAGATGTACCCGGAGTTCGCTCAGGTGGCCGAGGAGGAAGGCTTCAAGGAGATCGCCCGCGTATTCCGGAGCATCGCGGTGGCAGAGAAGCAGCATGAGAAGCGCTACGTGGCTCTGGCCGACAACATCGACTACGGCAGAGTCTTCGAGCGCGATGAGGCCGTGGTCTGGCGCTGCCGCAACTGCGGCTACCTGCACGAGGGCCCCAAGGCTCCCAAGGTCTGCCCGGCTTGCGACCACCCGCTGGCGCACTTTGAGCTGCTGGGCGAGAACTACTGAGGGCCCTGCTGAGCCGTGTGCCGGTGCCGTGACTTTGCCGCGTCGGTCGATCTGAGACGCACCTTCACTATCCGGACCCGTCCGGGGTCCGGCATTCAGGGGAAGTAGGAGGGAGATCGTGATGGCCAAGAGGTCTGAGATCTACACATGCCCGGACTGCGATCAGTTGCTCGAGGTGCTCAAGGACTGTGACTGTGGCGCTCAGTTCAAGTGTGGTGACCACGTCATGGAGCTGCTGGAAGCCGGGACGACGGACGCGGCGGTTGAAAAGCACGTCCCGGTCATCGAGAAGACACCCGCGGGGTTCAAGGTCAAGGTGGGCAGCGTCGCCCATCCCATGCAGGATGACCACTGGATTGAGTTCATCGAGATCATCGCCGACAACCGGGTTTACCGGGCCTACCTGAGCCCCGGCGACGCCCCGGAGGCCGAGTTCGCCATCGACGCGCAGAACGTCACCGCCCGGGAGCACTGCAATCTCCACGGGCTCTGGGAGGCGAAGTCCTAATGCTCAGCGACAAGATGCTGGAGGCTCTCAACGAGCAGATCAACCGCGAGCTGTACTCCGAGTACCTGTATCTGTCCATGGCGGCCTGGTTCGAGGACCAGGGCCTCCCCGGCTTCGCGGCCTGGATGCGGGCGCAGACCCAGGAAGAGCACTTCCACGCCATGAAGCTGTTTGACTACGTCAACGAGGTCAACGGGAAAGTCAGCCTCAAGACCATCGAGGGCCCGCCCGTGGACTTCGAGTCCCCGCTGGCGATCTTCGAGGCCTCTCTGGAGCACGAGAAGTACATCACCGCCAGCATCAATGAGCGCATGAAGCTGGCCATGGACGAGTCCGACTTCGCCACCGCCAACTTCCTGCAGTGGTACGTGGCCGAGCAGGTGGAGGAGGAGGCCAACGTGGGCGCGGTGGTAGACAAGCTGCGGCTCTCCGGCGGGCAGGGGAACGCGATCCTGATGCTGGATCAGCAACTGGGGACAAGGGTCTTCACGCAACCCACGGCGGCGGACGAGGCCTAGCCCGGCCCGCGACCATCGTCGTTACGACCGTCCGCGATGCGTCCCGCGCGCCCGCCCCGAGCGGGCGCGCAGGGCCACCGCACTCTCGGTGTCTGCCCGACCGCAAGGGCGGGCAGGGGCATGACAAGAGGCGATCGAGGTGTGTCTCAAGGGCAAGTGCACAGCCAAGGACAAGCCGGGCAACTACAAGTGCAAGAAGTGCGGGGCCATCGCGGCCAAGAAGGGCAAGCTGTGCGAGCCGAAGAAGATCAAGAACTAGCTCGGCACACGGCGCCGGGGCGAGCGGCTTCGTCCCGGCCCGGACCCGCCGCGATCTCGCGTCTCACTACTGTCCACGCTGGCCTGCCCGTGTGGCCGGAAGGATGCCTCCCATGACTGCCTCTTTGCGGGACAATATCGACTGGGTCGGCTATGTCGACTGGAACGTCCGCGACTTCCACGGCTACAAGACCGACGCGGGCTCCACCTACAATGCCTACCTCATCCGTGACGAGAAGACGGCTCTCATCGACACCGTGAAGGCGCCCTACGCCAAGGACCTGCTGGCCAATGTGGCGTCACTCACCGACCCGGCGCAGGTTGACTATATCGTGTGCAACCACGCCGAGCCCGACCACGCCGGCGCGATGTCCGCCGTCGTGGCGGCCTGCCCGCAGGCCACGGTGGTCACCAACAAGAAGTGCGCCGAGATCCTGGGGAGCTACAACGGCACCGGCGACTGGCGCTTCCAGATCGTCGGGACCGGCGACACCCTTTCCTTGGGCTCGCGGACCCTGAGCTTCCTCGAGACCCCGATGGTGCACTGGCCCGAGTCGATGATGACTTACGTACCCGAGGACAAGCTGCTGTTCTCGATGGATGCCTTCGGCCAGCACTACGCCTCCTCGGGGCGGTTCGATGACGAGGAGCCGCTGGAAGATGTGATGGCCCAGGCCAAGACGTACTACGCCAATATCATCATGTGGGCCGGCAAGCCTATCGCCCGCGCCCTGGAGGCCGCAGGCAAGCTGGACATCGAGACCATCGCCCCCTCCCACGGCGTCATCTGGCGCAAGGACCTGGCCACTATCCTGGGAGCCTACGCCGATTGGGTAGTCTGCCGCCCTGAACCGAAGGTGCTGGTGGTATACGACACCATGTGGGAGAGCACCGCGATGATGGCGCGCGCCATCGTGCAGGGGGCGATGGAGGAGGATGTGGCGGTCAAGCTCCACTACATCCGGGCCAACGACTACACGCAACTGGCAACGGAGGTGCTGGACGCCGCGACGATCGCCTTCGGCTCCTCGACGCTCAACGGCACGTTGCTGCCCGCCGCCGGGGGCGCCCTGGCCTATCTCAAGGGCCTGCGTCCCGCCTGCAAGGCCGGGTTCGCCTTTGGCTCCTACGGCTGGTCGAAGGGTGGGGCGAAGGCCGTCGATGATGTCCTGCAGGAGATGAAGTTCGACATCCTCCGCGAGCCGCTGGAGACCCAGTACCGCCCGGGGCCGGAGGCGCTGGAGGAATGTCGTCAGGCCGGGAGGCTGCTGGCGCAGAAGGCCGCCCAGCTCGCGTCTGAAATGCGCAAAGAGGCATAGGCCGCCATACCGACAATAGAGGGAGCCAGCCATGAAGAAGTACGAGTGCACCGTGTGTGGCTATGTGTACGATCCCGAGGTGGGCGATCCCGACAACGGGGTCGAGCCGGGGACGGCCTTCGAGGACCTGCCGGACGACTGGGTCTGTCCCGAGTGCTTTGTGGGTAAGGACGACTTCGAGCCCGCAGACTGAGGGCGTCCACCGGTCAACAGAGCCAGGCTGCCAGACCATCGCGAGCCGGCCCACAGGGGCCGGCTCTATTCGTTCTG
>CAZXDD010000508.1:0-3094 GCA_964639415.1 uncultured Armatimonadia bacterium
TCGGCAGTCGCCGGAGCGGTGGCGACGGGGGCGGTGGCCGGCGGTTGCTGTTCCTCGACGCCGGCGAAGCCTGCGGGCAGACCCGCCCCCTGCGGAGCGGCGGAGGGCTCCAGCTTCTCGTAGCCGCCGGGGGCGAAGTAGCGGTGCCGGTGGTTCACCTTGTGCGTGCCCTTGGCGGTGAAGGTGTCTCCGCCTGGTCCCTGCTGCCTTGGCACGGCGCAGTCCAGCAAGATCGTGTGGGAGACGAACTTGCCCGCATTGGGCAGGTACGTACTGCCGCCCTGGCCGGTGGCGTCCACCATCAGGCCCTGGAAGACGAGCTTGACCTGCCAGGTGTGGATGATCTGGGCCGCCGGCTCGCCGTCCACCTCGTAGGTCTTGTTGTACTTGCAGCTCACCTTGCCCTCGACGGGTCCTTCGGAGCCCACCATGGCCAGCGCCACCTGAAGCCGCTTGCCGGAGAGCTCCCACTCATCGCCGACCTGCACGGGTTTGCGCGGGTCGAAGGGGCAGCCGACGGCCATCTGGTCGGCGAAGGCCCCGGCGAACTCAGGCGGGAGCTGGGCCCCCAGGACCTGTGCCGTCCATTGGCCGCCCCGGCTCTGGGCCTCGAGCACGAAGCCGGGAGCCGGCGGGGAGGTGGTCTCAGGTTGCCCGGTCTGAGGGTTGGGCTCGGTCAGCTCCAGCTTCATGGCCTTGGCCCGGGCCAAAGTGGGCACACCGGCCTCCACCGCAAGCACCTGCGTGGCCACGGTCATCACCGACTTGTCGGCATAGACGCCCTGCCGGCCGGCACCGGTCTGGTAGTCAAACTGCCGCTCGGTGGTGCTGATGGTCTCCATGGTCTCGCCGGTCTCCCAGGTGAGGGGGAAAGCCGGCGGGCCGGGGAGCGCGGCCGCGGGCGGCTGCACGGTTTGGTCGGCGGGAGGCTGCGGCGGCTGCCCCCCGAACTGCGCGGCGGTGCGGAAGCGAAACACCGTGGGCTGGAGCGCCACGCCGCCCTGAGACTTGAACCCCTGATGTCGCCGGCTGTTGAGCCCCAGAGCGTACGTCGTATCGGGCTTGACTTCGACCTTCATGCGGAAGGTCTGGGGGTCCTCGAACCAGGGGTCGCCGACTTCGGTGGGGTACGCGCCCTCATCCAGTTGGATGAGCGACCACGCCGGCTGCATGGGCTCGGAGAAGCGAATACCGATGGTGAGAATGGGTCCCTGGACGTCCGCGGCATCGAGGGCCGGATCGGTGGCGACGACGGTGGGCTGTGCGACCACGGCGGCCGATAGGGAAAGAAGCAGCAGTGCGGCCAACGGCGGGGCAACCGACCTCATCAGACACCCTCTCCCTCTTCATGCGGCTGTGGGGTGCAACGGCGGGCAGTCGACTGTGGGGCTCGATGGAGGCCGGCGGCCTCACCCGGGGCCGGCCACCGGGCTGTAGAGATAGGCATTGCCGCGTTTGCCCACTTGCTCCAGGGCCCCGATGTGACGGAGGGCATAGGCCGCCTTGCCCGCCAGGAAACGGCCGGTGCCGGCCGCCTGGGCCAGTTCGGAGACCGTGAACGGCCCGCCAAGCCCTGAGGGCAAGAGCCCCAGATAGTCGGCGGGAGCAGCAAAGCGCCGGACCCCGAGCACCTCGATGAGCTCCCGGGCCACCACCGATACGCCCCCGGCGCGCCAGCTTCCCTTCCCATCGTCGCAGCGCACCTCGCGCTGCACGGTCATCACCAGCTCCAAGGACAGCCCCGGCCTGCCCAGCAGGCCTGCCAGGTAGGGCAGCTCCTTGTACACGTCGGCCGGCCCGCCCCTCCGCGGTGAGCGTCGGGAGCGAATCTCGGCTCCGGACTGTGGGTCGACATGGGCGATGACCTTCTGCGCCGCGATGGGATGGACCAGCACCACCTCGTACTTGTCCACCAGCTTCTCCAGCTTGCGCCGGATGGAGGAGAAGGAGGCGGTCTGGATCTCGTAGATCACCCCATCCACGATCACGTCGGCCTTGAAGCCATCGAGGCGAACCTCGATCTCGCCGTCGGGACCGGCGTAGTGCTGCTGTAGTGCGAGGTGTAGTTCCGTGGGCATGGGTCGGTCCTATGCGAAGCTGCTGTTGCCGTGTCCTGCGGACCGCCGGGAGGTGCCCCGCGGCGCGGCCGCTAGGTCGGTTCACCGTCGTCGTCCAGCGATAGACTGCGGTGCAGGTCGTGGCAGACCAGCCGACAGCTCGAGGGCGAGACGCCCTGCTGCGGCGCCACGCTGCTGAGGCTCAGCCCGTCCATGACGCGCCGGGCCGCCTCCTTGGCCTGCGTGGCGCTCACCGGCCCCTCGAACTGCAGGACAAGCTCCATCCGGAAGCTGTGACGATCTGCGGGCTGTGAGGGTCGGAGGCGAGCTGAGCGCATTCAAATGCCTCACTGGGTGGATTGGCCGGCCGCAAGACACGGCCGCGGATAGAGCGGCTTGGCTACCCCACCGGGAACATCGGCTGCCCCTGACGCATGAGCAATATGGTGATGCCGTTGGGCGGGGTGATCTCCATCACACTGGGGTTCACCAGTCGGTAGCGGCAGGGGGTCTGGGTCCCTCCCAGTGCCTGGGTGAAGGTGATGGTGTCGCCGGTGGCCGTAAACACGCCCTCCTCCTGCTGCATGTACATCCCCATGTTGATCATCAGGGAATACTGGCCCGTGGGGGCCAGCATCAGCAGGATCGAGACCTCGGCGGTCTGCATGAACCAGACGCCGGGCAGCTCCGGGGGAATGCCCGCGGCCAGGCCCGCACCGGGGACGCCACCGGGCATCCCGGCACCGAACCCACCCGTCGGGAAGCCGCCACCGCCCGGAGCCGCCGCCCCTCCACCTGTCGGGAAGCCACCACCGGTCGTCGGGAACCCGCCACCGGCAGGAGCCACTCCGCCACCCGTGGTCGGGAACCCGCCACCGGCAGCCGCCGCCCCTCCACCTGTCGGGAAGCCACCACCGGTCGTCGGGAAGCCGCCACCGGCAGGAGCCGCTGCCCCTCCACCTGTCGGGAAGCCACCGCCACCCGTCGGGAAGCCGCCACCGGCAGGAGCCGCTGCCCCTCCACCTGTCGGGAAGCCA
>CAZXDD010000508.1:3194-5992 GCA_964639415.1 uncultured Armatimonadia bacterium
CCGCCACCCGTGGTCGGGAACCCGCCACCGGCGGGAGCCACTCCGCCACCCGTGGTCGGGAACCCGCCACCGGCGGGAGCCACTGCCCCTCCGCCTGCCGGGAACCCGCCACCGGCAGGGAAGCCTCCCGCCGTGGGCTGGGTAGGACTCGTCGCGCCGCCCTGCGGGGAGGTGGGAGAGCCGAAGACGTCACTGAGCGCGGCCATCCCCTCTTTGAACTGCCTGGTCGAGGCGCCCGCCAGCGAGAGTGCCGCGTACTTGGCGCTCTCACCGCGCACATAGCCGGGGCCGCTCTGAGGCCCGAGTAGGGCGGCGAGTTGCGGGAACTGGCCGGGCGGATAGTACTTCATCGTCTGGCTGACCTTCAGCGTGCCGGTGGCGGTGAAGGTGTCCCCGCTGGGTCCGACCTGCTGCGGCACATTGCAGGCAAGCTCCAGCGTGTGCCTGAGGAACCGCCGGGCGTCGATGGCGTAGAGGCTGGAGCCCTGCCCCTCGGCGTCGACCTTCAGTCCCTGGAAGCCGAAGCGGACCTTCCAGGTGTGGGCGATGGTGGCGACCCTTTGGCCCTCGAGCTCGGAGAGCTCGGCGAACCGACAGGTCACCTGCCCCTCGGGCACATCCTCGGAGGTCAGCAGCGCCAGCGCCGTCTCCAGGTGAGTGCCCTGCAGCTCCCATGCGCCGCCCAGGGGGGTGAGATCGGCGGTGGTGAAGGGCGAGCCGACGGCGATGTCGGCGGCGAAGCCGTTGAGCAGGGCCTGGTCGACGTCGGCGCCGATGGCCTGAGCCGCCCAGTTCCCGGCCTGACCGGTGGCCTCCATGACGAACGTGGGCAAGGGGGGCGTGAGGGTCTGGAGCTGTCCGGTGGCCGGGTCGGGCTGAGTGACCTGGAAGTTGGTGGCCTTGCCGCGCACGGTCAGCGGATTCCCGCGGTCTGTAGCCAGCGCCTGCAGGGCCACGGTGGTTGTGGTGGTCTGGGAGAAAGCGCCCCTGTTGCCCGCGGCGGTGGAGTAATCGAAGCTGTGCTCCGTGGCCGTCACTCGCTCCTGGGTCTCGCCATCGACCCACTCGGTGCCGAACCGCACCCGGCGCGTGAGCGGGTCGGAGGCACTCCTGATAGCCACGACCTCCTCGGCCCCGGGCCCATCGGCGCCCTCCTCCTCCGCGGCGACGGGCGGGGTGGCCGCCCACTGCAGCAGACGCGGCGCCGCAGCGTTGGCGAACGTAGCCGCCGTTTCGAAGCGCAGGACAAAGGGCCTGGCGGCCCGCTCGCCGTCGGCGGAGAGGAAGCCGGTCTTGCTCTGGCTGTTGAGGCCCAGGGCATACCGGGTGCCGGGCTCCACCCGTGCCTTGACAGCGAAGCTGAGGTTGTCGCTGAACCAGGGGTCCCCCACATACCGGGGCTCCTCGCCCCCATCGGCCGGCACCAGGGACCAGGAGTTCATCTTCACCGGGGCTGAGAAGCGCACGTGGATGGTGACTTCCGGGCCGAGCACGTCTGTGGCGCCGTCGGCGGGGGTGGTGGCGACGACGGTGGGCGCGTCGCCGGCCGCCGCCCGGGCGCCGGTGAAGCTATCCGCGGTCCGGAATCCGAAGACCACGGGAGCCAGGGGCTGCCCGGCGGCGGAGACGAAGCCCGGCCTCGTCGGGCTATTGAGCCCAATGGCATAGGCCTTTGCGGGCTCCACACGGGCCTGGAAGTAGAAGGTCGTCGGGTCCTCAAACCAGGGGTCTCCCACCGGCTCCGGGAACGGTGCGGCGTCGGCCACTACCAGCGAGAATGAGCTCTTCATCGGCTCGCTGAACTTGACGCCTACGGTGACCACCGGCCCCGCCACGCCCTGGGCGCCGTCGGCCGGGTTGGTGCCCACCACAGACGGCTGCGCCAGAGCCGGTATGACCGCGGAGAACATGAGCAGAAACGGTCCTATGAGTAGCGCTCGCATGCGCATCATCAGGCACTCCTTGGAATCTTGCGGCTTTCCCGCACTATTCGCCCCCACAAAGGGCACTCCTTCTCGCCGCAAACCGGGGCTCGCCACCATGGGCTGCGTCTTGAGTGCTCGGAAGGCCCAGAGTCTTCCCGCCGGACGCACGCCGACGCCGGGCCGCCGCGCCGATTGGCGCACTCAGGTGGCGACATCCCCCCGTTTCACGCCGGGCCGTCTGGGGTATTATACCTAAACGGCGTCGGGTTCCCGTCGCCTGACTGCACCCCTATTGGCATCTGAACCGCGATCCTCATCTCCTGGTTGATGGAGCGGCTTGGCAGAACGAGCCGCGTCTCGTCTGGCAGTGGATCTCGCATTGGTTTCCAATCGAGTCTGGGAAGGAGCGAGGCGCTATGCTGCGCGGAATGGTGCGTTTGGCAAACAGGGCAGAGGTGGTCACGCTGGCGGTCACCGCGGTCTTCGCCGCCACGATGCTGGCGGTCCTGGTCCCGCTGGCGAAGACACCGGTGTCCAAGGGTTTCGTCATCGTGGTGGCGCTGGGGATTCTGGCGGCCGTAGTGGTCGCGATGTGCAGGCGGCTGGCGGCACGTTGCAGCCTGCTGAAGGTCGGACGCTGTCCCACCCCATTCTGCCACGGTGTGGTGCAGCGTAGCGACAGAGCGCCCAAGGGGTACGTCCTGTGCCCCACCTGCCACGCCAGATGGCGCGAGATCGATGGCATGCAGTTCCGCACCACATGGCAGGCGTGATCGTCGGCTGTGAGTCGGCCCGGCAAGGGGGCCACGTTCGCCGGCGGCAGCCGACAGATCGGAAGAGCACACGTCTGAACTCCAGTCACGAGATTCCATC
>CAZXDD010000509.1:0-5986 GCA_964639415.1 uncultured Armatimonadia bacterium
GATAATGAGCGGTGACTGGAGTTCAGACGTGTGCTCTTCCGATCTGTGAGGCGGTGAGGCGGGTGGGGCCGGTGGGCGGTGGATGCGGACCGGCGCGGTCTGGTAGCCGGCGGGGTCGGCGGTGAGCGCGGGGCGGTGAAGCGCAGCAAGGGGAGGTGCTGGACTGGCTTGTGGACGGTCAAGAGAGCGTTTGGGGCGTCGCGGCTCGAGGTGGTGTCGGGGTAGACGGGGCAATGGGGCCGTAGGAGGCCTGGAAGGTGGGGATGGCTGAGGTGGCCGCGCATCCCGGGTCGCTGTAGGGCGCCACGGAGACACTCCGTGGCGCCCTATCCTTTTGAGCAACGATTCACCGGGAGCCGCCGAAGTCGAGCTTCACATCACGCCTGTCGCTCACCGGCCTGTTGGCCGAGTCGACGACCCAGACGTACAGTCTCCCGGCGCCCTCGTACCTGAGCAGAGGGCTGCTCTCCAGTTGCAACTGGATCTCGCCATCCTTGACGATGTCGGCGGCACCATACCAGACGGTGAGTTGCCCCTGGTACTGGCCGTCGCGCATGATGGTGGTGGCCGCGGCGATGGATCTGTCGGGGAACGTCACCTGAACCTGAAGCTGTGTCTCCGCAAAGAGCTTCTCAGGATCGGTTCTCTTGGCCCGGTCGATGACGAAGAGCGTCACGAGACCGACATCACGGGGCAGAACGCTGGGCACGACCCCCATGGTGATGGCGGCCTTCCCGCCGCGGGACTGAACGGTCTCCAGGTCTACCTCCACGCGCTTCGTGGCCTGCCCGCCATCGGGGACGGGGGCGGCCACGGGCTGCGTGGCCGGGGTGCTCTGCGGTTCACCGCCGCGCTTACAGCCACCCACCACCACTATGCAGGCCAAGATCACCAGGCAGGAAAACGCCGGGAACAGAAAACACCTGAGCATCGGCTGCCACATGATGCGGCACCTCCCAACGGCGGCTCGGAGATCGACGGCTGCAACCTGGGCTATCGCCGCGGTGCCTGGATCCAGGCGTCGGTTCCCGACGCCGCAGGCCGGCCGGATGTCTCCCTGGGAGTCATGGACGTCTCAGGCATCTCGAGCTTTATCTTGGCCTGCGACTTGGCCGCCGCGGCCAAAGCCCGGGGCCGAACCCTCACCGGCTCGGCAATCAGCTCCGGGACTGTATAGGTCTTGAGGAAGGTGTCGTAGAAGCCGGGATCCTCCTGAGGCAGGATGAATGGCTTCGCCGCCCGGCCCTGTTGGTCGAAGTAACTGATGTAGGTGCGTGTGAACAGCCCATCCCGCCGCTTGCTACTGAAGGCCAGCCACCGTCCATTGCTGGACCATGAGTGCCACGACTCCGACCGGTCGCTGCTGATGGCCAGTTGGCGGTACTCGCCGGTCTTCACGTCAAGCAGGTACAGATCGCTGGAGGCGTGGAAGATCGGGAAGCAACCGTAGTCGCACAGGCAGAACACCACCCAGCGTCCGTCCGGCGACACCCGGGGCAGCAGGGCGCTGCCTCCTGCGTCCTCCGCCGAGACCACGGTCTCGGGCCGGCCCCACGCGTTACGTGCCGTATCGTATGTTATTCGCCGCAGATCGTACCGCACCTGTCGATAGTTGTCGGGAGGCACCCGAGTGCGGTCCTTGAATGGAAATGCCGCGGAGCAGTAGTAGAGCGCCCGGCCGTCGGGAGTCCAGCAGGGATAGCTCTCGAGGCGGTCCGGATCGGCGAGAGCCCCGGCCGTGTCCACCTTGCGCCCGTCGGCGTGGTAGATCACCAGGTCCGAGTCCAGGTCCACCACGTCCCGCAGCTCGGTCCCCACCGCGTGGAAGAACTGGTGCACGTCCATGAGCGTCACCGCCACCAGCCCGCCGCCCGGATGCCAGGAGTTGTAGCCCCACTTCGCCCCCAGAGCCGTCACCTCGTTCCCATCGATCAGGAGCGTCCCGCTGCCGTGGAAGCCGCTGCGGAGCCCGATGCTCATCTGCTGCGTGCGGTTGCTCAAGAACGAGTGGCAGTTGACGCAGGCCTCGGCCAGCGTCTCACCGCTGAGGATCGTGCGCTCCTGGAAGCTCTGCAGGTTGCGCTGGTAGATGCCCACGTGTCGCCAGTAGTTGAACAGTGGCTTGATGAGGCGATAGGCCAGATAGCCGTCGATGTCCTCCGAGGCCACACGGTTCTCGATCGGGTCGAAGGCGACCCAGCCTCGCTCCGCCGATCTGACCTTGATCCGGAAGTGTAGGGTCCCCCCCCTGTTGGCCTCAAGCAGCCGGTGCCACTTGCGGGACGGGATGCGGATCTCCGGCGTTTTCGAGAGCACCTCTATCGGCGAGCCGGCCCCGGCGCTGATCTCCACGAAGAAGCGGTCCCCGGGCTCCTGAACCAGGAAGTTCAGGGGGGCGATATTGGGTGGGATCACCGTGCCGGCGTAATCCGGCCTGAGCACGGCCGGACGCCCCGCCTGGGCGCCGGAGTTCGGGGGCAAAGGCGCGCAGCCCGACAGCGTCAGCGCCGCCAGGGCGAGCAGCGCCGACAGGCGGCCGCCGCGCGCGGCCACCGACCCCTCCGCGCCCGTCATCCGCAGAAGGCCACCTGTCATTTCAGGCCCGCCCCCGATCGACCGAACAGGTGGTAGTAGGCGTATGTGTTCCCGTGCAGCGGGGCCGCCGGTCCCTGCGCCGAGACCAGGTCGTTCCGGGCCTGATACGGACCCACCAGCCGGCAGAAGGCCGCGAACTGCCGCTCCGTCTCCGGGGCGATCCAGTGGGAACCCAGCTCTACCCTTGCATTCCGCTCCGTCTCGTACACCAGGATGGCCTCCTGGTAGTGCCGGGGAATCGCGTGATACCCCAGTTCATCCAGTCGCGGCAGGTTCCGCACGAAATCGTCCAGGCGGCGATTGAGCAGGTAATCGGCCATCAGCAGCTCGAAGGCCGCCCGGTGCTGCGGGTCGTTGTCAAGCAGGGCCCGGTAGCGCACCTCTCCCGACGACCGGAGCACATCCGGACCGCGCCGGAGCATCACCGAGCGGATGGCCTGGACCTGCGGGTCGCCGGAGAGAGACGGGTCGGCCTCCAACTGGGCCAGGCGCCCCCGGGCCCAGACATCATAGATCACGTTCCGGCCCAGGACCCGCAGGAACTGGCGTGCCGCGGCGACCTGCCCCTTGACGATGCCAATCAGTGCCAGGCGACGGAGCGTGACCGCGTGCTCACCATGGACCTCCAGGGCCTCGTGGCACCAGTGCTCCGCCTCGTTGACCAGTCCGAGTTGCAGATCCGCGTCGTCGATGACGAAGAACAGCGGCAGCCGCAGCATGTGGGCGGTGTCCGGGTCGATCCCGGCGGTGGTGACCCCGAGCATCAGGCTCTCCGGCGCCTGCGGATAGCGGAACATCTCGTCCGAGAGCCGCCCCAGGCCCAGCAGAGCCCGGTTGACACAGAAGGCCATCCCCAGGGAGTAGTGGCGGAGGCCGAGCTTCTCTGCCGTCGTCAGCAGCCGCTCCCAGTCCTGGTTTCGGCTCAGGCGCTCGATCTGCAGGCCGGCGCGCAGATCGCCGCGGAACGTCGGGGCCAGGATCGCCCCCAGGACAGCGATGGCGAGCAGGACGCGCAGCGTGGGGCGCAGGTGGGTTTCGGCGGAAGTCTGGAGAGCCACCAGCCGGTCGCTCACCCGTGAACGCCGGGCGGCCGGCCACAGTGCCACCAACGGGTAGAAGAGGAACAAGGGCAGTAGCGCCCAGCGGCCCTCGAGGGCCGCCAGGCGATCGAAAGGCGTCAGTCGGAGGAAGGCGGCGTCCACCTCCAGACCTGCCAGCACAATGCCTCCCAGGTACGGGACGGACTCCGCCGCCATGAGCCAGATCAGGCCCAGAAGGCGCCGGTCCTGTGTGAGCTCGAAGACACCGCAGACCAGGGCGCCTATGATGTAGGGGGGGCCACACACATAGTATACCAACCCCGACCAGGCCGCGAAGGTAGCGGCTCTCGCCGGGGGAGAGGGCGGTGCATGGCGAGCGTACAGGGCCGCGGCACACGCGACCACCGTGAGGCTGAGCAGTGCCGCAAGGTGGAAGCCGTACTGGTTGCACAGGACGAGAACGAGGACGGGCGGTACCAGGTGTACCAGCCGCGGCCGGCTACCGGAGGCCTCCAGGAGGCCGCGGGTCGCGCGGATGAGTGCCAGGCAGATGGCGGCCGTGATGGCGGCACCGGCCCATGCATAGTAGTGGTACTGGGCCAGGAGGGCCGCGACGTACTGCACAGGCCCGCCCGGTCGGCGCAGGAACGGCTCCGCGAAATCGGCGCCGCGGGCAAAGGCGGGGAACCACGGACCCGCCTCGAAGTGCAGGCTCGGGTCGATCACCAACCACACATACGCAAACACGCCCACCGTCAGCGTCGCTTCACACGCAAAGCCGACCCCCGTTGGCCTCCGGCCGCTGGTGCCGTCGTCCCGCGGCATCTGAGCAGCCCTCCTTTTGCCTCCGTACACGGTCACCGGTTTCGCCGACCGGCCGCTACTGACCTGCCACCCTAACACATGAAGGACGGTGGCGTCGCGACCGCGGAGGCCGACGGGGCCACAGGCCAATGTGACGGGCCACCGCAGGCAATGGATCCATCGGCCGCAGGAAGAAGTCGCAGGCGATGCAGGTTCCCGGCGGGCGGCCGGTCGGAGGGCCGAACGGGTGGATTTGGGTCGAGGACACAAAGACGGGACCCATCCGGCCCGAACGGACGTGGAGCCATGGCGTCCCCGGGGCGCCCCGCTGCGCGGCCGCTTGCGGGCAGACGGCGCCCGGTCCGCCTCCCGTAAGGCGGGACCCCTCCAGACACCTCCACCCCGTTCGTGCATGATGCGAGAGAGGTGTGTGGCTGGGTGCACGTTCCGGGAGCTCTCACACAAAAGAGCCCCCCGGAAAGGGGGGCTGGTGAATCTCGGTACTGGCTGTGGTTAGCTGATGACGGTGACGTTTTCGGCTCGAGGACCCTTCTGGTCACTCACGATATCGAACTCGACCTTCGCGCCCTCATTCAGGGTGCGGTAGCCATCGCCGACGATGGCCGTGAAGTGCACGAACACATCTTCGCTGCCGTCTGTCTCGATAAACCCAAAGCCTTTGTCGTCGTTGAACCACTTGACGGTCCCAATCGCCACTAGCTAACACCTCACTTCCGAGTATTGGCTAGTGCTTCGCCCGCAGCCAAGCCTGGAAGTGCCTGTCCGTCACGGCAAAGTGAACCCTAGCCATCGTCTGTTCGCGGGAAGCCGAACCAGCTTTCCCACAGTAAGCATACTACCACGCGGCAATTTGGGTGTCAACGAGAATCTTGGATCATTGCTGAGGCCCATGGGCTCTATTCGTCCCTTCGGAGTCACTCAGCCTCTCCACCGCCGTTCCAATCCGCTTTCGCCATGGAGTCGGCCAAGAGTGATCGCGGCGGCGGCCGCGGCGGATCGCACCTTTCTCGGAACTCCGCTCCCTGCCGCGGTGTTTGGCGATCTAGAGTTATTCTGCCCTGTGCCCCGCCAACAGCTCTCCGGGCGGCGAGGCCCCCAAAACGACGCAAAGACTTGGCCTGCTCACAGGCTCAGTCGACGGACCACTCAAAGTGTCCCCACAACTCGCGGCCCGCCGCGAGGTCCGTCCTGGTCCCCGCAAGCAACGCGAAGAACCACTGGATGCTCCCCGGCCCCTCGTCCAGCAGGAAGGGGTTGTCCGGCGCCGTCGGCTCACCATGGATTTTGCCCATCAGCGTGTCTCCCGCGCTCCCCGAGAGCCGCAGCCTCAGCGCCCCCATGTCCTGTGTCCCCATCGCCTGGAAGACCCGCTCGCCGGGCCGCTCACCCGTCCTGCCCGCCACCGTCTCGGCGCCTCCTGTCACCTGCCATTCGTCCACCAGAGCCAAGGGCAGGCGGTAGGCCAAGAAGGCACCGGTGTCGGGACGGTCGGTGAGATCGGAAGAGCACACGTCTGAACTCCAGTC
>CAZXDD010000510.1:0-1577 GCA_964639415.1 uncultured Armatimonadia bacterium
GATAATGAGCGGTGACTGGAGTTCAGACGTGTGCTCTTCCGATCTCAGGACTACGACGAGATCATGCCGATCAACGGCCCCCACGGGGGCGACATCACCGAAAAGTGGTGGTCCGGGCGAATCTACCCCTATGTCAAGAACGCCCAGCTCTACCGCTGTCCCTCGCGGCAGACCATGACGATCGCCTACAGCATCAACTACCGCATCTCCAATTGGAGCGCGGGCCTGGAAATGGCGCAGATCGAGTTCCCGGCGGAGACGATCCTGCTGGCCGACTCCGAGCCCACCGTGCAGTACACACTCGGCCAGAGCGCCGGGACTTCGCTGGACTGGATCCTGCACGCGCCGTACGACCAGACCATCTACACCTGGTGCCCGCCCTTCCCACGACATAACGGGGGCGCCAACTTCACCTTCTGCGATGGACATGCCAAGTGGATGACCGTCGAATCCACCTGGAACCAGGCGGCAAACATGTCGATGTACACCGCCAACCGCAAGTACCAATAGCCCATGGGCGTCGCAGCCCGCGGGCCGCGCTGTGCAGACGGGCACGGGGATCCCCCCGTGCCCGTCTGGGTTCTCACGGGGAGGAGGACGGCGGAAGGAGCCGCGCCTGCGGGCGTCCAACCTGTCCGGGGTGAACCACCACACAGGGAGTGAACAGCGATGGCAAAGGACTATCGGCTGGCGATCGTCGGCGTGCAGCACAGTCATGTGGGCTCGTTGGCCAAGTGGGCCGGTGAGCTGCCCAATGTGACCATCGTCGCGGTGGCCGATCCGGACAGGGAGCGGGCCCAGGCCGTGGCGGACAAAAACGGGGTAGATGCGGTGTACGAGGACCACGAGAAGCTGCTCTCCGAGCAGGATGTCGATATCGTCCTGTGCTGCTCGGAGAACTCCCGACACCTGACGGTCACCCAGTCCGCCATGGCCGCCGGCTGCCACGTACTGGTGGAAAAGCCCATGGCCGCAAGCTTTCAGGGCGCCCTGGACATGCTCCTTTGCGCCCGCAAGGCCGATAGGACCCTCATGGTCAACTGGCCCAGCGCCTGGAACGTGTCCTTCCGCAAGATGGCTCAACTCGTGCACGAGGGGGCCGTGGGGAAGGTCTTCTGCATCCGCTCCCGCTACGGCCACGGCGGACCGGACCGGGGTCTGCCGCCGGAGGAGCGCGGCGCGCGCTGGTGGTACAACGAGGCCCTCGGCGGCGGCGCCCTGCTGGACTTCTGCTGCTATGGGGTGAACCTCTCCCGCTGGTTCCTGGGCGTCTCACCTACCGCCGTCACCGGCATGGCGGACCGCCTCGTCCACGACTTCGGGGATGTGGAGGACAACGCCATCTTGCTGGTGCGCTACCCCGATGCCATCTGCTCGTTCGAAGCGACCTGGTCGCAGCCCGCGGGAGACGGCCTCAACGGGCCGGTGGTCTTCGGCTCGGAGGGCACACTGCTTGCCGCCACGCAGGACGGCCGCGAAGGCGTCTTGCTCAAGCGCTCCAATGAGGACATACAGTTCATCCCCGGCGAGGACCCGGCATCCGGCCACCGCAGCGGCCCCGAGCATCTGGTGCATTG
>CAZXDD010000510.1:1677-5967 GCA_964639415.1 uncultured Armatimonadia bacterium
AGCGGCCCCGAGCATCTGGTGCATTGTCTGGAGACCGGCGAGTCCCTCTTCGCCCCGGTCACTCCGGAGCTCAACCTCGAGGTGATCGCCGTGTTGCAGGCCGGCGAGAGCGCGGCCAGGACCGGCCAGACGGTGCAACTCCCGCCCTTTGAGGTGTGAGGCGGCCCGCGGAAAGGGAACGCTCCGCCCCGGTACGCGGGGCGGAGCGTCTGCCGTTCGACGCAGTATCCGCAGGGCCTAGCTGTAGCCGGGGAGAGACATGTTCAGTGTCGCGTTGTCCGGCGCCTGGTATCTGGGATCGGTCTCCTTGATCCACTTGACGTGACCGTCCAGGAACACGCAGTTGAGCCCTCCATTGTGCCGGTACTGGTGATGGGCGTATGGCGCCCCATCCTTGACGAAGGCGCCCCAGTAGGCTCCCATGCAGTTGCCCTCCAGGACCATATAGGTCGTGGCGGGGAACTCGAACTTCGAGAGCTTGGGCCCCGGGTAGCAGCAACCCTCCTGCTCCCAGCCGCACATCATGTACCCGCCCTCGTAGACTCCGGCCCCCAGCGGGTTGGAGGACGGTGGCGCTGCCGGATCGCCGTGACCGGTGGCAGGACCGCACGTTCGAAGGTAAGCATCGACACTTGGGCAGTTGTAGACCTGCCAGTTCTTCACGTAGGCCTGGGTGATCTGGACCCACCCACCCGGGCCCTGGCGAACGCAGGGGAAGCGCTCGTCGTAGTCCTGAGCGTACATCATCAACGCGAGACCGACCTGTTTGAGATTGGACTGGCAACTGGCCTGCCGTGCTTTCTCTCTGGCTCTGGCGAACACCGGGAACAGGATCGCCGCCAGAATGGCGATGATCGCGATGACGACCAAGAGCTCAATCAGTGTGAAGCCGGCGCGACGCATCTGGGTACAGTCCCTTCGCATCTCGCTGCACGAGCAGCGCTACGGTCTTCCGCCCGGCAAGCGGGCGGCTACGCAGGCGCCCCTCCCTTCCGCCTTCATGTTTATGGTTCGTTATCCGAGCTCCCTGATCCTTCCGAAAATGTAATCAGATCATCGACGATCTCCCCCAGCATCGCTGCGTCCCACTCCGCCGCCTGGCACCAGGTAGCCAGCTTGGCCTCCGGCCGGGCGTGGGCGATCGCAGGGGCATGGCTCGAATCCTCGGTCTGCCACAACCTCCGTCTCACATGCTCCATCAGCCTCAGGCACAGGTGCCGCCACGGCTCGATCTCGCCGGTGAGCAGCCCGATGCGCAGCACCGTGGCGGCGGCGGTGAAGCGGCACCAGGTGAAGCCCGAGAAGCAGATATCCTCTCCCAGATCGGGTCGGGTGTCGAACTCCAGGTTGATGGTGTCGCCGTCGAGACGGCTCACTCCCAGATACCACCGGGCCGCCCGGAGCAGCGCTTCGTGCAGACCCGGATAGCCACGGAGAGGAGGCAGGTGGCAGACCCGCGTCAGGTGGTACAGGCCGATGCCGTGGTCGGGGATGTTGTCGAAATGGAAGGCCTGGCCCCGGCGCCCCACCGAGGCGAAGACATACGGCCACACACCGATGGCCTCCTGCCCCGACAGATAGTGCTCGATACCCCGTTCGGCGGCGGCAAGCCACTCCTGTGGCGGAGCCTCCCCCAAACCCGCCAGTGTGTGGTAGGCACGGACCAGAGCCGAGAGCCCCAGTGCATTGGAGTTCTGGCAGTCATGGGTGGCGCCCTCATGATGCAGAAACATCCCCGGGAGCGCTTCACTGTGCAGCACCCACATGGCGGCACGGTGGATCGTCTCAAGAGCGCGGGCGTCCGGCGTCAGCCCGAGGTCGATAGCGCGACACAACTGGTGGATGATCGCACAGGTGTCCACGCCGTCGATGCCCGGATACGGCGGGGTCAGGCGGGTGAAGTCCACGCCCCAGATGCCGCGGACCATGTGGACGAAGCCGCCGTCTCGAGCGTCATTGCCGGGCTCGGAGATCTGGCTTTTGGTGCAGTAGGCCCGGGCGGCCCGGGCCCGGTGCAGCCGGCCTTCCTCGCCGCTTGACCCCGCGCGGGCAAAGCACGCGGCCGCCGCCGCGGCATCCCGGGCGTCGTACTTGTCCTCCTCGGAGTACACCGCGCCATAGTAGGGACTGTCTTCGTCCATCACCTGGCGCCTGGCGGCCCAGTCGGTGAGCTCCGTGAGCATGCCCCGCAGGTCCTCTGGGCCAAAGCCCGCGGACATCAGGCGCCGGTGGAAGGCGGGCCAGTCGCGAAACTGGGGCTTTCCCTCCGCCAGAGTGTCCCGCACATAGCGCTCGTACGGCCGGGCGCTTTCCAGGGCCGCGGCTAGCCCCATGCCCTCGGGGCTGATGAGCACCTCGTCAAAGGGCGGCGCCGAGCCAGGCTGCCTGAACTCAAAGTGCAGCATCCGCGCCGGGAGGGGTCGGCTCGCCAGCAGGCACCAGCCCTCCCGCGGTCGCAGCATCGCCCACTGCTCTCTTGCCTCGCGAAGGCAGAGCCCATCTTGGCCCTCCGTCAGGCGCAGCCACACATCATAGTGCCCCGCCTCCAGGGGCAGCCCGTTGACCTCGAAGTCCCCGACGTCGTGCTCGGGCAGATCGCCCTCCACCGGCCCGTAGTAGAAGGCCGGCAGCTTCGCCACGAAGTCCGCGGCGCGCAGGCGCAGCGCCGCGGTGCCCAGCGGCTCGGAGGCGGCCACCATCTGCGGCCTGCCGTGGATGTCGCGCAGAGCCGCCACCAGCGCCCGCAGCAGGTGGATACCCGTGCGCCGATAGCTCTCGGCGAAGGTCTCGCAGTGCGGGAGCTTGCGCAGGAGCAGGGTCTCGATGCACAGGGCCGTCTCGATCCCCGCTTCAAGGGCCGCGGGCGGCAGGGCCTCCGGGTCGTCGTACGGTCGCCACCGCTGCACGGGTAGCGGCAGATGCTCCCGCAGGCGACGCATGACCGTCGCCAGATGGGGCTGAGCCGGAGCGCAGACCTCGAACTCCCGGCGATGGCGCCCGTTGTGCAGACTCACCACACAGTGCGGGCGCACGGACCGGATCAGCTCCCAGATCGCCCGGGTCTCCGGCTGCGAGAGTGACTGCCAGTCCCGGGCGATATTGACGCCGGGCGCTACCGGGTCCTGCGGGTTCACATTGTGGTAGGTGGTGCCCAGCGCCACACCGTCCACATTGGCGATGGGGATCACCCAGAAGGAGAAGTCCGCCAGCAGGTCGGCGGTGCGCAGGATCTCCTCCAGCAGGCCCTCGCAGGCATACATGCCGGCGGACTCGGCCGGGTGCTCCCCGGCGATCACCACCACGCGGGTCTTGCGATTCTCCGCGCCGCCGCGGGCGATGTGAGTCATCATCAGCGGATAGCCGTGGGTGGCGAAGTGGTGGGGGCGGCCGATCTCGTGGACCGAGAAGAAGCGGCAGCGGGCGGACAGAGCCTCCAGATGCTCCCGGCTGTGACGGGGTGTGTAGGGGGTGGGAGAGGCCAGGTACAGGACCGGGGTGTCGAGGCGCAGCCGATAGCGCACCGCGTAGGGTGGATGCCACCCGTCGTCGAAGGAACCGTCCTGCTCGGCGTTCCCCGTCGGCGTCCAGGGCGCCAGTTGGATACGGCCCGGGTCCAGGTCGGCCCAGATGCTCCCATCGACGGACACCACGGTGGCCTGCTCCTGCCACGGCTCCTGGCCGAAGTGGTTGAAGTCGGCCACCTCGAGGACGATCTCGCGCCCGTCGCCGGGGGAACCGATGCGCAGGTGGCATCTCCAGGCATAGGGCTCCAGGCCGCAGCGGGCGCGGAACCGGAAGTGGCCCGGCCCGACCCGCTCGAAGCCCTGCCCGTTGCCGGCCTCGATGGTGCTGTCGAAAACGAGGTCGCCGATGGCGGTTCTCTCGCCGCCCGGGCGCCACTGCTCGGCGCGCCATGTGCCGCACATGAGACCACCCCTTCTCAGGAACAGAGCGTTCGGGCGCCGGGACCGGCCTGCCACACCCGCATACGGAAACCACTCCGAGGATTGCCCGGAGTGGTTCGCATCTCAGGCCACCCGTCCGCCCGTTACGCCTCCACGGGCAGCCAACCGGCGATGGAATCCACGATCCCCAGAGCGCCGATGGCATTGAGCGCATTGTGCAGGTACCGGCGGGGTCCGGAGTGCATGACCCAGACGATCTCCGCCAGGTCCTCGCCCACATTGGCGCGCTGGATCACCGATTCGATGCTCACGCCCTCCTGGCCCAGGATGGTGGCGATGCTGCCCAACACGCCGGGGCGGTCTCTGACCCGCATGCGCACGTACG
>CAZXDD010000511.1:0-5946 GCA_964639415.1 uncultured Armatimonadia bacterium
AAGCCCGCACGGTGAGACACAGACCCTCGCCGGCAAGCGCGACCGTGGTCAAGAGTCACCGTGCCCGCGGGCCTCCAAGCCCGCACGGTGAGACACAGACCCTCGCCGGCAAGCGCGACCGTGGTCAAGAGTCACCGTGCCCGCGGGCTTCCAACTCACATTACGCATGAACGCATTGATGCTACATATAGTCACAGCCAGGCCTCTTTCGGTCGCAATAATGTCTTTCTCCCCCCCTCCCGTCTCGCCGGTCGTATCGGCCAGTACAAGCGACTCGGAGAGACGCCGAGAGGCGGGGCCGGGGGGGTGAGGCGACGTGAATCGGCGCCTGTCAGTAACCTGCATAACCTGAGTTCCAGGTGCGCACGGTGAGGCAAACACCCGCGCTCCCAGCGCGGCGAACGGCACCGCCCGCTCATCCCTCCAGCCGCGCCTCGAGGTCGTCGAACACCGCCTCCACCCAGTCCCCGTCCGCCCGGGCCTGGCCGGTGAGGCCGACGCGGATGCCCTCGAACCAGGGAACCTTCATCTCGGTCAGCTCCCTGTCGTCGAGGAAGACGCGCACGGAACCGCCGTCGTGCACCAGCCTCATCTCATGCGGTCCACCGTCGTCGTCCGGAAGGAGCTCCACGCCGGGTCCCCGGCTGCCGTTGAGGTTGTAGGACCAGTGCCCATGCTCCGTGTCCTGCGAGAACATCAGGTAGTTGGACGAATCCACCCACAGCCACAGACTGCTGCGTGCCCCGGTACCGCGGGCTTCCAGGGCCCGGCGGCTCACACGGACCGTCAGCTTCTCCCCGCGCCCGACGTCGAAGGCTCCGCGCGACATGAGCGTCTTGCCGGCCCAGTAGTCGACGGAGGTGGCCCCGCCGATCGCGAGCTTGCCGTCCGCGATCGATGCCCTGATGTCCGAGGGCGCAGTGCTCTCCAGGCCCAAGTCCAGCACCTGCCACTTCGCCTGGTCGATCGCGTCGCCGGGGAACTCGTCCGAGAGCTCTGTGATGTTCGGTGGCGGGGGCGCGATGGGATACGTGTGCGCCGGAGGGAGGCCCACACCGGTGGCCAGGAAGTGGTACTCACCGGAGCCGACGCCGAAGACCTCGAACCCGCCCTCACTGCCATTGTGGGTGACGCCCTCGGCCTCGGCCACGGGCCTACCCCCCTCCGTGATCGTGGCCGGCTTGCCGAAGGTGGGAATGCGCACCTCGGCGGAGGTGTTGGGCGGCACGGTGACCTGCATCTGTAGGCCCTGCTCGACCAGGCGCCAGTTGCTCGTGACCTTCCCATACGGGGTCTGTAGGCTGCAGTTGACCCAGCGCAGGTCGCCCACCGGCCGCGGCTGGATCAGAACGGTCTTGTACCCCGGAGACGCCGCGTTGATGCCCGCCAGCGACTGGTAGAACCACTCTCCCACTGCGCCGAGACAGAAGTGGTTCCGCGAGTTCATCCCCGGGCCGGCGGTGTCGCTGTTCCATAGCTCCCAGATGGTGGTGGCGCCCTTCCTGACCATGTAACCCCAGGAGGGATACGTGCTCTGCTTGGCCAGAAGCCAGGCCAGATCGTGGTGCCCGTTATGTGTGAGCACCGGGTTGAGGTAGCCCGTACCCAGAAAGCCGGTGCTCAGGTGCACGTTGCGGTCGAGGATGTCCCCGACGAGGTTGTCGATCACGGCGTCGAGGCTCTCCTCAGGCACGAGCCCGAAGTACAGGGGAAGAAGGTAGGCAGTCTGGGTGCCGCCGGGGTAGGTGGCGTGCTCCCGATCGAGGTACTTGTCGTTGAAGGCCTGCTTGATGCTCCGGGCCAGCTCTTCGTAGTTGGCGACGTCCTCCTCCCGGCCGATTGCCGCGGCCATCTTGCTCATCAGCACACAGTCATAGTAGTAGTACGCCGCGCTGATGGGCTGTTTGGGCGAGCCGACTACAGCGATCCAGTCGCCGTAGCCGTCGCGCTCGTACAGGTGGCCATTGCTGTGATCGGTCATGTACCGCACCCAGCGGGCCATGCAGTCGTAGTTGTCTTCGATGATCCTGGTGTCGCCGTAGTGCCGCCAGACCCAGTAGGGCACGATGACGCAGGCGTCGCCCCATGCCGGAGCTGCCGGGCCGCCCCCGTTGGTGGGGTTCACGTCGCGCACGGCCCCGTCCTCTCCCTGGCAGTCACGGATGTCGGCCATCCACTTGGCGTAGAACCGGGCCATATCCAGGTTGCAGCACGAGGTATTGGCGAACATCTGCGCGTCTCCGGTCCAGCCCAGGCGCTCATCGCGCTGAGGGCAGTCGGTGGGGACGCTGTACATGTTCCCCCTCTGGCCCCACAGGATCGCGTGTTGGATGGAGTTCACAAGATCGCTGGAGCACTCGAATCTCCCGATCTGCGGAGCCGCCGAGCAGATCATCCGCGCGGTCAGGGCTCCCACGTCGGGGCGCCCCGGATAGCCGGTGATCTCCACATAGCGGAACCCGTGGTAGGTGAAGCGCGGCTCCCACACCTCCGGCTCGCCTCCGCGAAGCGTGTAGGTGTCTGTGGCCCCGGCGCTGCGCAGGTTCTCGGTATAGATGGTGCCGTCGGGGTTGAGCACCTCGGCGTGGCGCAAAGTCACCGTCTCCCCGGCCTCGCCCCGGACCCGAAGCCGGCACCAGCCGGTGAGGTTCTGGCCGAAGTCGAAAACGTACGCGCCGGGAGTGGGCTCGGTCACCTGCAGGGCGGGGAGGTCCTCGATGGGCTGAATGGTCTCCTTGGCCTGCGCCACCAGCGTCTCCACCGACTGGTCGGCCGCGGTCACCGGGCGCCAGGAGGAGTCATCGAACTCCGGCCGGTCCCAGCCCGGCTGCTGCAGACGGGCATCGTAGGCCTCGCCGTCGTAGATGTCATCAGAGAGCACCGGGCCGTCGGCAAAGCGCCACGCCGGGTCGCTGAGCACCCAGCGAGAGGTTCCGTCCGGGAGGATCACCTGCACCTGGGCGATGAGTCGCAGGCTCTCGCGGCCGTCCTGCCGGGACTCGCCACCGATGCGCCCGTGCCACCAACCGTTGCCCAGCACCACCCCGATGGCGTTTGGGCCTTCGCCGATCGCATCGGTGAGGTCGTAGACCTGGTACTGCAGCCGCTTGTGGAACTGGGTCCAGCCGGGAGTGAGCACATCGTGGGAGATGCGCCTGCCGTTCACCCACAGTTGATAGGCCCCCAGGCCGCAGACGAAGGCCCGGGCCCGTAGCGGGGTGGTTGGAAGCCGGAACTCTCCGCGCACGAGCCGCGAGCGCAAAGGTTCGCGGCTCGACCCGCCGGTTCCCCAGGGCGCGCTGCCGTAGGCACCCAGGACCTGCGCCGGCTCCCATCCCGCATCATCGAAGTCTGCGCTCTCCCACCCCTGCTCCTCCTCCGACTGCGAACGCCACGTGTCGTCCGAGACGACCCAGATCGGGTCTGCCCCCTCGAGCTCCACGCGCATGCCGAGACGGAAGCCGCACGGGCCCCCGTGGTTGGCCGCAAGCCCCGCCAGGACGTTCCTTCCCGGCCTCAGCATGCCGCCGATGTCGAAGTCATACGCCTTGCCCCAGTCGTCACCTGCACCGACACGCTCACCGTTGAGGTAGACGGTGAAGTCGTTATCCGCCGTGGCGCGGAGACGGGCGGAGCTGACTGCGGCGCCTGCGGGCAGGAGGAACGCGCGGCGCAGGTACACCACGCTATCATTGCCCCGGTCGGTGGGGTGCCAGATCCAGTTGCCATGTCGCCAGTCGGCTGGGAGCGCCTCCGCCTCGGAAGCATCCGGGGCCGCCGCAATCCACTGTGCCCGCCAGTCATCGGCCGACAGCAGTCCCATCTCGAAGCGGGCCGGAGCGCTGTAGGGCGAAGCCGCCCCGTCGACGTCGAACGTCCGCACCTTCCAGTAATAGGCCCTGGTGCTGCGCAGCGCCGGTCCGCCGTACTCCACCAGGTGCGACCGGTCACTCTCCACGATGTCGCTGTCCCACACGTCGGCCTCATCGGCCGCCAGTGTCTCCGGGGAGCCGGCCACCAGAATCTGGTAGGCGCTTTGCACGGCGCCGCGGCGCTCGTCGTTGACCTGCCACGACAGCCGCGGCGTCGGCGTGTCGATGCCCAGGGGATCCTCCTGGTATTCGCAGCGCAGGACGGTTGGGGCGTCGGGCGCGGCGCAGGCCGTGAGCGGCACCAACAGAACGCAGGCCGCTATCAGCAGGGTCTTGTGCATTGCCATAGGTCACCTCATGGGGAAGGGCCGGCCGGGGGCCGGGGGAAACAGGCGCAGGTGCGAGCACCGGCGGGGCCGCTATGTCGAGCGAAGCGACAGTTCGCCGTACACCGCGGCATGACCTGTGGTTAGCGCGGCGACATACCTGGGGCGGGCTGGGGGGCAGATGATGGGGAGGCGAGCAGGGCTCCCGGAGGGCCGAGGAACGGGACGCGGGCAGGACGGCGGGGACGAGCCCCGAGACCCGTCTCCAACGTCGGGAAGTGCGTCTCTACCGGCATCTATGCGCCGCTCGCGGTCACCTCCGCCACCATCCGCAGCGCCGCATCCGCCAGGATGTCGCCGGCCTCGGGGATCAGCTTGCTCCATAGCGCGCCGGTGGTCTCGTGCCCGCAGGGGCGAGAGAAGGCACGCGCCGTCGGCACGTAGCCCACCCAGCCGTTGGCCAGGGAGATAACGAAGGTCTTCTCCAGTACACTTTCCATCTTGATCCGCAGCCCGTGCTCGGTGAAGTACTCCGCCGGGATGCAGGCGAAGGCGACTTCGCCCACCCGCAACACCTGCACGTTGGCCACCTCGTGGTCGCGCTGAGCCCGAATGGCGCGGAGCACTTCCAGCGAGGCCCGGTAGACCTCATTACTGGCCAGCAGAGGCTTGGTGAACTCCGGGTCTTCCACCTGGCGCTCCAGAGCCGAGAAGTCCCGTAGCGGCAGGCGGATGTCCCGCGAGACTCCCGCGACGGTGTCGCCCTGCAAGGGCGTCGTCTGTGGCAGCAGGGCGACAACGTCCGCGGCCAGGAGGCGTCCCATACGCTCGGGGTCGTCCACGTAGTCGGGGTCCATCGGGTTGGCGTGGTGGATGTTCCCGCAGGCGCCGTTGACGAACATGCAGGTGCAGCGGTCACCCACGGCCTCGCGTACCCGGCGGCACAGGCTGCCCGGGAAGCCCGCCGATACCACGGGCCCGCCCATCTTGTGCACCGCATGGCAGGCGAAGTTCACGATGACGCCAACCACCTTGCCCTCGGCGTCGCGGGCGCAAAGCACCCCCAGCTCCGGGTCGATGCCGCCCTCGGCGCAACGCATGTCCGCCGAGCCCGGCCTGGGATGGGTCTTCACGGTGCCGTCCTTCATGATCCAGCGACGGTTGAAGGACAGGCGCCCCTCGAAGCCGCTGACGACGCCGAGAGTCACCTCCTGCAGCCCTTCGCAGGCCTGCGCGATAGCCTGCACCGCCGAGGCACGTAGGAAGGCCAGGTACTCCTCCTCGCGCTCGAACACCGGCCGGGTAATCACCGCCGGGCAGGCGTGATTGTGGGTGGCGCAGACCAGGACATGCTCCGGCGGGATGCCCACGCGCTCCTGGACCTGCTCACGGATGGCCGCGACGTGCTCGGCCTCGATGATGACCACATCCAGCGCCACCATGGCGATGCGCTCCCCGCCGGCCTCGAACACCGCCGCCTTCGCATACAGCGGGTCGGTGGCCCAAGTGGCGTAGACGGTGTGGTGCAGCCCGCCGTACTTGCGGATCGGCCAGTACGGGGGGGTGATGTCGACCTGTGAGAAGCCAGCGCGGATGGGCAAAGCCAGTACCTCCGGACGGCGCCCAGGGGCACCCTCAGTTTGCTGGTCTACTTGAGCTTGAGCACGAGTGGCCAGTTGTTGGGGTCGGCGACGATCTCGGTCCAGGGGAGCAGGTCGCCCTCGGCGCTGCTCACGCGGATCTCCATC
>CAZXDD010000512.1:0-5944 GCA_964639415.1 uncultured Armatimonadia bacterium
ACAAGGGCGCGTAGCTCGCGCAAGTCTGCTGCGGAACGCCACAGGGCCCCGCCGGAATCGGCGGGGCCCGCTTGCGTTCTGGCGACGGACGGCGCGATGGCTCGGCCGCCCTCGCGGGCGTGGCGGAGGCGAGGGCGGTGGTGACAGCGGCGACGGGCGGAAGGATCTTGACACGCCAGAAGTCGCTATGATACGCTTTGATCCGATGTTACGTGCACTTCAACCTGCGATGAGCCGACAAAGGGAGGCAATCCGATGCAACGCGCAGGCTTCACTCTCATCGAGCTCTTGGTCGTGATCGCCATCATTGCCATTCTCGCTGCGATCCTGTTCCCCGTCTTCGGGCAGGCCCGCGAGAAGGCCCGGTCCATCTCCTGCCTGAGTAACCTCAAGCAACTGGGCACGGCGGCGTTGATGTACACCCAGGACTATGACGAGATGTACCTCCCCCACTGCCTGCGGAACCTCAGCGACTTCAGCCAGACGCCCTCAGCCTACTGGTTCGAGATCGTGATGCCGTACGTCAAGAACGAGCAGGTTCTCATCTGCCCCTCGCACCGAGGAGCCACAGGGGGCCATGGGTACGTGGGCAGCTATGGGTACATCTGTGACGGCTTCACTCTGGACCCCTCCGACACGAACTACACCGGCCTGACCTTCGGCGGCCTGGGGTCGTTGGAGAGCATCCACTTCCCATCGGAGTTCATCATGCTGGGAGAGTCGGAGAAGGCCACATGCCGCGTGTGCCCGCTGTACCACACCCATGCCATGCCGGCTGCGCCGCCCGTGTGGCCGGTGCAGCCGAGGCATCAGGGCGGGAGCAACTACCTGTTCTACGACGGCCACGCCAAGTGGCTGAAGTATGAGAGCACCCTCACGCCCAGAGACATGTGGAAGAATCTGCCCTGAGGAGACCTTCTGATGCGCGCGTACCGACTGTGGGGGCTGATCGCCGTTGTGTGCGCCGTTGTTGCCGTCGTAGCCTTCCGCGTGGCAGAGAGCCGGGGCGACAGGGCCCCGGACGAGGGCGCCGACGGGCCCTGCTGCACGCTCCCGCCGCCGGCCGGGGGCGCCTCGGCCGCCGTGCCCAAGATCCCCACCGGTTCGGGCCTGCCGTGCCTGGTCGAGTTCGGCTCCGACGAGTGCGATGAGTGCAAGAGGATGAAGGTCGTGCTGGAGGAGGTAAAGACTGATCTGCAAGGCAGAGCGGACCTGCTCCAGGTGGACACAGACGTCCACCGAGGGGAGGCGGCGCGCTTCTCCCTGCGCGTCATCCCCACTCAGGTGCTGGTGGGCGTCGACGGGAAGGAGCTCTGGCGCCACGAGGGCTTCATCCCGACCGGGGAGCTGCTGGCGGCGGTGCGCAAGGCCCTCGAGCCACACGACGAAGCGCAGGGCCGGTAGGGCGTCGGGAGCGGCGCCCGGTCCGGTGAGCGGCCACTCGCCGGGAACACGCTTCTGGTATCCGGCGTTTGTACCTACCAACCAGATGGTGCAGGAATTCGGCACTTCCAGGTAGATAGGGACAACACCGGCTGTGCGCAGCAGCAGATCGCAGGATACACCCTTTGCGCCGTCAGCAGCGTCGGTGCTGGCCTTCGTGGCAGTGGTCACGATTGCGCTTGCACCGTACGCCCATGCCCTGGTGCCGGGGCACGACCGGCACGACTGCGCCTGGTGCCAGATGCTGGCCGCCGGCGGCGTCCCGCTGGCCACAGCGGTCGTGCTGATCCAGGTGGCACTGCGCAGCGTTGCCGTCCCCGTCGCCGTCGTGGTTCGAGCGGCCCAGACCATCCCCGCTGGGAAGCACCCTCGCGCCCCTCCTCAGTAGGCAGCGTCTCCTGATGCAGCCAGTCGGCCCCGGCGCGCACCGTCGCGGCCGACGCTCTTGTCATGCGCGGCCCATGTGGCGCCCAGCATCCGTTGCCGGGTGCACCGCGTCCTGTCGCGCCAGCACAGCACGCATTCCCTGAGGAGGGATACCCATGTCGCGGCGCAAACCGTCCGGTTTCACACTCATCGAGCTTCTGGTTGTCATCGCCATCATCGCAATCCTCGCCGCCATCCTCTTCCCCGTGTTCGCCAAGGCGCGCGAGAAGGCGCGCCAGACAAGCTGCTTGAGCAACGTCAAACAGATCACTCTGGCCATGATGATGTACGTGGATGACTACGACGAGCAGTTCGTGGCCTGCGACTCGCTCTACCGTTGGTACACACCCGTGTACCCTTATGTCAAGAACGCCCAGGTCTTCAAGTGCCCCTCCAACCGTGGCGACACCACGGGCAACCCAAATAGCGACTACGTGATCAACGGGCTGTTCGCCCACGGCCTCGCCCAGTCGTTCTTCCCCACTCCGGCCGGCACCGTCATGATCGCCGAACGGGAGAGGGCGATGCCCTATGACGGGTACCACCCGTGGCCGAACGCGGGCAGCCAGAACTGGGATGATCTCGACGGCTACTACGCCGGAGACGGACACAACTGGTTCGTGTCTCACTTGGCGCAGGACCGCCACAACGGCGGGTTCAACTGCGGGTTCGCCGACGGCCACGCCAAGTGGTACAAGTGGGAGAACACCATCCAGGGGCCGCTGCCCGGAATGCACAACCCCGACCGGCTTGTGCCGCCGGTGTACGGCTGGCAGTAGCGGCGGTGCAGTCCGCCGCGGGCCCGCACGCCGGCAGACGGGCAGTCCGGATCGGTTCGGCGACCCGCGGGCCCGCGGCAGGAGTGTGTCTACGCCGGTGCGGGGAGGCCGTCCTATCCCGCCTTCCCCGCACTCACCGTGATCGACTTCACCAGACCCACCGGCAGTTCAGGACTCGCACCGCAGCAGCATGGGCCGTTCCCGTCGGGCGCCGGCGCGCATCCGCAGCCCTCGAGCAGCTCGGAAGCGTCGCGCTCCGTCTCGACGCGGGTGTCGCGGAAGCCTGCCGCGGCGATGGCCGCCAGGTACTCCTCCTGGAGCAGCGCTCCGGCCACGCAACTGACGTAGGCCGCGACGTCATCCCGGAGACACTCCGGCGGCTCGGCGGCAAACACGATGTCCGACACATGCAGCCGACCGCCGGGCCTCAACGCGCGGAACGCCTCCGCGAAGGCCTTTGCCTTGTCCGGGACCAGGTTGATGACACAGTTGCTGATGACCACATCCACTTCGGCGTCCGCCGCGGGGAGGCTCTCGATCTCACCGAGCCGGAACTCCACGTTGCTGTAGCCGCCGCGCTCCGCGTTCCTGCGGGCTATCTCGATCATCTCGGGCGTCATGTCCACGCCGATCACGCGCCCCTTTGGCCCCACGGCATTGGCAGCCAGGAAGCAGTCGAACCCGCCACCACTGCCCAGATCCAGCACAACCTCCCCCGGCCGCAGTCCGGCGATGGCCGTCGGGTTGCCGCAGCCCAGCCCCAGACTCGCGCTCCGGGGAACCTCACCGACCTGTCCCTTGACGTACCCGACGCTCTCGGGGGCCACGCGGGTCACCGGTCCACAGCCGCATTCGCAGTGACCTCTCGCGCGCCGCGCAATCTCACCGTAGCTCTCGCGGATGGCCTTCTTCATCTGATCCATACTCAGCATCTCCTTGCGTCGGCCGCGAACCGGGCCGATGTGATGGCCGGTATCGTATTTCGTCGATATACGATGTTTGGACGCACGCCGGTAGCCGTCAAAGCAGCCCCTCAACCAGGGCCTTGAGCCGCTGCAGGGCCCGCGGGTCGATGCAGTAGCAGACCCGGGGGCCGTCCACGTGGCCTCTGATGAGCCCCGACTGCTTGAGGACCTTGAGGTGCTGAGAGACGGTGGACTGCGCCAGTGGTAACTCGTCGCAGATGTCCCCACACATGCAGGTGCGGTCCCGCTCGCGAACGAGGAACCGCACGATGCGCGCCCTGGCAGGATGCCCAATGGCCTTGGCCAGAGCGGCCAGCTCCTCATCGGCCGCCGTCCAGCCCTCTGGCCGGCTGTCCTCGGCGAGAGGCCGCCCGGGTTGGGTGTCGTCACAATTCATCGTAGTATTACGATAGACCATCCGAACGACCTGTGTCAAGTGACCGCCCGGGAACTTTGCGCCCCGGTTCTGGTTGAAGTACAATAGCCTGACTACCACAGATGCCCAGCGGCTACCGGGGGATCGCACCGATATGACTGGTTTTGGGGACGGCGGGGGCCTGCGACGCAACTACTCAACCTTGCACTACCTCATCCATGCGCCCAACTTCATCAGGCTATTCTGGCGCCTGCTGAACGACAAGCGCGTCTCATCTCTTGCCAAGCTGCCCCTGGTGATCGGTCTGCTGTACTTCATCATCCCCCTGGACGCGATCCCCGAGTTCCCGCTGATCGGAGTGGGCTACCTCGATGACGTCATCATCCTGTACCTGGCCGCCAAGCTGTTCATCAAGCTCTGCCCGCCCCATGTGGTGCAGGAGCACGTGCGCCTGATCGATGAGGGCGGGTAGGACGGCAGGTGATCGGTGATAGGGACGGCGGACGGCGGCAAAGGCCGACGGCGGGGGAACCTCTGTGGTGAGGGAGAGCGTTTTGTTCCCAGTGATCCACGGGAGTGTGCTGCGGATCTTGCACTTCTCTAGCTTTGATGGGAGTTGAGCATCTCCATGGCCAAGGACAAGGACAAGGCGCCCCTGCCGTCCGAGGACGCCAAGAGCTCCGCCGGCGAGACGGAGAGCGCGGCCGAGAAGAACCAGGCCAGGGTCAAGGCGCGCAACATCGCCTGCGCCGGATGCGCCGGTCTGGCCGTGCTGGTGCTGGTCATCGGCGTCATCTCGGTCCTGGTCTGGGACGGCAGGGACAGCCGCGTGCGCAGGGGCAAGCCCATGCCCACCAATGCCGCCTACATCGGTCGCTGGGCTGCAGACGACACCCTCGCGGTGCAACTGAGCACCTTCACCACCGCCGGGGACAAGATGGCCTGTGACTTCGCGGTGCGCAATGTCTCGCGGGAGCCCGTCACCGTCACCGCCATCGGCAAGACGCTGATCGCAGCATCAATGGACACGGTGCTGCTCGGTGATTCGGTGCCCCTGGTGATCGCCGAGGGGGATGAGCCCATGGGCATCACGGATGACCGCAATGCGCTGTGGTACATGCCGGGCCAGGGCCAGCCCCTTCTGCTGAAGCCGCAGGACCCGGAGGCCCGGCAGCCTGAGCCCTTCACTCTCAGACCGGGACAGGTGGAGACGGTCAAGTTCCGCCCGCACGCCCTGAGCGCTCAGGATCTGGTGAGCGTGCTGGGCATCGGCGCCCTGATGGGCGGCCTGCCGCAGATGACCGGCCTGCGTCTGGCGGTTCAGCTTGATGACGGCAAGGAGCCCCACCCGTTCTACTTCGTGGGCGAGTCTGCGGGCATTGGCGGCTGGATGGAACGAGGCGTGGCCAGAGGCGTGGAGAAGGCGTCGGAGCGCAGGTAGGCGCCTCGCGGCGTGCAGGAGCAAGGCGGCGCCCGGAGACGGGCGCCGCTCTCACGTTCTGGGCCCCTTGCAGAGGACTCGCGCTCCCCGAAGCGAATCTCCCTGGTGCATTGCGCCGACCGGTCGCCGGCGCAGGGCCCACGGGAAGGCGGCGCTGTCCTCACTCGCCGACACGCCCGATGAGACGGGACGAGGGCGGGTACGCGCAACGGTGCTGAGCGCTGCAAGCCGTTGCCGTCATCCGCCGTCATCCTGTCGTTCCGCCGTTATCCTGTCCATCCTGTCCGCCGTTGTCGTCACCGTCATCCTGTCCATCCGCCGTTATCCTGTCCATCCTGTCCGCCGTCGCCGTTGCCGTCATCCTGTCCATCCGCCGTTATCCTGTCCATCCTGTCCGCCGTTGTCGTCACCGTCATCCTGTCCATCCGCCGTTATCCTGTCCATCCTGTCCGCCGTTGTCGTTGCCGTCATCCTGTCCATCCGCCGTTATCCTGTCCATCCTGTCCGCCGTTGT
>CAZXDD010000513.1:0-5943 GCA_964639415.1 uncultured Armatimonadia bacterium
ATCAGCCAGGTGATGAAGAAGGGCAGCCAGATCCACACCAGCATCGGACCCGCACAGTAGCCCAGGGGGTGGAGGCGGAACCAGGTGAACCGCATCTGCAGCGCCCACAGGCCCAGAGTCAGGCCCGAGGAGGCAATGACGGCGATCCACCGTTGCCAGGAGAAAGACTGCCCGGCGGTGAGCACATTGCCCAGCCAGCCGTACATCTCCGTCCCCGTCCACCACGAGTAGCCCAGACACTTGCTCACGACGCCCTCGCGGTAGCCCACGTGGAGGCAGGCCCAGGGGCCGGCGATGACCGAGAGCCCGGTGGCCAGCACCAGGGGCCACAGCAGGCTGCGGGGTGGCAGTGAGGCGGCATGCCAGATGCGCAGGCTCTCCAGTTGGGCCGGCATGGCGTGGCTGCGATTGGCGCGCCAGAACCAATGGTTCATCGCCGCGCCGATCAGATTGCGCCTGCCTACGAGGCCGCTGTCCACCAGCGTGAAGCTGTCCATGGGCTCGACGCCCCAGATCGTGTGCTGGCTGCCGGCCTCTGCACGGATCCGGGTGATGGAGAAAGCCACCAGCAGGTAGAGCAAGACGGCGATCACCGCGGGCAGGGCCGTCATCCCCATCGCCATCCAGAAGACGATCAGGGCCACCGTCCCGGCAAGAAGCCCGCAGAAGGCGGCGCGGTACGGGAGGAGCTCGCCCTCGTCGCCCAGCGGCCGGCCGCCCAGCAGATTGTGCAGCAGGCGCGACCACTGGTGCCGGACGAGGTACAGGCTCAGCAGGGCGTGGGTGAGCCAGGCTCCCACGCTCTGGTCGTCGGTGAAGGGGTAGCCCGGCACCTTCGCCAGGCCCACATAGTACCCCAGGATGCTCTGAGCCTTGATGAACAGGAAGAAGAACCAGCAGGAGAACAGCACATCGGTGGGGACGAAGTAACACAGGCCGATGGCGAAGGGGTAGAAGGAGTACGGAAGGCTGATGTGGTTCCACGGTGGCGTGGTGAAGCTGAGCCAGCGCGTGCGGGTCTCGAAGTGCGGCAGCGCCGGGTACAGTGCGGACAGCCCGTTCAGCGTCCCGCTGAGGAGCGGCAATACGATACCCGCCCACAGGAGCCAGGAGCGGTAGAAGTCCGCCGTCTCCAGACCCACCATGGCCAGCGGCAGCCTGACCACCGGGAAGCTGAGCTTCGTCTCCTCGATCCAGGCCTTGCGGACCAGCACATTGAGGCACAGCAGCGTCCCGAACAGGGCCAGCATGAAGCCTATCCACACCGCCAGCGGCACCAGCCACGGCAGGAACATCTCCCGCGAGTAGAGGCTCACGCCCCCATCCATGAAGGCCTCCAGCGCGTGCCGGTCGCGGACGATGGCCCATTGCGGGATGTAGGGGAGGATGGTCTCCTCCCAGCGGTTCTCCGGCCTGGCGTAGGGGACGCCGTAGCTGAGGGCGCCGATGAGGTTGATGGCGAAGTCGTGGGTCGCCACGGTGCAGGAGATCGTGAGCATGACGTAGACGACCAGCAGCTCAGCGGTGGAAAGCGCCCAGCTTCGCCGCACCACCCGCAGCAGGGCATTGACAGCCAGCAGGAGCAGCAGGAACACCACGGGGGTGACGAACAGGGGATTGAGCGTGAGGATCATGTACCAGCGCAGCTCGGACTGGATGACCCAGTACGCGTTGAGGGGGATGAGGGCGAGGCCCAGCAGCACGGCGCGCGGAGTCACCGCACGCGGGCGAGGGGCCTGGGCCGCCGCGAGGGCCGGAGGGCTACTCATCGGGCAGGAGACGACGAATGGTGATCAGAGGGCGCGGTGAACATGGGTAGCAGGGCCACTGCGTTGGTTCTCCATGTGTGGTTCGCGGGCGTTGGCCTTCACCTCTCCCAGCGAGCGTCCGGGAGAGGTCACGGCCGCCGTAGCGGCCGTGGGTGAGGGCCGCCGCGTGGTGACCCGCCGCCCGCTGCACAACAGCGGCAACGCCCTTGCAGGCCGTGGGTTCTGACAGTCTGGTGCCGGTATGGACCGCAGAAAGCCGGCGAGTGACGACGTGGGCGCCGGTCCGCCTCAGGGCGGCCGCTCGCCGGCAAGCGGTCTACCGGACCGCCCGACTCTCCCGGTCGTCCCGCAGGGTGGGGCCGGGAGAGATGGAACGTCTCACGGCCGGCGGCCGGCGGCCGGCGGTGCGGCCCGCCCCACCGACGGGCCCCTACCACCGGAAGAACCGGTACGGATCGTCCCACTCCTGGGGCTGATCCACGTAGAGGCCCTCGCTCCAGCGCCCTACGTTCCTCGGCGGCGCGATGGGCTGCACGGTGATGCCCGCAAGCCACAGCGTCCCTATGTTGCCGTGCCAGATCTGCAGCCGCGTCTTTGCCTCCGCCGTCCCGCTGGACTGTACGAGGAAGCGGTAGTCGCGCCAGTCTGGCCCCGGTGAGAAGTGTTGGTACTCGATGAGCGAGGTCCAGCTCTCCGTGTTCTGGATGGCGAAGGTCACCCGCTTGCCCTCGATGCCCTCACCCCTGGCGCGGAAGCCCACGCGGTACCATTGCCCCGCCTGCATCGGCACCCCGTGCTGGGCCAGCATGACACTGCCTTCCTTCTTCTCGCCATGGCCGGGAAGCGCCATGCGCACAGCCCAGCCGTCCACGACCGCCTCCCGCGTGCAGGAGCCCTGCGCCACCCCGGAGGAGAATTGCCACTCGTCGGGCATGCCGTCCCCGTCGGCGTCTGCCGACAGGTCACCATTGCGCACCACCGAGGGCCCGGCCTTCTCGCCCTCCTCGCCCACGGGCGTAGAGAAGCGGGACAGCAGAGGGGTAGATCCCGCCACTCCCATGTTGGCCAGCAGGCGTGAGACCAGGAAACTGGAGCGCCGGTAGGTCTTGCGGACGTTGTACTGCTCCATGCAGGTGAAGAACCAGGGCTTGTCGCCGCTCTCGAAACCGGGGTTGGTCATCAGGCTTCCCGGCCCCTCGGCGCCCGCCTGCCACGGAACGTATTCGCCCTCGTAGAGCCGGAAGGCATCCACGCGGAACCGCCCCCCATCTTGAGCCGCGGCCAGGTACGCCTGCCAGCCTTCGGGGAAGGGCGTCTCGCACTTGAACGAGACATGCACGTCGGTCCACTCGTCGGCGGGCACGGTGACATCCGGTGCCTTCGCCGCTCGGTCCCAGGGCCTGCCGGCTCGCTCCACCTCGAGGTGCACCGTCAGCGGCGCGCCGATGGGCCTGACCAGCGCCGCGAGGGTGTAGGTCTTGCCTACCTCGGGCTTGACGTCCACCCGCTGGCCGAACTGGCAGCCCGCCTCGGTGCAGGTGCCCATCGAAATCAGGGCACTTTGCGCCCCCTCGGCCGCCTCGTCGCCATCCACGGAGAAGGACGCCACGGCGCCTTTGGCGGCGGTGAGGTGGTAGGGGACGAGCTGGCAGAGCACCACGTTGGCGTCATGAGCCTTCGCCAGTACCCCGTTGCCGATGACCTCTGCTCCGGAGGTGACTATCGGCAATTCGCGCGGGGCGCGGCAGTGCACGTCGGCCGGGCTCACACCGGCGAGAAGCGAGTCGACGCCGGCCGGCTCGAAGAACGCGTTGATATGCTCGGCCGGTGCCATCCCGATCTTCGTCGGGAGGAAGGCATTGGCCTGAGCCTCGTCCAGGCCGAGGCAAAGCGCATGGCCGCCCGCCTTGAGGAAGGCGGCGACATTCGCATTGCCCGCCAGGCCCTCGCCGCCACCCGGGCCGACCACGAGCACCTGGTCCGGTGACAGCTCCCCGCCCTCGTAATCGTCGACGGCGATGCCCGCCCACCGCAGGTGCGCCTTACCTTCCGGCTCACCGACGTACACAGCCTGCCGTACAGGCGCCGGCTTCCACTCCGCGGCGTAGCGGAGCATACTGCGCAGCAGCCTGTCCGCCGCGGGATCGGCCTCGGTGCGCCCGGTGACGTCCATCTGGCACAGCAGCACCATCCCGCGGCCCTCCCGGACCTCCACAAGCGGGCTGTACTGGAGGCTGAAGCCCCCGTCAACGATGGGCAGAAAGTCGCCGCAGGCGGGCTTCTCGATGAGCACGGAGGCCACATTGCCGCGATTGCCGGCGCGCCAGACGTGGGGCACCTGCAGACCGCACCACTCCACCGTCGGCGCGCCGCCCCAGCGCGCGGAGGCCTCGTACCTCAGCCGCGGCGGGGTGAGCGTCGCCTCTCCGCGCCAGTCGCGGAGGGTCTCGGCGTCGAGGCCGGCCAGCAGCGGGTGATCCGGTATCCGGGCGAACACGTGCCTGAGGCCGTACTCCGTGACGCGGAGCCCCAGGCGCTTCTCCAGAGCCTCCGCGGTCTGCTCCAGGACGATGACCCGGAGCCCCTCGCGCACGCGGCCGATGTCCGGCGCCGCGCCGTCCGCAGTCAAGGCCCCCTTGCCGATGATGAGCGTGTCAGAGCGCGAGAGGTCGGCATCTGCCTCCACCCTCCGGCACGAGACGCCCATGTCGGCCAGCAGTCTGGTTGTCTCGCCCCGGGGGTCGAACAGGGCGACGTCGCCTGAGCCCTCGAGGGCCGCTGCTTCAGGCAGCACGCGGATGGCGAAGCTGTCGCTCTGCTTCTCGCCCGTGTCGAAAGTCACCATGGCCGTCAGCTCGTACGCGCCGGGCTGAAGGTCTTCGGGCAGTCTGAGACCGATAGGCAGCCGCTCCTGCTCTCCGGTCTGGACGACCGCCTGTGCGGTGCCCAACAGCGGCTCCGGGAGCTCCAGCCTCCACGAGCAGTCGGCCGTCACCGGCACGCGGGAGTTGTTGATGATGATGAGTTGCTTGTCCACCGTCTCACCGGGGGTGAAGAGGTGGTCCTTGGAGGTGAAGGCCGCCGGCTTGCCGGCGATGTACGCAAGCAGCGGCATGTTGTTGCGCAGGAGCGACTGGGCCGCGGGCGTTGCGATCCAGTCGGAGCGCTCGTAGGCCAGGTCGACCCGCTTGTAGCGGCCCTCGATGTAGTCGGGGCTGAATCCCGGTCGCTGGATGGCCGCCCAGTCCACCGGCAGCTCTTCCCGGGCATCCGCCAGATCCTCGCGGGGTTTCCAGTAGTGCCCCCACTCCCACGGCGAGTTGGCCGACATGCCCCACGTGCGGAAGGCGCGCCAGTTGTCGGTCAGGTACGCCGTCGTCACCGGATAGCGCTCCTCGAAGATGCGCGAGCCCACATCATTGGGGTAGTCCCAGCGATGCCACAGCTTGCCCTGCCGGAACTGCTCGGCCTCCCAGCGGATGTTGGTCCTCTCCGCCTCTGTGGTCCTGAAGGCGGCGTCTCCCAGGAACTGGGAGTTCCACTCCGACAGCGAGAAGTCCCACGGCACCACGGCGCTGCCGAAGGCCCGGCTACCCCGGTACCAGCCGCGGTACATGGTCCAGTCCCAGGTGCAGGGCACCATGTACTCGCACGTGAACACCGGCTTGACACCCACCGTGGCCCAATGCTCGAACCAGTCGGACAGCTCCTGGATGGGGGCGAAGTTGGTGTAGAAGTTCATGGTGTGCATCGAGCTGAGGTTGCCCGAGGAGTGATGGTAGATGATCCTTCCCGGGTCCATCCCGGCCACGATGGCCTCCGCCCGCAGCGCGAGCCTGGAGTTGTTCAGCGCCCAGCTCTCCCGAGGGTCGGCGATGCCGTCGATGAGGTCCGGGTTCATGTCCTCCGTGTAGCCGGTGGCATTGTGGCTCATGGAGTAGAAGACGACCGCGGGGTGGTTGCCCGCCGCGCGGACGTAGAATGCGGCGTGCCCCGCGTAGCCGTTGGTCTGCTCGGCATCCTCGGCCTTCCAGTCGTACTGCCCGAAGTGGGGCTGAGACAGCGCCACCAGCATCCCTACGTCGTCCGCGGCCCTCAGGATCTCCTCGAAGCCCAGGTGCGTGCCCGGCTCGCAGCCGTAGTTGTGGGTGTAGACGAAGTTGATGCCGAAGCT
>CAZXDD010000514.1:0-5943 GCA_964639415.1 uncultured Armatimonadia bacterium
TTCGATGTGGAAGGGGAGTACGACCGTGGCGCACACGGCCTCAACATCCGGGCCACGAAGCTCCTGCGCGACGGTGAACCGATCGCCGAGGACGTTCACGGCGGCTGGGCCGGCTCGGGCAGCAGCGGCACCGTCTACCGCTTCGAGGCCGGGCCGATCGCGGCGGAAGGCAAGTACGAGATCCAAGGTGAGGTGGCCTCCAGCGGCGGCAGCGACTCGCGCGGCACGGTGTGGCTCACCCACCGCGGACGCTGAGCGGCCCGCCCGCCACGTGGCCCTTGGCCGCGTGGCGCGCCTCACCTGAGGGGAGCTTCGGTCATGGCATTCGCACTCGCGGCACTGCTCTGTGTTGTGTCCCTGGTGTCCGCGTCGCCGTCATCGGCGCAGGAGGGGTCGTCGGTCAAGCTGCAGGATGCCCGGCACGTCACGGTGTTTTCGCAGGACGGGGTCTATGCCTGCTTCCCGTTCCTGCCCAAGCGGCAACCGGGGGACGGGATCATCCTGAGCATCGCCACGCGCACGCGTCCCTCGCACGGTGACCCCACCGGCGGAACGGCCATCCTGCGCTCCACCGACGGCTGTCGCACCTGGGAAGTCCTGGAGCGGTACGCGGAGAGCTTCATCCCGGAGGACACCAACGCGATCCAGGCTCTGGAGACGCCTGACGGCACGCTCCTTTATGTGCACGCGGGTTGGGAGTACTATCCGCGGGACAGGCGCGAGGAGCTCAAGCAGGCGGGCTGGGAGGTATCCGAGGCCGGGGAAGACACCGTCGGAGCCCTCAGCGGGCACTCTGCCATGCTCTCCCACGACGGCGGCCGAACCTGGGAGGAGCGGGTGCTGCCGATGCCCAACGCGCCGGGGGTGATGGGCTTCCACGGCGGTATCGTCACCGACCAGGGCATCGCCCTGTGGCCGGTGTACGGTCTGGCCATGCCCGGCGACAGCGGTCACTCATACGTCTACCGCTCCGCCGATAGCGGCCGGACGTGGACCTTCCACGAGATCATCGCGGACTGTACGGGCAGGCTGCCGATGAACGAGACCTCGCTCATCGACCTCGGTGACGGCCACATCCTGGCCTTCGTCCGCACCGGCGACGAGGTGGATCACCTGTACCGCGCCGAGTCCGTGAACGGCGGCATCACCTGGGGCCGCCTGCGGGACTCGGGCATCACCGGGCACCCGCCGCACCTGCTGAGGCTGAGCAACGGACACATCCTGCTCAGCTACGGCTACCGCCACGCGCCCTTCGGCGTGCGGGCACGGATCAGCCGGGACGAGGGCCAAACCTGGGGTCAGGAGTACATCCTGCGCGACGACGGTGTGGGGGGCGACGTGGGCTATCCCATGTCCCTCGAGCTTGAGGACGGGACCCTCTTCACCACCTATTACTTCCGTGTCCCCGGCGGCCCGACGCACATCGCCGGGACCCTGTGGCGCGAGCCGTAGCATCCGGGCATCGACGCCGGCGGCCCGGGGTCTTCTCCCGAGACATGTCATACCCAGCGCCCGGACGGCACGGGCATCCCGGCCGAGCATCTCAATGCGGAGAGAACCATTGAACCCGGAAGCACAGCCGCCCCGGCCACCGCCGGCACTGGAGTGCCGGAACCTGGGCAAGTCGTTCCCCGGCGTGCGCGCCCTGCGCGACGTCTCTCTTGTGGTGCCCGCCGGAGAGCTCCACGCCCTGGTGGGCGAGAACGGGGCGGGCAAGTCGACACTGGTGAAGATCATCGCCGGTCAGCTCGGCCCGGATGAGGGCGAGTTGCTCGTGGGCGGCGGGACCGTGACGCACTTCACGCCCCAGGCCGCCCGGGCGGCGGGAGTGACCATGGTCCCGCAGCATCCGGACTTGTTTTCCTCGCTCACCGCCCTGGAGAACCTGTTCGTCGGCGACTGGCCGCGGGGAGCCGGGGGGGCCATCTCCTGGCCCCGGATGCGGCGGAGGGCCGAGGCGGTGCTGGCCGAGATCGGAGCCGACATCGATCTGGACGCCATCGTGGCTTCGCTGTCGGTGGCCGAGCGCCAGATTCTCCAGATCGCCCGTGCCCTGCTGGCCGAGGCCAGGGTGATGATCTTCGACGAGCCCACGGCGCCCCTGGGTGAGGAGGAGACCGGGCGGCTGTTTGGCCTCATCGGCGACCTGCACTCCCGCGGCATCACCATCGTCTACATCAGCCACCGCCTGGCCGAGGTGTTCGAGCTCACACAGCGCGTTACTGTCCTGCGTGACGGCGCGCTGGTGGCGACGGTACCGATCGAGGGCCTCAGTCGCGAGCAGCTCGTGGGGATGATGGTGGGTGAGGGCTCGGGGCGAGCGGCGGAGCCGGCGGTCGGCAAGGCGCCCTCTACCGGGGGCGCACCGCTCCTGGACGTCCGGGGCCTCTCGGTGGCCGGGAGGTTCGCCGACGCGAGTTTCGCCGTGCACCCGGGGGAGATCGTGGGGATTGCCGGGGTCGCCGGCTCCGGCCGCAGTGAGGTGCTGCGGGCGCTGGCCGGGGTGGATGCCATCGGCTCCGGCGAGGTGGCCCTCTCCGGCGAGCGCCGGGTGCTGACCTCCCCCCGGGCCGCGGTGCAGGCGGGGATCAGCTTCGTCCCCGCCGACCGACACCACGAGGCCCTCGTGCTGCCCATGACGGTGCGCGAGAACATGACGCTGGGGTGCCTGCGGCAGTACGCCTCGCGCCTGGGGCTGGTGGGGCGCGGACCGGAGGCCCAGGCGGCTCAGGGGCTGTTTCAGCGCCTGGGGGTGCGGGCCTTCGGCATCGAGCAGACGGTGGGGACGCTTTCCGGCGGGAACCAGCAGAAGGTGGCCCTCGCTTCACGGCTGGCCACGCGGCCCAAAGTGCTCCTGCTGGAGGAACCCACCCAGGGCGTGGATGTGGGCGCCAGGGCCGAGATCCACCGGCTGATGCGCGGCCTGGCCGATGACGGTGTGGGGATCTTGCTGGTGTCTTCAGACCTCCCCGAGCTGCTTGCGCTCAGCGACCGGGTGCTGGTCATGCACCGGGGTCGCATCGTGGGGGAGCTCTCCGGCGCCGAGGCCGGTCAGCAGGAGGTCTTGAACCTGGCTCTGGGCACCGGGGAGGCGGGCGTGAAGGCGGCTCAGAAGCGGCGGCGCACCCCGGTGCGGGAGCTGGGGCTGGCGGCGCTCTTGGCGGTGCTGATGGTCGCCATCTCCCTGGCCGCTCCCGGCTTTGCGGGGGGCCGGAACCTCCTGGACCTGCTGGTCAACAACTCCTACATGCTCATCGCCGCGGCCGGGATGACGCTGGTGATTCTCACCGCCGGGATCGACATCTCGGTGGGAGCGATCCTGGGTGTGACGGCGACTTTGGCCGCCGCCGGTGCGGAGGCGGGTTGGCCTGTGATCGCCGTGCTGGCGGTGGCGCTGGGCTCGGGGCTGGGTCTGGGGGCCATCAATGCCGGGCTCATCACCGCGTTCCGCATTCCGCCGATCATCGCCACCCTGGCGACGCTCACCTTGTTCCGGCACATCCTTATCCACTTCACCGGCGGGCGCTGGATCAACCTGCCCGAGAGCTTCCGGGCCTTCGGCCTCAGCAGCCCGCTGGGCATGCCGATGCCGGTGTGGATCGCCACCTTCGCCGCGGTGGGTGTGGCGCTGTTTCTGCGCTACAGCCGCGCCGGGCGCTGCATCTATGCGGTGGGCAGCAACCCGCAGGCGGCCGAGCATGTAGGGATCAGCGTGGACAGGACCCAACGCCTGGTCTACCTGGCGGTGGGCGCCCTGGTGGGTCTGGCGGCCTTCGTCTACGCCGGGCGCTGGAGCACGGTGCAGACCAATGCCGGAGTGGGTTTCGAGATGGTGGTGATCACCGCGGTCGTCGTGGGCGGTGCCGACATCTTCGGCGGCAGCGGCACCATCGTCGGCACGGTGCTGGGCGTCCTGCTCCTGGGTGTGATCAGTAGCTCACTGACCTACCTGCACGTGGACCCGGCCTGGGAGAAGGCCTTTCAGGGGGCGCTGATTCTGGTCGCCGTGGTGGTCGATACCCTGCGCCGCCGGGGAGTTGAGGGCCGATGACCGCGACCCCCCTGCGCCAACTGCTGCTCTCCGGTGACGGGGCCCTGGCTCTCTTGCTCCTGCTCACCACGATCGTGATGGGCGCCTTGAACCCGACGTTCTTCACGACCGAGAACCTGCTGGAGATGTCCCGGTTCTTCGTGGAGACCGGCCTGATCGCTCTGGCGATGACGCCGATCATCATCACCGGCGGCATCGATCTGTCGGTGGGCTCGATCATGGGGCTGTGCGTGGTGGCGATGGGGCTGGGCTGGCACCATCTGCAGCTTGCTCCGGGGGCCTGCATCGCGCTGGGCCTGCTGGTGGGCACGGTGGCGGGGCTGGGCAACGGGCTATTCGTGGCCCGTCTGCGCATGCCGCCTTTGATCGTCACGCTCGCCACCATGGCGCTGTATCGGGGTCTGGCCCACGGCTTGGGCGCCCGGCGGCCGGTGAGCGACTTCCCCGTCAGCTACTACGACCTGGGCCAGGCGTACTACACCGTGCTGGGCACCTATCAAGTGCCCCAGCAGTTGCCGATCTTCCTGGTCCTGGCGGCACTGGTGGGTATCACGCTGCACCGGTCCGTACTGGGCCGGCACGTGTACGCCATCGGGCACAACGAGACGGCCGCCCACTTCGCCGGGGTGCCGGTGGCGAGAACCAAGATGGTGCTGTACGCCTTCGCCGGGCTCATGGCCGGCCTGGCCGGGGCCATCTTCCTCTCCCGGGTCGCCACGGCCAAGGCCGACGCCGGTATTCTCATGGAGCTGGACGCCATCACCGTCTGCGTGCTGGGCGGGGTGAGCATCAGTGGCGGCCGCGGCGGCATCGTGGGCACCGTGATGGGCCTGCTCATCGTCTCCAGCCTCACCCGGGGCCTGACCTTGGCCCGCGTGCCCTTCGAGGACCAGAAGATCGTCCTGGGCGCCGTGCTCATCGCCGCCGCCGTGGTGCATCACCTGATGGAGACGCGCGGCGCCCGCAGGAGGGCCGCCGCCCACCGGCCACACTCTCAGGAGGCGCCCTGATGGCCGATTTGACGAGAGCCGACATCGCCGCCGGCCTGCGTGCCCTGGGGCTGGCGGCGGGTGATACCGTGATGGTCCACAGCAGCCTGTCGGCCTTCGGCCACGTTCAGGGCGGGGCCCAGACGGTGGTGGAGGCACTCCTGGAGGTGCTGGGCCCTGCCGTCGGTGGCGCGGGCTCTCCGGCCCGCGGGTCGATCGACGCCGTAGGCACCCTTGTTGTCCCCACCTTCTCCAGGTACCTGCAGGGCGGGGAGACCGTCTGGGACCGGGAGCACACGCCCTCCTTGATGGGCGCCATCTCCGAGGCGGTGCGCACCCGGCCGGGGGCGCTGCGCAGCAGCCACGCCGCCCACCCGCTGGCGGCCATCGGCCCCAAGGCCGAGCTGCTCTGCGGGCGGCCGTACAAGACGGGCTTCGGTCCCGACAGCCCCTTCAGGACCCTCGTGGAGATCAACGCCTGGATCCTGCTGATGGGGGTGACCTACAGCAACTGCACCCTCATACACCTGCTGGAAGCCGAGGCGAAGGTGCCGTACCGCTTCCTGGAGTGGCGGCCTGCGACGGTGATCCTCGATGGGGTCGCCGACGCAGAGGGCGGGGCGTGGGAGTACACGCGCAAAGAGGCCGTGGCCAATGACTTCCTGACCTTCGGCGGCATGCTGGAGCAAAGGGGCCTGGTGCGGCGCGGCAGGATCGGAGCCTCGGAGCAGCGGCTGTTGCGGGCGGGCGACCTGTACGAGGTGGGGATGGCCCTGATGAGACAGGACCCGCTGCTCTTGCTGACCGAGGAGAGCCGTGCGCAGTGGAAAGGCAAGCGGGCCTAGAGGTCACATTATGCATGAACGCACTGGGGCCACATTTCGCCATTCCCGCGTCCGGAAC
>CAZXDD010000515.1:0-5942 GCA_964639415.1 uncultured Armatimonadia bacterium
TGTCCGTGTCCGTGTCCGTGTCCGTGTCCGTGTCCGTGTCCGTGTCCGTGTCCGTGTCCGTTCCTGGGACCGCGGGCGTCTCGCCCGCATTGCCGTTGACCGTCGTCCCGCCATCCGGCATCGGCCTTCCGGCCCCGCCCGATAGCTCTCTTGCCTACCTCGTGAGCAGGTCGTACAGCGCCGGGATGCTGTCGAGGAAGTTGCCCTCCACCATGTGCCCCTCGCCGCCGAAGGCCTGTGGGATGCGGGTGACGACACTCTTGATATCCCTGTAGTAGTACCCCGGCCGGGACGGGTCCCCTATGTCCTCGGGGCGCCCGAAGCGAAGGTCGAAGTTGGCCGTCACCAGACCGTTGGGGGGCCTGCCGATGTTCCCGGCCATGCTCACGGTCTTGAGCAGCACCTCCGGGCCCGTGATGGCCGACCCTACATTGAGCACCACGCCGCCGCCGGCGAGCCCGCACACCTCATTGGCGAAGATACCGAAGTCGCGGCCACTGCAGCCGCCCTTGTTGCGGCCGTCGAAGTCCGGGTGCTGGTCGATGATGTCGGTGCCCATGGTGGCGTGGACCGTGGCCGGGACGCCCAGCTCGTAGGCCTGCCCGAGGAGGCTGATGTCCCTGTGGGGGAACTGGGCGTCCACCGGTGCGCCGGTGGCGATCATGCGGCCCATGGCCTCCCCGTAGCCCAGCAGCTCCTCATTGCCGGCGGCAAGGGCGCGGTTCATGTAGCTGCCGGTCTCGTAGGCCATGCCGAACAGGCCCTCGGGCAGGGCGTTGGGGACGCTCTCGGAGGTCTCGCCGATCAGGGCCAGCTCGAAGTCGTGGATCGACCCGGCGCCGTTGGTGGCCAGCAGGGTGATGAGCCCGCGCTCCATCAGGTCGATGTAGTACGGCGACTGGCCGAGCTTGATGGGGTGGGCGCCGGTGAACAGGATGACCGGCAGGTTGCGGGCTCGGGCTTTGAGGACGCAGTCGGCAACGCGGCGGAGGCCCTCATGGGGCCACCTGTCCGCAGCGTCCTTCGCATCGGCGAGGCTCACGATGCCATCGCGCTTCAGGACGTTTGGTCTCTGGGCCAGTGGATAGGTCTTGACCTTCGCGAAGTCGAAGATGCTGTAGCGACCGGCGTATTGCATGGCTGCTTGCTCACCTGCTCCTGTGGGTTGGCCTCATCTGCGGGCCCGTTTGCGCATGAGTGCCAGGCGTTTGCGCCGTCGGCGGTCCCGCTCCCTGCGGCGCATCTGGATCACGGCCCGGCGCATGGCCCTGCGGGTGCGACGGGCGCGTCGTGCCGTGGCGTCGGATACCACGTGGAAGTAATACTGCAGGCCCAGCACGGGGTTGACGCTGCGGATGTGGCTGAGCACCCGCACCATGTGCAGCACTCGTCGGGACTTGGGCTCCTGCACCGCGCGGAACAGCGGGATCGAGGCGAAGCGGAGAAGCCCGGAGGCCAGGAAGACCCAGTGGTAGTTGGTGAAGTCGAAACCACCGGCCTCGAATGACACGGTCGCGGTGTGCTGCAAGAAGGCGCCCGCGATCAGCGGAGCAAACAGCGCCGGCAGGGCGTCGAGGGCCGAGGACAGCCCGATGTAGACCGACTTGTGCTCCTCCGGAGAGATCTTGAACACCAGGTTCATCCTTGCCAGCGTCACCCCGGCCCATGACAGGCCACCGATGAAGTGTGCCGGCAACAGCGGCCACCACAGCCCCGGCGTGCTGGCCATCCACATCAGGGGCGCCGCCGAGGCGCCCAGCAGACAGAAGAGCATGACGGGACGGTTGCCGAAATGGTCGGTAAGCCGCCCCCAGAACTGCACCGTGAGAAGGGTTCCCAGTGATGTGACGGCGGAGAAGATGCCCATCAGCCAGTAGGGCAGCTCCAACACCTTGATCATGTACACCGACAGGAACGGACTGGCCACCCACACGCCGAAAGTGAGGGCGAAGGAGTGGATCAGGAAGATGCGGAAGTTCGGATCGGTCCAGGCCGCCCGCAGCAAGAGCAGATAGTTGGGGGTCTGGCGGGTGCTGCGACCCGGCTCGATGGGCGGTTCCGGGCAGCGCACCAGGGTGTACCAACTGCCCATGCCACAGATCAGCGCCACCGCGAAGACGATCAGGAAACCCTGGGCATTCTGATCGCCGTAACGGGCCTCCCACAGGTCGACGAACTTCCCGGCCAGGAAACCCACGAGGGCGGAGATGCCACCGGCGAGCATGGTGCGACGGCCGAAGAACACCCCCCTGACCCTCTCGGGGATCAGGTCCGCCATCCAGGCCAACCAGCTCACCGCGGCGAAGCCCGCCATCAGCGAGGACAGGGTCACGACCACCGACAGGATCACGAAGCCCAGCCGCGAGGGGCCACCGTGATAGCCCAGCAGGGGCAGAATCAGGACCAGCAGCCACAGCGCCCGGGCGGGGCCGAAGACCCATACGCTGATGGTCTTGCGCATGCGCAGCCTCTCGACGAAGTACGCGCCGACAGGCTGCATGAGCGCCGAGAAGCGGGGCAGGCCAGCGAGCAGCCCAATGGCCGTCTCTCCGACGCCGAGCAGGAGCGCGAAACCGGTGAGGAAGATCCCCCCGGTGAGCACCCCCATGTTGGTGGCCAGGATTCCATCCCACACCATCCAGCGCATCCCGGCCTGGCGTTCTTCATCCGTTATGTCGCGCACAGCCCCCCCGGGGGGGGCAACAAGGTCGTCCTCCCGGTCTGCCACGATGCGCGGCTTCATCTCCTTGTGACGGACACCCTCGGGCGGCAGGAGGACCTGACGACGCCCCTGACGGGAGTGTGGCGTCCATAGTCGCGTATCATGGCTCAGCGGCGCAGGAATTGCAAGACTCCGCGGCCGATTCCTGACCGGCCGGCCACAGCAAGCAAACGGAGGCCCGCTACGGGGACACCAGGAGCCGCCCCGGGTGGGTGGCCAGCCTCGGCTCGCACGTCTCGCCCAGCTCGATGTCGATGTCTTCCACGGCCTTGGTCAGTTCGAGGCGCCAGGCCGCCACCTGTCCCCCAGTCTCCCCCGACAGCTTGGCCTCACCCGTCTGCTCGGTGTTGCCGGAGAACACCTCGGTCCCATCCGGCGCGCGGAACACGATCTGCACGTGTTCGGCCGGGGCGAAAGTGCGGATGGTCAGATGAAGGCTCTCGGCACCCGCCTTCGGGGCGACGTACGCCGGCACCTGATCGCCCACCAGCGACATTCCCGGCCCCACCAGACATACGAAGCGGTTTGTCAGCTTCAGCCGTCCCTTGGCCCGCCCGCTCTGGATCGCGATGCCGTACACACCGGTCTCCGGGGCGAGCATGTCGATCGGAGCGACCTCGCCAACGTCGGCGTGGACGGTGCCCAGCAGCTTCCCGGAGGGCGTCACCACAACGGCCACGCTGCCGTGGGTCAGATGCGCGTGTTGCAGGGCGATGAGCTCGCCCCGCAGATACTCGCCCTCCTGCAACAGTACCTGGTACATGGCCCCGGGTCGGTGTGTGAACACGCGCTGGAGTTCCTCGTCCGGCAGCGGGTCCTCGTTCAGGGGTTTGAGGTCGGCGCCGGCCAGAGCCCGGGCATCCTCGGCAATCTCCTCGTCCAGCGGGTTGGGCGTCTCCGCGGGCTCGCGCCACAGGGAGTAATCGCCCCTGAGGATCGCCTCATTGGCCCGCTTGTACCAGGCGAAGTAGTCCTTGTGTGTGGTGCCGTAGTCGGGGCCCTCGTAGAACACCCAGTAGCCGTGGCCCAACTCAGCGCCGAGGACGGCACTCTTGCCCTCGAACTCCGGGTTGGCGCCCCTGACGATGGGGTCAAGACCCGCCATGTAGCGGATCTCCGGGTTCACCTTGTCCAATTCGGCACGGGTGGTCCGCATCACATCGCCCACACGCTTCAGCGCGGCTTCCAGCTCGTACTCGGTGCGCCAGTAGGTGTCCACCTCGGCCATGATGAGTGGAGCCTGATCGGTGTGCCAGTGTCGCCACACGACCTCCTTGATGAATAGCGACCTGGCGGCCGGGTAGACCACGAACTGGAACCGCGGGTTGACCGCATCCACGGCCTGGCGCAGCTTCTGTGCCCGCTCCTGCCACCTGCCCACCTGGAAGTCGCTGAAGGCCCGGGTCTGGCCCTGCTCCTCCAGCCAGGCCGCGCGGTCCTCGGGCAAGGGCTCGGGGAGCTGCAGGCCCACGGATTCGCAAAACAGGCGCAGGATCGGCTCGTCGTAGGAAAGCTCGTAGCACATGCCGCCGCCGACCTTGATACTGTCGTAGTTCTCGAAATCCAGGAACACGCCCATCATCGAGGGCACCCGGCGAGAGAGCTCGGCGTAGAACAGGATGCGGTCGGACCAGTAGTCCCACAGAGCGTCGCCATTGGGGCTGGCCAGCTCGCCGTAGCGTCCCAGCTTGTCGGTGGCCCGCAGCTCCGGGTCGCCCTTCTCCACCCGTGTGCCGCGAATCCAGGGCATGGTGAACATCCCCTGCTCCGCGGCCATCGTGGCCACCCGCTCCACGCGCTCATTGTCATCGGCCCCGGTACGGGGCACCACCACGTTGAACCCCGCGGCCTTGATCTCCGCCACATGCTGCGGCTCCATGACCCAGTCATTGCTGGCCATGAGGACCTTGTCCACCAGGATGCGGTAGGGGTCCTCGCGGGAGCCCAGCTTCTCGCGTCGGGCCTCCCAGGTGTCCTGGGCACAGGCACCGACGGTGATGAGCAGCAAGAGGGCCGGCAGTGTGATGCGCATGGAATGCCTCCTTCGTGTCGGCACGGGGCCGACGGTCTCGCCGGGCGCCGCCGTCCGGCACCGTGTCCGCCACCGTAGTCGCCCTTCGCCGTCCGCGGCCCGGGGACCTTGAGGGCAACTCGGCGTGCCCCTCGGGCCCGGTCGCTCCAGGGCAGGAGAGCACTAAGCCCGGCCGGGAGTTGTACTTCCCGGCCGGGCTCTGGGGGATCGGCGCGGATGAGCCTGGTTGGCCTCTATTCGCTGAAGGGGTACCAATGGGGGGCGAACAGGGCGATAGCCTCTTCGGTCACGAGCTTCACATGACCGTCCACGAAGGAAGCGTTCATCCTCCCAAAGTGGTGGAACGGGACCTCAGGGAATGGGAACACGGCACATGTCACCGGCAGCACACGGGCTTTGGAGTACTCGTTGGAGGGGCACGCCTCGACTATCAGAAATGTGTCCGCCGGCGTTGTGACGGCGCCCAGGAAGCTGTGCTTGGGATCCCCGAGGAACTGGTTCATGAGGTAGTCCGGCACCGGGTGCTTCACCGCCGGACAGAACAGGAGCCGGGTGGAGCCGCTCAGGTACGGGATGATCACATCCCACCAACTGATGTCGATGACCTCGTCCCAGGGCGCGGAGAACCGGCTGGCCGGGCGGTAGTAGGTGGCCTGCGGCAGGCAGTCGTCCTCGTCGGCGGCATAGATCAGCAGCGCGGTGGTGACCTGCCGGATGTTGGACAGACAGTGGGCCTGCCGGGCCTTGGCCCGGGCCTTCGCGAACACGGGGAAGAGGATGGCCGCGAGCACCGCGATGATGGCGATGACCACCAGCAGCTCCACGAGGGTGAAGCCGCCGGGGCCGCGCGCTGTGGGCAGAGGGGTGGTCTTCATATGTCTCTCCACACCCCGCTATTGCCCACTACGACGGCGCTGACCGACAAGTGCCAACCGACCACGCGATACAAGCCATCCACCGGGCTTTGCCGGATATCCTCGCAATAGAGGGCCATCGTGAAGAAGTCCTCGGGCCGGGACCAGTCCGGGCCGTAGTCCGCACCCGGAGGCGCCGCTTGGGCCCAGGACTCCTCGCCGGCCCGGGCGGTGAGCACCCACAGCTCCGCCACCTCCACGGGAAGCTCGCGGAACCGAATGACGGCCTGGCCTCCGAGTTCCATCAGTCGCCACTGCTGGGGGGTGATGAGCG
>CAZXDD010000516.1:0-1986 GCA_964639415.1 uncultured Armatimonadia bacterium
CCATCGCCAAGCCCGGCGACTCCCGGGCCGAGGAGGCGCTGTCCGCCAAAGCCTCCCCGTTGCAGCGGCGATCGTGCTAATATACTGCCATCGCATCTAGCGTCCTGAGGAGGTGTCGGTGTGCCGCGATCGTCCGACGCCGACGTGCGCCGCCTGGCCTTCGAGTGTGCCTGGGGAGTCTCTTTGGGGATGACCGTGGAAGAGCTCGTCGCATCCACCGGTCGCTCGCGTCCCACCATCTACCGCGCTCTGGAGCACGCGCGCCTGCTTGAGTGGCTCGACGACCGTCCGCGGCTCACCATCCCGCCGGGGCCTGAGCGCGACGAGTACGAGGCGACGGTCGCGGACCGCTACAGTGCGACCGAGGTCGCCGCGGCCATCGGCGGCGGCCGCCCGCGGGAAGTCATCGTCGCCCCCGCCCCGCCGCAGACCCCGGACGAAAGCACCGCCGCCGCCGTCTGCACCGCCCTGCGCGCCTGTCCGCTTCATCGCGAGCTATGGAAGAGCGCCATGGACCCCACATGGGAGCGGCATGTGGACGAGCTCGCGGCCCAGGTGATCCAGACGCTTCAGAGCACCGCACAGCAGACCGGCGACCCCGAGCTCTGCGCCGCCGCCCGGCAGAGCCCCGACCGTATCAGGATGACTGTGGCTAAGTATGCCAACGACCCCTACACAGAGCGCGACCTCCAGCGCTCCCAGCGCGTGGGACGCGCCGCCGCCGACCTCTTCTGCAGGGCGCTGGAGGAGGACAGGGTCCGTTGTGTCGGCCTGAGCTGGGGGCATCACGTCCACGACTTCGTCGCCGCCGTCAGCCTCGAGTTCCCCGCCTACATCCATGTCGCAGGCGCCGACAGCGTCGCCCGGCAGGCCGCCCAGCGCCTGCTCGTGTTCCCGCTCATCGGCTCCCTCGGCCTGCCACCCGTCCTCGACCACAGAGAGTACGGCACCCAGCGGGGCGCCATCGCCAACGCCTCCGCACTGGCCCGTCAGATCGGCGCTCCGCAGCCGATCCACCTCACACAGCCCGTCCACATACCGCGAGACTTCGAGACCGCCGACCTCCGCCGGATCTGGGAGTACGTCCAGCAGGACGCCAGCATTCGCCAATGCCTGGGCGAGCGCGTCGCCGACCGCTACGTGGACGACGACGGCGTCGGCCGTCCGGACTTCGCCGAAACCCAATGCCCGGCCCCCGATAGCTCCGGCTACATCCACCGCGCCGACACGCTCATCACCGGCCTGGGTACCTGCGACGGTGATAGCCGCGCCACCCGCCTGGGGCTGTACGACGATGAGGATGTTCCCCGGCTTGTGCAGGCCGGTGCCGTCGGCGATATCTCCGGACGGCTCTTTTGGGACCCCACCGACCCGCCCGATGAGGACGGCAAGAGGGCCATCCGCTTCGTCAATAGCTATGTCATCTCTCCGCAGCTCGGCGACTTCATCGCCGCCAATGACAGGGCTCGAGCCTCCCAGACCGGCCTGGGCACCGTCGTCGTGGCCTCCGGGCCGGCGAGAGCCAGAGCCGTCAGGGCGCTCTGCTCCTGGGGTGCCGTCACCACTCTCGTCATCGACTCCGACCTCGCCCGGGCCTTGCGGGCCCTTCGCGAGCCCGCGGCCGGCCCGCGAGGGACCGGCTGAGGTGCGGTACCGCCGCCACCGTGGGGCCGTGGCCACTGTTGCATACCTGGCGCCCGCCCCGCCTGGCCGCCGCCCCAACAGACGGGGTCTGGGGCCTGTGGCCCCAGCGGGGTTGCGGGGCAGAGCCCCGCGGTGTTGGCCGTCTGCCGGTCCTGCCCGGGGTGCACAGCAGCGAGCCGCCCGCGCCCGCCCCGCCTGGCCGCCGCCCCAATAGACGGGGTCTGGGGCCTGTGGCCCCCGCGGGGTTGCGGGGCCGAATGGCCGTTGCCCCGACAGACGGGGTCTGGGGCCTGTGGCCCCAGCGGGGTTGCGGGGCAGAGCCCCGCGGTGTTGGCCGTCTGC
>CAZXDD010000516.1:2086-5349 GCA_964639415.1 uncultured Armatimonadia bacterium
GCGGGGTTGCGGGGCAGAGCCCCGCGGTGTTGGCCGTCTGCCGGTCCTGCCCGGGATGTGCATGCACTCGGCCCGGCAGGCCAGACGCTATCCCCGTGGCGGCTCGCCTGGCCGCCGCCCCAATAGACGGGGTCTGCGGCCTGTGGCCCCAGCGGGGTTGCGGGGCAGAGCCCCGCGGTGTTGGCCGTCTGCCGCTCACCCCCCGCTGAGCACTGCTGAGCCCAAGTCTGCTGCTTCCTGAGACCTCGGTACAGCCCCTTTGAGAGGTGGGCCCGCCTCCACGGCGAACCGGACCTCCATCCCGCCTCCGGAGGCGCTCTCTATGCTCTCTATGCTCTCTGTCCTCACCCTTTGCGTCCTCGCCGCATCCGGACCTGCTCCGGCCCAACCCGTGGTGCCGAACGCCTCCCTCGAGGCGGGCCAGGACACCCCCGACGGCTGGTCGAGCCACGCCGGCGAGGACGGCACCGGTGAGTTCGTCTGGGACGACACCCTGGCCCACAGCGGCACGCGGTCCTTCCGGGTGCACAAGATCGGTGCCGTTGGCCATACCCTCCTCTCCGGGCCGATGGTGCCCGTCGAGGGCGGCAAGACCTATCGCGTCGGCGCCTGGGTCTACCCACACCGCAACCTCCGCGGCGGCGTCTACTTCATGGTCAGTCAGTTCCCGGCGGGCAAGGACGAGTGGGACCTGCCCAATACCTTCGGCGATACCCACGCCATCCTCGTGGGCGGCCAATGGCAGGAGCTCAGCCTGGCGGTGGCCGTCCGCCCGGGCAACGACCGCCTCCGCATCCAGTGCGTTCAGGCCCTGGCCCCCTCCACAGTCAACTGGGATGACTTCGCCGTCACCGAGGCGGACGCCGAGCCTGAGGTCAAGCCGCGCTACGAGCCGCCCACGAAGGAAGCCCTGCCCGACCTGGAGGCCGCCCGGGCCATCGTCGCCCGGCGCCCCCGGGCACAGGTCGAGCTGATCCGGACCGCCGGCCGGCCCCGCCTGCTCCTCGACGGCAGGCCCACGCCCTGGGCCTGGTATGTGGGCCCCTTCTGGGACCCCGACGATGCCCAGATCGCCGACTTCCGCGACGCCGGCGTCCGCGTCTACCTGGTGCCTCTCGTGCTGGGGCGAAACGTCTATGCCGACCGCGGGCCGTGGCTGGGGCCGAACCGCTGGGACTTCTCCGAGGTCGATGACCTGCTGTGGCGTGTCCTCCGCGTCGACCCTCACGCCTACGTGGTCTTCTACATGGCCTGCGACCCGTACCGCGAGTGGGGAGCCGACAATCCCGACCACGTCACACGGGATCAGGAGGGCCGCAGGGCCATCGTCGAGATGCACCCCAGACGCTGGGGCGATGACCCCACGGCACCCGAGCGCTTCGGCCCCTCCCTGGTCTCTCTCAAGCTCCGTGAGGACGTGGCGGAGACCCTGCGCCGCCTGACGGCCCACGTGGAGGCCAATGAGGCGGGCAAAGCCGTCATCGGCTATCACGTGGCGGGCTTCAACGACGGCCAGTGGTTCCAGTGGGCGCGTTTCGATCCCAAGGACCTCCACCTGGCCGACTACTGTCCCGGGGCGCAGCAGGCCTTCCGCGCATGGCTGAGCCGCAGGTATGCCGGAGACGTGCAGGCCCTCCGGGCGGCCTGGAACCAACCCGAGGTGACCTTCGAGACGGCCGCGGTGCCCGCCGGGGAGCGGCTCTGGGGCGCCGAAAGCCTCCTGGACCCCGCCACACAGGGCGACATTGCCGACCACACCCGCTTCTACTCCGAGGGGGTGGCCGAGAACGTCATGGCCCTGGCGCAGGTGCTCAAGACGAGCACACCGCGCCGCATCCTCTGCGGCACCTACTATGAGGACATCACCTGCAACTCCGCCAACCACATCGCCCTGGGACGCTTCCTTGATTCCGACGCCCTGGACTTCCTCGCCGGGCCGGCCGCCTACGGCATCCGCATGGCCGGGTGGCAGGGTGCCGTGCGCAGTGTGTTTGCCAGCACGCTCCTGCACGGCAAGACCTACCTCACCGAGCAGGACTGGCGCTCGTGGCATTCAGAACCGAACCCCTCGCCGCAGAACAACTTCTCCTGGGGCCGGGCGGAGACCGCCGAGGTCCACAATGCCATGGTCCGTCGCGAGTGCGGGATGATGCTGGCCTTTGGCCTGGGCACCTGGTGGTATGACATGAGTGGCGGCTGGTTCCGCGATGACGGCATCATGGCCGGCATCGCCGAGGCGATGGGGGCGTTCGAGCGCGACCTGTCCGTGGAACAGCCGCCCCGCGCCGACCTGGCGGTGTTCGTCGGCGAGGACAGCGACAGTTGGGTGGCCCCCGCCGCCGGCGGCGCCTACCGCCACGGCGGCGTGACGACGCAGATCCACGAGCTGAACCTGGCCGGGGTGCCGTACCGGCTCTACCTGCAGTCCGACCTGGCAGACCCCGGCCTCCCGGAGCACCGGGCGTATCTGTTTCTCAACGCCTATCTGCTGACCCCGCGGGAGCGGGAGGCCGTGGAGACGCTCAAACGGGACGGCAAGCTACTGATCTTCGTCCACGCTCCGGGCCACGTGGGGGCAAAGGACCCGGCCGCGGAGCTGTCGGCCATCACAGGGATGGCGCTTGCACCGGCGGAGGGCGTCACCCGCCTGGGGACCACGCCGCTTGAGGACGGCAGCCCGCTGCTGGCCGATGTGGAGGGGGCGATCAACTATCCCACGGCGATCGCGGGGCCTGCCTACGAGGTGACCGATCCGGAGGCGACGCCGCTGGCCCATTACGTGACGACCCGGCGCCTGGCCGCGGCCACGCGCGACTTCGGCTCCTGGAAGTCGGCCTTCATCGGCGCCCCGGGCTTGCGGGCGGCTTTCGTGCACAACCTCGCCGCATGGGCGGGCTGCTGGTGCGCGGCGGGGCCCTGGGACGCGGTGTACGCCAATCAGCGGATCGTGACGGTTCATGCCATCTTCACCGGGCGCAAGACGTTGACGCTGCCGGGGCCCTCACGTGTCACGGATCTGCAGACCGGCGCCGTGGTGGGGGAGAGGCTTGAGAGCATTGAGATGGACATGCGGCGGGGCGAGACCAGGTGGTTCTGGCTGGACCCGCAGTGAGTCGCCCCCCACACCCCCTCGCCGGCGCCGTTCGTCGTACCCGTGCCCGCGGTCTTCCAAGACCGCAAGGTGCGCCCCGACACCCCCATCGAAGGCCACCCCCTCGCCGGCGCCGTTCGTCGTACCCGTGCCCGCGGTCTTCCAAGACCGC
>CAZXDD010000516.1:5449-5927 GCA_964639415.1 uncultured Armatimonadia bacterium
AAGGTGCGCCCCGACACCCCCATCGAAGGCCACCCCCTCGCCGGCGCCGTTCGTTGTGCCGTCGCCGTATGCCACTTCGGGGCAGACGGCGATCCCGCCCTCCCGTCCTGCGTCTTGCTCGCGCGCAACGTGAGCGGTTCAGACGAGCCCTTGCAGGCTCCGTGTAGGCCGTTTGTCCCTCGTGCGCCGCTGACGCGCGCCAACGGGCACCCTGGCGGCAGTCGCTTTCCCGTGCGGTTGCGCACCCCTTCGCACCCCTCGTGCGTCCCTATCCCTGCCTGGAGAATTGCCGCAACGTGGGCAATGGCCTTGCCGTCAGGTCCGAAGGACCGCGCGGCGCCGCGAAGCGGCGTCTCTCAGGCCCGGACTTCAGTCCGGGCATGGCGAGGCTACAACCTGTCTGCGCCGGCGAGGGCGCTCAATGGCAATGGCCTTGCCGTCAGGTCCGAAGGACCGCGCGGCGCCGCGAAGCGGCGTC
>CAZXDD010000517.1:0-5922 GCA_964639415.1 uncultured Armatimonadia bacterium
CCCGCGCCCTAACGCGGCTCGCCGGCGATCAGCAGTTGGCCCGCGTAGAACGCCACGCCCTCGGGCAGTGACTTGACCGTGAAGCGCACCGTGTGCTCCCCCGGCGGCAGCTCGGGCGTGTACCAGAAGCGCGCGTACTTGCGCATCCCGTCCGGTGACCGGCGGCTGATGGGAATGGTGGTCTCCCCGTCGATGGTGGCCTCGAGCTCGATCGGTTCGACGCCGGGGATGTCACTGAACCCCACCGCTGTGCCCCTGAAGCCCACGGTGATACTGGCCCCCTGTTGGGCCGTCTTCATCGTCGCTCTCAGCATGCCCCGGGTGCGCCCGGCATCGGCGCTCGTCACCGGGTCCGTGGCCATGTCCACGCTCTCCCAGCCTGCGCTGAGTGTCGCCTCGGCGATGGGCAGGAGCGTGGCGTTCTCCCAGGGCTCGGCGGCCAGTGGGGCGACAAGCTCGTGGGGTGCGGCGCTGCCCACCCCTTCCATGGCCAGAATCGACCGGGCGATGACATCGCGATAGATGTCGTGCCCACCGTCACCGGGGTGGACACCGTCCCTGGAGAAGGCGAGCTTGCCCTCGGGCTCCTGGTCGGCCTTGAAGACGAGAGTCCCCGCATCCAGTTGTCGCACCACCTCGAGCGCCAGATCGATGGTCGGGATGCCGTAGTGGTTGGCGATGCTTTCCATGATGCTGCCGAAGCCGGTGTTGTTGCCCTCACGGATCCCCGGGATCATCCACTCCCCGATGGTGTAGATGAAGCAGATGTCGGTCCGAGGGCTCTCACGCCAGATGTGGCGCACGACGCCCTCCACCGACTGGGCCTCGAACCCGCCGCCCCCGTTGACGCGGCATTCCAGGAAGACCAGGTCGGGGTTTTGGACCAGCACGTCCTCCTGAAGCCGGCAGGCGGCGAAATCCGAGCCCGTGCCGGAGATGGCCGCATTGATCTCCGCGAACTGAGCTTGAGGATACTGCCGCCGGAACCACTCCAGGCTCTTGGGCCGCCACCCAGCGGCGGCGGTGATGCTGCCCCCCAGGTATGCAACCCGCACGGTGTCGCCGGCCGTGGCCTTGCTCAGGAAGTTGGGGAGGCCGTCGCGGGCGCGGAGCTCCACGGTCGAGGCGGTATCGAGGTTGTAAGGAGCCGCGAGGCACAGGCAGGCGAGCAGCCAAAGGCCGCTTGCGAGCGCAAGACGCAGGAAGACCGGGGCTACGGTACAGGGATCGTGGGGTACCGCGACAGGGGCCATGGTCCGATCTCCTTGGCGGATAGCGATAAGGCGCCGTTCGCCATCGGCAAGAAGAGCACCTCCCGAAATGGCGGGGGCGGATGACGGTACCGGTCACGCCGGGCAGGGCCACGGTGCCGCGGCGGCGAAGCAGACCGGTGTGCGCCGATTACCGCTACCCCCAGTTCGGAGGTCGCCCCGCATGAGAAACGCCATCGCACTACTCGCTACCTTCACGCTTCCGCTCTCGCTTTGCGCCGCCGCCGGCGATGATGCCATGGCCTCTCTGATGCCGCCCACGGTCGAGGCCCGCGATGAGGGCCGGCGGGTGGTGCAGGATGTGAACCTGTCCACCATCGCCAATACCTATACGCTCCGCTATGACGCGATCGAGCTGGCCGATGAGCCGGGACGGATCGGTCACGCCAAGTGGGCGCCGACGCTGGGCTACACGCCTCTGGGCATTGCGGGTCCCGACGATGCCCTGTGGTACAACCAGGGCTTCTTCTTCTGGACCTTCGATGGCTTCAACATCCAGGACTATCAGGCGAAGTTCCGCGTGGTGCGCGAAGAGGGCGCCGATGCCATGGTGGAGTACGTTTGGGACACACCGAAGGTGAAGGTCACGGCCCGCTTCGCCGTGACGGCCGGGAGCGACAAGCTCCTGTTCTTCGGGCGCTACGAGCCCAAGGAGGAGATCTCCGAGGTCAAGCTGCGGCTCATGGCCTACCCGGCCACGTTCACCCAGCCCTGGAACCGGACGCTCACCACGGCCACACGCACGCTCACCGAAGGAGCCGCCGAGATAGACCTGAATGCGGAGAGGTGGCTGCTTTTGGAGGACGTCACCGCGGGCCGTCCCGCCTCCGGCTCGGCGGGGCTGCTGCTGGGAGACGCCACGGCCTTCTCGAAGGTGAGCGTCGACGACATCGGCGGGTATGCGGAGTATGTGAACCTGACCCTGGCCCCCGGCCGGCGGGAGTTCGTCCTGGGCCTGTACGAATTGCCCAGCGCCCCGGACTACCAAGCCACCCGTGACTACTTCGGGCGCCTGGGAGACAGCGAGTCAGACGCTTTGGCGAAGCTGCTGCAGGCCGATCTCGACCAGGTGCTGCCGCCGCTGCCCGTGGACCCGGACAGGCTGGCGGCGATCGAGAAGTCCGAAGCCGAGGCCCTGCAGCGGCCTGCGGAGCTGTGGCGGGCCGACCCCACCCCCCTGGAGTTCCCCTGGGCCGCCGGGCTCGCCGGCGGACCGGTGAAGGTAAGCCTGCTTTGCCCGCGCTTCAAGGCCTATGAGAGCATGGAGCTGGCGCGCCGGCTGCAGATGGATGTCAGGCACGTGTATTTCGACGGCGAGGGCGCCCTCACCGATGCCAACGCCTGGCCGTACCGCGGCACCACAGGGATTGGCCCGCTTCCTGCCGGGCTGCTCAACCGCCACGCGGCGGCCATCTGCGCCGACCCCGACCGCGAGGTCATCATGGTCGGCCGCATCAATGCCGATGTGCTGGGGCCCCGGGTGCGCCGGGCGATCCTCGAGGCCGTCTCCTCCGGCAAGGGCCTGCTGCTTACCGGTGGCATGGGGGTGCTCAAGGGCTGGCCTCCGGAGTTGACGGCCACGCCCGACGAGGGGCTGTTGCAGGGCGCTTTGGCGAGTTTGCCGTGGCAGGAGGTCCCCGGCCTGCGGGAGGGCGAGCGGGGCCGCACCTCGGCCGTCCCCTTCAAGGCCTTCCGCTACGGCCGGGGCCGGGTGATTGTGCAGGACGTGCGGCTGGGGGCGTACTCGTGCCTGGTGCCGCTCAATGACGCCACCGAGGGCCTGGAGGGCGCCACGGACCGCATGCTGGCCTTGGCGGGCCAGATGATGCTGGCCGCCGCCGGGCGAACCCCGGCGGCAACGGTCGCCATACGCAGGCCCGAAGAACCGCCTGTAGCGGCGGTGCCGGGCGCGCTGGCGGTGAGCACCACGGGGCAGTTCTCCGATGCGCTGGTTCGGGTCCAGGATGACTGTGACAACGTGCTTGCCCTCGGGCCCCAGGACCTCGCACCGGGGGAGGCCAAGATCGCGCTGCCGCCACTGCCGGCGGGGCGCAGGTACTTCGTGGACGTGGCGCTGCGAGATCAGGACGGCGCCTGCGTGGGCTACGGCGGCACCGTGCTGGAAACCACACCGGCCCGGCGTCTCGCGGACGTGACGCTCACGCCCTCGGTGAGAGTGCACGAGGTGGCGGTGCCGCGGGTGGACCTGGCTCAGGGCGGGACGCTCGCGTGTGAGGCCAGGCTGCTGCCGGGCGTGGAAAGCCAGTTGCCGGAGTTCCGCTGGGAGGTCAGCGACTGCTTCGGTCGCATCCTGGCCCGGGCCACGACACCCGGGGAGCCCGGTGCAGACGGGTTCCTTGGCAGGGCAGAACTCGCCCTGCCGCCGCCCGTTACCGTCTCCCACCGGCTGGATATCCGCGTCGCCTGCGGCGACAGGGTGGTCGGCGTCCACAGGCAACCCTTCACCATCCCGATCGCCTACCCCTACGACGACTTCACCGTGCTGATGTGGTCGTATCCCGGCGGCGAGCCGGTGGTGCGGGCCGAGAACCGCCTGTGCTACGAGCTGGGCTCGGAGATGATGGACCTGTGCCACATGCGGGGCTATACCGACGCCGGAGCGGCGCGGGAGTACGCGGTCGCCTCGGCCTCGGGCCAGAGGTTGGTGCCGTACGTGTCGCGCATCGCCCTGGACGACAACGCGGATCACACGCTGACCCCCGGACCGTTCGATCCGGCTTTCATCGAGCGCGAGCGGGCCTCGATGCAGATTTGCTCGCGTCAGGCGGCGCCGTACCGCCCGGCGGCCTACACCCTGGGCGATGAGAACTACCTCTCCCGCGGTCGTACCGAGGTGGATGGCTCGCCCGAGACGATGGTTCACTTCCGCGAGTGGCTGCAGGACCGCTATCAGAGCATCGAGGCGCTCAATGCGGCCTGGGACAGCGCCTACACGGCCTTCGCGGAGATCACCGAGCCCATGTGGATCGAGGAGGCCGTGCAGCAGCAGCGCAGCTATGCCGCCTGGTTCGACCACCGCATCTTCATGGACACGGCCTTCGCCGACTGCCACGAGCTGTTCGCCGACGTGATCCGGGCCGAAGATCCGGGGGCGAAGGTGGGCTGGGACGGCTTCCTGGGCTACCACTGGCAGGCGGGGTACGACTTCGAGAAGCTCACCCGCAACCTGGAGCTCAACCAGGTCTACACCCTCGACTTCCCCCAGGGGGAGTTCGTGAGCTCGCTGAAGAGAGACGACGCCCTGACGGGGGAGTGGGGCAACAGCGTGGCCGACCGCGAGGACGGCTTCACCGCCATCTGCTGGCACAACCTGTTCAAGGGCCACAACTCCGCCTGGTGGTGGACATCCTGGGGCTGCGACTACATCCCCTTCAACCCGGACCTCTCGGTCTCCAACATGGGCCGCTGGTTCTTCGACGCCGCCGCCGAGATTCGCTCAGGGCCGGGCAAGGCCCTGGTGCACGCCAGGCGCGACACCTCTCGCGTCGCCATTCTCTACTCGCAGACCGACCTGTTCGCCTCCCGCCTGGCGGGCAGGCTGGCGGAGGGCGCTGCGTTCTCCCAGTGGCTCAACAACCACAAGGGCCTGCTCAATGCGCTGCATGATGTAGGCGTGGGCTATCGGCACATCGGAGCGGCACAACTGGAGCAGGACCCCTCCTGCCTGGAGCCGTACAGGGTTCTGTTTCTCCCGCTGGCGACCTGCCTTTCGGAGAAGCAGAGTCAGGCGATCCGGAGCTTCGTGGAAAGCGGCGGCACCGTCGTCGCCGATGGCCGTGCGGGGATACTCAGTGAGAACGGGGTGATCCTGCCCAAGCGTTCCCTGGACGACCTGTTCGGTGTGGAAGGCCCGGCGGGGCCGGAAGGCTTCGCGGCTCCCTCCAGGGCGGTGGAGATCACCTGGGAGGGCACTACCCTCAAGACGAGTGCGCTGGACCCGGGGCTGCGCACGACCTCGGGCACCGCAATGGGCGCGGCGGGTGAGGCGCCGGTCTTGATCACCAACCAGGTCGGCCGGGGCATGGCCGTGACGCTGAACGTACCCTTCATCCTGTTCAATGAGGTACGGCAACAGGCGGAGGGCGAGTTCGTGCGCGGCCTGCTCAAGGGGCTCCTGGAGGCCGGCGGGGTGACACCCTACGCCGACCTGGGTGACGCCAGGTGCATCAAGCAGTCGCTGTTCGTGGACGAGGGCGTCCAGTACCTGTGCCTGGAGCAGGACATCCTCGTCCGTGGCCTCCCCACTCAGGACATCACCGTCACCTTGCCGCAGATGGCCATTGTCTACGATGTGCGAGAGGGAAAGCAGATCGGCGACGGCTGGACGGACACCTGGTCCACTCAGATCTCCCGCGGCACCCCGCGGCTGTATGCCCTGCTGTCGTATGAGGTAGCGGCGGTGGAGGCCACCGTCGCGGCGGCCGCCGCGGCCGGTGATACGGTGCCGGTTGAGGTGGCCCTGCAGGTCGATCCCGGGGAGGCCAAGTTCCATGTGGTGCATCTCTCCGTCTACGCCCCGGGCAGTGACAGGCCTCACCGGCAATACTCGCAGAGTGTGGAATGCCCCGCCGGCAGGGGACGGGCGAGCATCCCCTTCGCACTCAATGACACACCGGGGACCTGGCGCCTC
>CAZXDD010000518.1:0-5919 GCA_964639415.1 uncultured Armatimonadia bacterium
AGAAGTCCGGCCGAAAAGTCCGGCTGGTCCGTTTCATGTCATCCTGAGCGTCACTCTCGCGCAGCCAGATAGCGAAGGATCTCGCTACATCCCAGGAGATCCTTCGAGCTGCTCCCTTCGGGAGCGGAAGCTGTCAGAATGACATTCCCGGCGAAGCGGGGTTCTGGGCCGCACCTGCTTACGCCCACACGGGAGCGCGTCTCCGCCCTTGAGGCACGCTCTTGAGCCGCAATCGAGTTATTCGGGGCCGCATGAATGCGCCCCGAGGAGGCTCACACGACCCCGGCGCCCCGCGATTCCGGGGACGACAGACGGCAACGACGAAAAGCGGCGGCGCACCGCAGAGCGCGGGTGACCGGACTGCGACGCCACCAAGGAGCAGGCATGCCTCCCGGTACCCCACAACCCATCATCGACCTGCACGCCCACATCCATGGCTTCGGGCTGCCCGTGGGACACCACGGCGCCGAGGACCTCCTGCGCGAGATGGACCGGCACCAGATTGAGATCACGGCCGTCTCGTCGGCGCTGGCCATCATGTACGACATGGTCGAGGGCAATGCGGCACTGGACCGGGACATCGCGACCTCCGACCGCCTGCGGGGCTACGTGTTCGCCAATCCGAACTTCGTGGCGACATCGATTGCACAGGCCAGGCAATACCTGGCCAACGAGCGCTTCATCGGGATGAAGATGTACAGCGGCGGCTATGTGGGGAGGCCTTTGGACTGTCCGGAGCACCGAGAGGTGCTGGAGGTCGTGGCCCAGGAGTTCCCCGGCCGCATCGTGCTTTTCCACTGCGGGGAGAATGACCCGGCCAATTTCGCCGGTCTGGCGCGGCTGGCCGACTGCTTTCCCTCGCTGACCTTCCTGGCCGGGCACATGGGGAGCAAGCTCTGGCGCCAGGCCCTGCCACAGTTGGCGCCGTGCGCCAATGTGATCGCCGAGATCTCGGCCCCGGTTCCGGCGCGACACCGCATCGAGGATGCCGTGCGTGTCATGGGGGCCGACCGCGTGGTATTCGGCTCCGACTTCCCTCTGATCCGCCAGGGGTACATGCTGGGGTGCGTCACAGAGGCTCAGATCGACGGCGAGACGCGCAGACGGGTACTTCATGACAATGCGGTGGTATTGCTGGCCTCGGCCCGCAGCCAGAGGCACGGTCGAGAAGCCGGTTCTGCCGTCGATCTGCCATTCTGAACGTCCATCTCGCGCGGCGAGATAGCGGAGAATCGCGCTACATCGCAGGACATTCTTCGAGCTGCTCGCTGCGGGAGCGAACGCTCTGAGAATGACACTCTGTGCGAAGGACAGCTTGTCGGCCGCGCTACCAAACGCCTTTGCCGATCTTCTCGGAGGTACACAGATGACCAGTTCAACGACCCCGTGGGTCCTGGGTGCGGTACTGGCCCTGGGAGCCTGCATCCCCGCCTGCGCCCAGGACGGAGAGTTCAAGCCCGAGTTCGTCGGCGCCGAGTTCACCTCGCGTCAGGTGCGCCCCGGCGACACCTTCGCCATGACCCTGAAGTTCCGCAATGGCGGGCAGAGACCCGCCCGCGGCGACTACCGCATCTTCGTGCACTTCGAGGCCCCGGATGCCTCATGCGAGAACCTCGTCTTCCAGGATGACCACGAGCCCGCGGAGCCCACCAGCGCGTGGCAGCCCGGACAGATCATCCTCGACGGGCCGCGCATCCTCTCCGCCCCGGACGACAAGCCGGAGCAGGAGTATTTCGTCCACGTGGGCGTGTTCGACTTCGAAGGCACCGGTGAGCGCCTGCTCTCGACGTATGATGCGGGGAAGATCACGGTGACCGGTCAGGCGCCGCCCTCGGACCAGATCGCTCCCGAGCCGCTCTCGGCCCAGGAGCTCACCCGGCGCCGGGAGGCCCTGGAAGCCCGCATCCCCCGGGCCCGCCGGGCGTCCCTGGAGGGCGATACGTGGCGCTTCGACATCGACCGCGAAAGCGGCGTCTGGCAGCTAGTGGACAAGCAGACCGATGTGCTGTGGGCCTCCGATCCGGCCCGCCCGGTCTTCGGCACCATTCGCCTCAGCGACGGCGAGACCACGGCCGTGTGGCGCGTCACCCGGTTCGATGACATCCAGACCACCCCCACCTCCCTGCGGCTCACCACCAATCCCACCGTCGAGGGCGAGCCCTCCGGGGCCACGGTGACCTTCACCGTGACGCCCGTGCAGGACCCATCGGGCATCAAGATCGCCTACGAGTCCACGGCCGCGGGGGCCTGGACCCCCACGCGCGTGAGCCTCCTGGAAAATGCTCTTTGGACGACGGACGCCGAGGGGGGCCGCGTGTATGTGCCCCAGCGGCTGGGGATCGAGCTGCCGGCGGACAAGGGCCTGCCCGGACGCCAGATCTGGCAGACGTACAACAGCATCGCCATGGCCATGTGTGGGGCGGAGAAACAGGGCTCGGCGATCCTGGTGAACTGGGAGAGCGTGGACACCTGGCTGCGGGTGGATACGGCCTGGCCGGACCTGGAGATGGTGCCGGGCCGCAGGTCGCGGGCCATCACCGTCGACATGACAGACCCCGCGGGCTATGTGACCCTCCACCCACTGGGCGAGGGCAACTACGTGCAGATCGCCCGGGCCTATCGACCGCTGGCGAAGGCCAAGGGCTGGCTGCAGACCTGGGCCGAGAAGCGGGAGCGCTTCCCCAGCGTGGACAAGATGTTCGGGGCCTACAACTTCAAGCCCTTCGTGTTCAGCCGTGTGGTTCCGGGCTCGCGGTACAACAAGACCGACGAGGAGCGCACGCATCTGGGCTTCACCTTCGAGGAGGTCGCCCAGTGCGCCGAGCACTGGCGCCACGACCTGGGCATCGACCGGGCCTATGTGGTCATGGCCGGCTGGATCAACCGTGGCTACGATGTGGGCCATCCGGATATCCTTCCCGCCGCCCCGGAGTGTGGCGGCAATGAGGAACTAAAGAAGGCCTTCGCGCGCATCAAGGCCTGCGGGTACCTGGCCGGGATGCACGACAACTACCAGGACGCCTACAAGGACGCCCCCTCCTGGGACGACGCATGGATCAACAAGGACCGCCGGGGCCGCAACAAGCCCGGAGGCAACTGGAACGGCGGCCAGGCCTGGCAGGTCTGCGCCATCAAGCAGGTCGAGCTGGCCTCACGGCAGGAAACCAACCTCCCCGAGGTCGGCAGGCTGTTCGACCCGACGGTCTACTTCATCGACACCGTCTTCGCCTGGCCCCTGGTCACCTGCGAGGACCCGGCCCATCCCATGACGCGCTATGACGATCTTGTGTGGAAGAGCAAGCTGTGCATGTTGGCCAAGGAGCACTTCGGTATGTTCGGTAGCGAGGAGGGCCGCGAGTGGGCGGTGGCCTGCGCCGACTATCAGGAGGGCATCTTCGGGCACCTCACCGACGCGGCCCCGGGCGAGGTCATCCCCCTGTACGAGCTGGTCTACAGCGACTGCACCCAGATCATGACCCACCAGGGCAACCGCATCGGCCCCGGCAATGAGAAGAAGATGGCCGACCACATCCTGTTCGCCGAGATGGGCCTGCCCCGCTTCGGCGAGCACCTCTACTGGCAGGGCCGGCAGGCCTCCTCGGGCCTCATGGTGCGCCCGTTGGTGCCCGAGGTCGAGGACCTCGGTGACCGCAAGTTCTCCATCACCTATCGCTGGAAGGTCGACGGACCCGTGGACCGCGACTACAAGGTCTTCGTGCACTTCTCGCACAAGGCGGCCACCCGGGCCGACGGCATCGCGTACCAAAACGATCACGACCCGCAACTGGCGACCTCGCAGTGGAAAGCCGGCACCGTCGTCAAGGACGGCCCGTACACGGTGGAGGTCCCGCCCGAGTATGACGGCGCCGCAGACATCCTCGTGGGCATGACGGCCGACGGCGAGCGGGCCGCCTTCTCAGGGGTCGGCGGGCCCGAGGGGCGCTACAAGGTGGGGGTCCTGCACGTCTCGGCCGAGGGTATCAAGCTGGAGCCCGCGGAGATCGAGCTGCAGACCGAGATCTGGAGCCGCTCCGACGGCGGCTGGGGCCAGGACCTGTGCGCCACCGACCGCGTCATCAAGAACACCTGGGAAGTGCTGAGTCCGCTGAACGTCCTCACCGCCGAGACACCGCTTGCGGACCATGAGTTTCTCACCGAGGACAGGCTCCTGCAGCGCACCGTCTTCGGCGATGTGACCATCACCGTAGCCTATGACAGGCCGGCGAAGATCGGCGACAACGAGGTGCCTGCGTACGGCTTCATCGTGGAAAGCCCCACCTTCGTGGCCTTCTGCGCCACCCGCTACGGCGGCATTGACTACGACACCCCGGCGCTGTTCACGGCAAGGTCGCTGGACGGCAGGCCACTGGCCGATTCGGAGCAGGTCAGGGTCTTCCACGGCTTCGGCGATGCGAAGGTCAACATCGCCGGCAAGGCCCTGGAGGTGGAGCGCGAGGCCGTCGTGTCTCTGCGCTAGCGGCGCGGCCGGAAACCCCACCTTCGCCGGAATGTCATAGCGTCATTCTGAGAGCGTCCGCTCCCAGAGCGAGCAGCTCGAAAACTCCCCTGGCATTCAACGGGATTCTTCGCTATCTCGCTGCGCGAGATGGACGCTCAGAATGACGTGTTGACGGCAGAACCGGCTTCTCGGCCGGACTTCTGGCGGCCGCATGCTCCCTGTCTACCATCCCCGGGCGGCCCTTTGCCGACACGGGCCGCCCGGTCTATACAGCCTCCAGCCTCAGACAGAGGTCACCCCGGGGCCGTCGCAGGGGGCGTCGAGACGAGGCCTTCGCCTCGTGAGCAATAGTCGGCTCCGGGGGCTGCGGCGGTGCGACCTGTACAGGCGGTCCGCAAAATGGCTCGCCACATACGGGTGGTTGGCGGTGTCATCGGCCCGGCGTAGAGGACAAGCCCCTCCGGGGCTTTGGCCGGTGCCATAGCCCGGAGACCCCGGCCGGGGTGGAGGGCGCCCCGCCTCCCCCGCCGGTTCATCGCCCCCGACGTCGCCCGCCGCAAGTCGATCTACACCCGGCCGGAGAGGCCCAAGCAGGCAGCGGCGTTCACGACGTGTAGCTGCTCATGCCCAAAGCGTGTAACCCATGTCCTGTCTGAAGGCGTTGGCTACGTGCTGCATCGCACAGTGCACGGCGGTGCTCTGCACCCGGGCTGCCCGCTCGCCGGTCCGTGGCGCGGGCCGCAATGCCGTCGGTGGTGCGGGGCGCAATGGCGTCCGTGGTGCGGGCTGCAATGCCGTCGGTGGGGCGGGCTGCAATGCCGTCGGTGGGGCGGGCTTTCCAGCCCGCCGGCCGTCCGCCGTTCGCCCCTGTCCTTCCCTGCGGGCACATGCCCGGTTCACCTATAGCCGCTCGAGGAGGAGAGCCACCAGTGGACGACCTTGTGATCCGTCATGCGAGACCCGAGGACATCGACACCATCGTGGACTACCAGCTACGTCTGGCCATGGAAACTGAGGAACTGGCGCTGGACCCTGAGACGGTTCGGCGCGGCGTCCTGGGAGTCTTCGAGGTGCCCGACCGGGGGCGGTACTACATGGCGGAGTCCGGAGGCGCACCGGTGGCCACGCTCCTGGTCACCAACGACTGGAGCGACTGGCGCGCGGCGAGGATGCGGTGGATCCATTCGGTCTACGTGATCCCCCGGGCGAGGAGGTGCGGGGTGTACCGGCGAATGGAGAGGATCGTGCGTGAGGAGGCCCTGGCCAACCCCGACGTGGCGGGGATCCGCATGCTCGTGGACAAGACCAATGGGGCCAGCCAGCGCGCCCACGAGGCGATGGGCTACACCCGCGACCACTACGACACCTATGAGTGGCTGAAGTAGTGGCCAACGGCGGCGGACTGGGAACTCACATTATGCATGAACGCACTGGGGCCACATTCCGCCATTCCCGCGTCC
>CAZXDD010000519.1:0-5916 GCA_964639415.1 uncultured Armatimonadia bacterium
TGCTCTTCCGATCTGACTACCTCTGCCGGTACTTCAGCCACGCATAGATACTGTCGGCGATCTGGCGATAGCCGGTGGCAGCGGGGTGCACGCCGTTGGACTGGCGGGTAACCTGCTCCTCATTGCGGGCATTGAACGGCTCGGCCGCCGTGGGATAGTTGTGCTCGCAGTCCAGGTTCACTTCAGCCGGGATCAGGAAGATGTTCTCGGCCTCGCGGCCACCCCACTTCTCGATCTGGCGCTCCACCACACGGTGCTGATTGCGCCGGTACTGCCAGCGGGTCTGACCGCACTTGTAGTTGGAGCCGAAGGCGTCCTGGCTGGCGGCGGGCGGCACGAGCAGCAGGATGCCGATCTGCGTGTCCGGGCCCACCCTGCGGAACTCGGCAAGCAGCGTGTCGGCATAGCCCATCATGCGGTCGATGGTGGCCTCGAGCACGTCCTCCGTCGCCCCGAAGGTGTCGTTGCAGCCCAGCAGTACGGTGATGAAGTCCGGCGCTCGGCCGCCGTTGTTCTCATCGCAATAGGCCTGGAAGTCCAGCACCGGCTCACCGTCCACCAGACGGAGGAACCGGCTTCGGTCTCCGCGGTTGTCTGTCTCGGCCCACTTCGTGCAGAAGGTCTCCCAGCGCCAACCGCCGTAGCCCTCATGCCCCACCTCAGGCGGATAGCCGCCACCGGGGCGGTTGGTGCCGACCATGGTGAGCTTCGCGTTCCCCTCGGCCGAGAACAGGCTCCACAGCTCTCCGGGATAGACGGAAGCGTTGGTGAGGCTGTCGCCCACACACAGGAGCGTGCACTGCTTGCCCGCTCCGGCGTCCGCCGGTACCACGTGGACGATCGTGGTGGCGGAAGCCAGCACGTTGTTGAGCCCATCGAGGACCTTGATGGTCAGGCCGAGGTCGCCCACATCCTCCGCCGCGGGGCTGTAGCGCCAACGGTCCTGATCCTGGCGGCCGCGGAGGCAGTCTACATCGAACACGTAGTTGCGTAGGTTCGGCGTCAGCACGATGTTGTCGAAGTAAATGCACATCTCGTGACCGACGACGGCGTAGATCTCGCCGGGCAAGACGAGGCGCAATGGGTCGGGAGCGGCAGGTGCCACGGGCGGCTCCTGGGGAGCAGGGGTATCACATAAGGCGGCGGGAACGAGAACAGCGGCGCAGGCCAAGACGGCAGAAAGACGCCACATGAAGGGCCTCCGGGAAGAAGGTGGGAACCGGACGCGGACGATTTCCTCTTTCGGGGGCGACAGGCCTCCCCGTCCGAGAGGGCGATCGCGGAGCGCGCTGCGGAGGCCGCCCCGACGGGAGAGCCGTCGGCGCTGAAGGTGCGCAGGATCGGCCGGGCGAAGCTCCACGGCGGCGACCATCCCGCCCGCTACCGGAGGCCTCCTGCCATGCCAATGCTTCTGGCCATCATCGCCACGCTCGGCCCCACCACGCCCGAGAGCTACTGCATTGTCACCGAGGGGCGCTACCTGCTGGACTTCTCCATCCGCTGCGAGCCCGGAGACGGCCGGCGTCGCGTCGACAGCCTGCGCTTCACCTTTCGCAACCTCTTCTCAGACCAGACCGTCACCTGCGAGCGCCCCCTGGCGGCGGATGACAAAGAGCAGGAAGCTCTGCGCATCCAGTTCCTGCCGACTGATGTCGCTCTGCCGCCGGGGCCTTACCATGTGCGCATTGATGCGCTATACGGCACCCAGTCCACACCCCCACAGGCGGCGGGCTCCTGCGAGTTGTACGTCTGCCGCGAGGGCGAATCGGCCAACCACGCCATCGGCAGCTTCCTGCTGTCCCGCGTGGCCTACGCCTGGCATCCCGAACGGGGCATCTATAACCGCAGCCTTCCCGCGCTGCCCAAGGGCATCGACCCTTTCGACGCCGGCAGCAGGGATAGCTTCTGGAAAGAGGTGGGCGATACCTGGGAGCTACATCCCGAGCTGCAGCACGACGGTGGCGTGGCCTTCTTGCACGGGGCGAAGGTGTTCCGCAAGACGGGGGAGCTCGACCGGGCGGCCTTCTGCGAGACCGTGCTGCGGCGCACCGTGGACACGGTCCTGGACAAGATGATGGCCCCGGACGGGAGGCTGCACGCCCTGAAGTACGAGGGTAGCGACGCCAAGGAGCTGTACCACGTCCGCCAGCAGGACGGCTTCGTGCTCAAGCTGCTCTCGCAGGCCTATCTGCACTTCCGCGATGTGGCCGGCGATGGCGACTACGCCCAGTCGATCCTGGAGCGCATGCAGCCCATGGTGGCGTACCAGTTCTCGCAGGACAACCCGCCGGGTTGCGGCGGCAGCGGGTGCAAGGTCTACGACGGGCGCATCCTGGCCGGCCTGGCGTACTTCTGTCTGACGGAGAAGGCGGCCGCCGGCGAGTTCAACTCAGAGCACGTGAAGACGACGCTTGAGTTCGCCAAACGCGCCGCCGAGCACTGCCTGGCCCAGCGCGGCTGGTATGACGACAACTGCTACGCGGAGGGCAAGTGCCACATCGGCTTCGGGACCCAGAACATCCTCTGCGGCCTGCTGCCCGCAAGACGCATCGCGCTGGCGACGGGGGATGACAGGCTCGCCGAATACCTGGGCGATGCGGCCACGGTGGGCCTGGAGTTCCTGGGTCGAACCAACGGCAAGATCACCGGGGAGATCCAGTGGATCCCCTCGCGGCACTCTCAGTGGGCCAACGGCAACATGCACGAGATCCTCGACGAGATCAAGGCCCAGCTCGGCGAGAGTGAGCTGCTCGCGTGGTACTACGCCAATCTGTTTCGGCCCACCTACGGGTTGTGGGTCGTGGCCTTCCACCGCTGCGACATCCTCGCGACCGTGATGCTGCAGTGCGATGAGTACAAGGAGAGCCGGTGAGTAGGGCTTCTCGCACCGGCCGGCGCTGATTGGAGGTAACTGTCTGTGAGTACATCCGGTACCATCGCGCTGAAGTGGGGACGTCTGGCCGAGCTTTCGCAGCCGCCTGCCTTGTTCGCTCCCGGTGACATCCGCTTCTGGCAGGATCCCCGCGTGCAACCACAGCTTCTGGCCACGCATCTGGACCCGACGGTGGATCTCGCCAGCCGCAGGCCCCGGGCCATCGCCGCGACCGTGGGCTGGATCGTGGAACGGCTTGATCTGGGAGAGGGCGCGCGCGTGCTGGACCTGGGCTGCGGGCCGGGCCTGTACTGCACGGAGCTGGCCCGCCTGGGCATGCAAGTGACGGGAGTGGACTTCTCACAGTCCTCCATCGAGTATGCGAGGGCGGCGGCGCGGGCAGAGGGTCTGCCGATCGACTACCTCCTGGGCGACTACACCGAGGTGGACTTCGGCACCGGCCACGACGCGGTACTGTTGATCTACGGTGACCTGTGCACGCTGACCGATTCGCAAAGAGACAGGCTCCTGGCGCGGGTGCGCGGCGCTCTGGCGCCCGCAGGACGGTTCGTCTTCGATGTCACGACCCCGCACCTGCGGTCCACCGTGGGCGCCAAGGACGGCTGGGAGGCGTACTCCGGTCCGGGCTTCTGGCGCGATGGCCCGCACCTGGTGCTCCGAAGCACCTTCGGCTACCCGGAGCACAGTGTGACGCTGGAGCAGTACGTGGTCGTTGAGGCCGGCGGTGAGATGTGCACGTACCGCATCTGGAGCCACGACTATGACGAGGCCGGCCTGCGGGAGATGCTGGGTAGGGGCGGGTTCGAGGTGGAGGGGATGTACGGCGATCTGATGGGGGCCCCGGTGCCCGGCGAGTCGCAGTGGCTGGGAGTAGTGGCGCGGCCGGTGGAGTAGGGCGCAGTGCCGTAGCATGCGGGGTCCAGGGGACGGGTTCCCTGGCGGGTGCAGGGCGGAGCCCTGCGACGTCGGCCGCTGGTCGTGCCCCGGATTGCCGGTGATGTCAGTAGCGAGAAGCCCGTACCGGAGGTGCCCCATGCCAGCCTTGCTCGCCATGCTGTTGGGCCTACCGTCCCACGCGACAGCCCAGGAGATCACCCAGGTTGCGCAGTGGACCATGCTGCAACTGGACCTCACCAGCAGCCGTGACTACGCAGACCCGCTTTGGGACGCCACCGTGCAGACCACCTTCGTCTCGCCGTCGGGGCGAGAGAGCACCATCGAAGGCTTCTGGGACGGTGGGCGACAGTGGCGGGTGCGGTTCTCGCCGGACGAGGTCGGCACATGGGCCTGGCAGACGTCGGAGGTGCGGGGCGATGCGGGCCTCAGCCGGCAGAGCGGCCGGTTCCACTGTGTCCCGTACGAGGGCGACAGCCCGCCGTACGTCCACGGCGCTTTGACCGTCTCGGAGGACCGAACACACCTGCAACACGCCGACGGCACGCCCTTCCTGTGGCTGGCCGACACGGCCTGGAACGGTGTCCTGCGGGCCGAGGGAGCCGACTGGAACAGGTACCTGGCGACCCGGCGCGGGCAGGGGTTCACGGCGGTCCAGTTCGTCAGTACCCAGTGGCGGGGGCTGGTGGCCGACGGTGTGGGGGAGAAGGCGTATGAGGGCGAGGACAGGCCACAGGTCAACCCGGCCTTCTTCCGGCGGCTCGATGCCAAGGTGGCGGCCGTCAACGAGGCGGGGCTGGTGGCGGCGCCGGTGATCCTGTGGGCCATCGGCCGCGGCGATCCCGGGCACGACCTGTCCGAGGAGGCCGCGGCGCGGCTGGCGCGCTACATCGTGGCACGGTGGGGCGCGCATCAGGTGGTCTGGTTCCTGGGCGGTGACGGCAACTACCGGGGCGAGCGGGCCGAGCGCTGGCGCCGGATCGGCAGGGCCGTCTTCGCCGAACGCCACGATCGCCTCGTCACCATGCACCCCGGCGGGCAAATGTGGGTGGGCGATGAGTTCCGCAATGAGCCGTGGTTCGACTTCCTGGGCTACCAGAGCGGCCACGGTGACTCCGAAGCTCATCTGCGCTGGCTGGTCCAGGGCCCACCGGCCTCGGACTGGCGCACGGGGCCGCGGCTCCCGGTGATCAACCTCGAGCCCAACTACGAGACCATCAGGTCCTACCACAGCAAGCGCGCCTTCACCGACCGCGAGGTGCGCCGCGCGGCGTACTGGAGCCTCCTGCTCTCCCCGACGGCGGGGGTAAGCTATGGCCACAACTCCATCTGGGTGTGGCCCGGTGAGCCCCAGGTCCCGGACGGGCACGGCGGTATCGGCGTTGTCGCGCCCTGGCACGAGGGCCTCGACACGCCGGGAACTCGCAGCATGGCGATCCTCGCCGGGCTCTTCACAGGCCTGCCCTGGTGGACGCTGCGGCCGGCGCAGGAGCTGCTCGCCACTCAGCCCGGCGAGGCGGACCCGCGCAAGTTCATCGCCGCCGCCCGCGGTCAGAGCGGCGATCTGGCGGTGGTCTACGTCCCCGACGGCGGCCCGGTCTCGCTGCAGACCGACCACCTCAAGCGCCCGGCGAGGATGGAGTGGTTCGACCCGCACAGCGGACAGGCGGAGCCGATCGGTCCGTTGCCCGAGGGCCCGGTGAGGCTGGAGGTGGCGGCAGGAGCCGATCGGGTGCTGGTGGTGCGGGCCGACGGCTGAGCCCGCACCGCGCTCGCCCGACGCGACGCGCGGGATCTGAACCGGACGGCGCGTCCGCGCCGAGGTCGGAGTTCGCCCGGATCGCTGCACGCCCGGCGGACTACGCCTGCCTCGCCGCCTCCAGCGCGCCCCGCACGGCCTCCATCACGAGCCCCTCACCGCCCGTCGCCATCGCCACCCGGTAGGGGTACCGCCACGCCGCCCCCATGTCCGGGTAGCTCGCCGCCTCGTAGCCGCCCTCGGCGAGGGCCGCGTCCGTCGGGACGTAGCTCTCGCAGCCGTTGGTGTAGGCCGTCACCATGGTGTGCGCCCAGGGCGACTCGAGTTCCAGCCGGCGCTGGTACTCGGCGAACACCTCATGCGTCAGCGC
>CAZXDD010000520.1:0-5910 GCA_964639415.1 uncultured Armatimonadia bacterium
GATAATGAGCGGTGACTGGAGTTCAGACGTGTGCTCTTCCGATCTCGGCCGCCCCGCACTGGGGTACCATCTCAGCGGGCCTGACCATGGCGGCTCTCACCGGGCTCGTCGGCGCCTGGCTCCCCGCGCGCATGGCCGCCGATGTCCCGCCGGCCGTGGCCCTGCGGGGCGATGTGGTCACAGACCCCTCACGCGAGGCCCGGGGGCTGTTGCTGGACTGGACCGCCCTGCTGCCCGTGCTGTACCGCATCCCGCTGCGCGGATTGCTGCGCCAGGCCTCCAGGACGGTCTTCGCCATTGCCGGCATCGCCGGAGGGGTCTGCATCATGGTCACCACCTTTGGCATGTACGTCTCGGTGATGGACGCCATCGACGAGTACCTGCATGAGGGGCGGCGGTACGAGGTCGACCTGCAGTTCATCACCCCGCAGGGGACGAAGCTGGCCGAGGGCGCCACCGTCCTGGAGGGGGCGCGCGCGGTGGGTCTCACCGTCGGGCTGCCGGTGCGCGTGCACAGCAGTTGGGGCTCCGGGGAGGTGATGTGCAGCGGCGTGCAGCGCGGCCAGAGGCTGACGCAGCCGCGAACCCTGGGCGGCGAGCCGATGCGCGTGAGGGCAGGGGAGCTGTGGCTACCCAAGCAACTGGCGCGCAAACTGCGCGTGGAGCCCGGCGATCCGATCCTCGTGGCGTGGGTGAAGTCCAGCCGCCGCCGACCGGTGCAGCGCACCATGCGCGTCGCCGGCATCCTCGACCTGTCGATGGGCGCCACCGCCTACGGGGAGTACAACGATATCCGTCGCGGTTTCGCCGACAGGGTCTGGCCGGAGAGCTCCTACGGTGCCGCCCTGGACTGCGACCCTCGAGTATCGGAGCAACTCAAGCACCGCTTCGAGCGCCTGCAGGACGTGGCCCTGGTCTCCACCACCGCCGACGTGCGCCGAGAGATCGACCAACAGATGGGCCTCATGTACGTGTTCATCGGCATCCTGCTGAGCTTCGGCATGGTCCTGGCCGGCTCCACGATCCACAGCATCGCCGGCATCTCGCTGCTGGAGCGCACCCGGGAGTTGGCGAGCCTGAGGACCTTGGGCTTCGCCCTGGGCGAAGTGGCGAAGCTCGCCGGCCTGGAGCTCTTGCTCCTGAGCATCGGTGGCTTGATCGTGGGCCTCCCGTTGGGGGCCGCTCTCAACACCGCCTTCCTGGGAGCCTTCCAGACCGAGTCCATGGCCTACCGCGCCGACCTTCCGCTGTGGGTCTTCGTGGCCTCCTCCCTGCTGGTGTTCGCCCTTGTAGGGGGCTCTACATACGCCGGGGCCCGCCGACTGGGGCGCATGGACCTGGCTCAGGCCACCAAGGCCCGGGAATGAGCCTGCCCTGCTCTGCCTCGGCCTTCGCCGACCACCGCTCCGCGGAGGAATCCTCCTCAGCGCGGGGGAACTTTCCGCCCGTCGGCCAAACACGCACCCGCACCTTCCGAGGCCCCCTGCATGACGAACCCCAGGCTGTGCTGTACGCTCCTGTCGTTGATCTGCTCTCTTACCATCGTCCAGGCCCAGATGCCGCCGATCGCGCAATGTACCTTCCTGGAGGAGACCGCCGACGGCGAGGTGGATATCCGCGCCGAGCTGCTTCTCGATCAGGCCGGCGGGGCCCAGACATCGATCCTGGTTGTGTTTTGCCATCTCGACGAGGCCAACTACCTGTATGTGCACATGACGCCCGGCGACATGACCCTCGGCAGGGTCCGAGACGGTCGGGCGAGCATCCTCGGACGGAGCCCGGCCTGGCCGGTGCCTCTGGAGGGCGAGCACGATTTGGCCATCAAGGTCCGCGATGTGGGGGTGCGCGTCCTGCTGGACGGGATGACATGCCTGTCCGTCCGCGACGGCTTCCGTCCCGGCGGTCGGGTGGGCTACGTTGCCCACGGCGCGGAGTTGACCGACCTGTACCTCCAGCCCATCGGCGAGATGGTGTTCCACGACGGCTTCGAGCGTCTGCCCGACGACCCGGACCCGTGGGAGACCCTGTCCGGTGTCTGGTCGGTGAGCCTTCCCGAGGCCCGCAACCAGAAGGCGGAGGCCACAAGGAGCGCCAATCCCTTCTCCTACGCGGTGACCGAGGGCCCGGCACTCACGGTGGCCGGGGCGCGGTTTTGGGATGGCTACTCGTGGCGCGCGGCCGCCCGCCCCGATTCGCCCGGCGCCCTCGGCCTGGCTTTCCACGTGCAGGATGCCGCCAACTGCTATCTGTTCCGCGTTTCCACGCCCGCCGAGGGTCGGGCCAGGGGCACGGCGGAGCTGGTGAAGATCGTCGCCGGTGAGGAGTCGGCTCTGGGCATTGGCGACTGCTCGGTCTCGCCCGGCACCTGGGCCGATCTGGACGTTCGCGCCCACGACGGCCGGATCGCCTGCTTCGTGGATGGCGCGGAAGTCATCGCCTGCGCCGACGACACGTTCGGCGAGGGCCGGGCAGGGCTGTACATGGCCGGGTGTGAGAAGGCCCTGTTCGACGACGCCGCACTCACCTCATACCGCGAGCACCTGGAGACCTTCGACGCAGAGGGCGAGCCGCCGGTCGGGGGCCTCACCGGCCGTTGGGAGGCCCGGGACGGCCGGCTCGTTGCCGCGCCGGGCGGCGGGCAGGCGTTGGCGGTGGCCGGAGGCGAGGAATGGCGAGACTACGCGGTCGCCGTGGATGTGGTCCCTGATGGCGTCACGGCGGTGGGGCTGATCTGCGGCCGTCGCGCCGATGGAACGCGACTGGTGTTCCGCTGGAAGCTGGACACCGGCGTGGACCAGGGCGCGGTGCAGGAGTTGTGGGACTGTCGCCCCCGTGGTCGTACCCTCCTGGCTCAGCGCCCGGCGACGCTACAGGCCGGCAGGGCCTACCGCGTGGAGCTGCTGCTGGATCGCGGCTATGCCAGGGCCGCCGTGGACGGTGAGACGGTGCTCGAGGCCCCCTGCGTCGGCCGCGAGATGGCCGGGATGGTCGGGCTGCAGATCGAGGGCCCCCGAGACGCGCGGGCCTTCTTCGACAACCTCCACGTGCGCTTCTGTGAGCCCCCCGCGGAGCCCGTCTCGATCACCGAGCAGTTCGCCAAGGAGGACACCATGGCCAACTGGGCACGGCCCCTGTCTTCCTGGCAGTCGGTGGGTGATGACTGGCATACTTATAAGTTGCCTGTGTGGGGAGACTTCCGCGTCCGTCTGACGGTTCCCAAGCTGGGCTCGGGGGCCGCTGCGTGGGGGGTGGAGCTGAAGGCGGCCGCCTCAGTCGAGGCTCTGGCGCAGACGGCCTCGGCCGTGACGCTCCGGGCGGAGCCCGGAGGCGGTGATCTTCAGTGCACCTCCACGGGGGATCCGGTGAGCCTGACCTCGGCGGCCGAAGCGCCGGTACTGGAGCTGGAGCGCCGCGGTGGCTGCGTGATCGTCGGCCTCGACGGCACCCCGGTGGCCGGTGGCAGGATCGCTCCGGCCCCGGAGGCCTCCGTCGTGGCTTTGCGCCTTGCGGGCAATTCCACTCCGCTGGCCACCGCCACGCTCACCTCCCCCAATATCATCGACGAGGCTTTCTCAGGTGCTCCCACCGACTGGGCGCCGGGCGCCGGTAAGTGGCACATGAGCGACCGTTGGCACTGCTCGCCCCAGTGGTCCTGGCTCTGCGGCCGGGATGCGGAGACCCCGCTTCTGTGGTACAAGCGCCCCTTCCACGGCGACATGGTGTTCGAGTTCTGGGGGGCGATGATGATGGACCTCACCGAGGCGCCCCATTACTCGCACCCCAGCGACCTCAATGCCGTCATCTGCGGTGATGGAGAAGGCCTGTGCAGCGGCTATGCGCTGGTCTTCGCCGGAGACAACAACACGGTGGGCACGATCCTGCGCCGGGGCGAGGCGATGGCGGTCTCCAATGACTTCCGGTGGGACAACCCCGTAGGGGCCAACAACAGGTTCCACAACATGTGGTTCCACAGCCGCACGGAACGCATCGGCGGGCACCTGTCGTACGCCGTCGACGGCCGCGCACCCCTGCAGTACGAGGACCCCGACCCGCTGCCCGGCGGCCATGTGGGTGTCTGGAGCCATCAGAGCAACGGTATTCTCATCGCCCGAGCAAGGATTGCGTTCAGAGAGTAGCCAAGCTCCGCCTCAAACCGACGAGCACGGCACGGAGGTTCGCCTTCGGTCGGTGCCAAGGCCGGCAACCGATCCCGTGGAGCGGTCGAGTCGGGCTGGAAACTCACACTATGCGTGAACGCATTGAAGCCGCATTCCGCCATCGCCGCGTCCGGAACGGTCGCTGTACCGCCGTTCTCCCCCCTCATCCCGTCTCCGCCGGCCGTTTGGCGGAGTAAGGGAGAGGGAGGCCGGGGGGGGTGAGGCGACGTGGGTGGGCGTCTGCCAGCAAGCTGCGCAATGTGACTGGAAAGCCCGATCCCGCCCTGCGGGAGGGTGGCCAACGGCTTGGTTGCGGCCGCGGAGCTTGCCTCAGACGTCACGAAGTGCGCCTATGTGGACATCTGGATTGCCGCCGCCGGCGGCTCACTTTGTCATCTCATCTGCGGGCGCCCGGGCCAACGGTCACCGCCGCCGCGCGGCGTTGTGTGGGGTGGCTCCCGCCCTGCGGACGCCGGACACGCCGGCCCGGGATCCGCGCCTAACCGGAGGTCTCCCATGCTTGCCACGCTCCTTGCTGCGATCACTCTCAGCCTGTACTCACCGTCTGCAGCGGCCGAGGTCGCTGTCGACTGTTCCTACTACCACGTGGATGTGGGGGGCGACTACTCGTGGACCGAAGGCGCTCCGGGTCTCGCCGACTTCTCCAAGACCCACAGGCGTTCCGGGACACTGAAGGTCTACGTGAACAACCAGGGCGACCGACCGGTGGCCGTGGAAGCCAGGACGATGGACGGAACGGACCTGGAGAGCCTCCGGACCTCCGACAAGCACGAGGTGATCTGGTGGCGCACCTGGCCCAATCCGGTGCCCGCGGGCGGGATTTCGGAGGTCAGCGTCCGCCTGCGCTATCCACTGGAGAGCGACGCGGTCTTGTCTCTGGACGCGGAGGGGCAGGTGCTGGAGGCCACCGTGCCGGTGACGGTGCCGCCGTTCCGCATCGAGACCGTGGCCTGGGCGGAGGAGGGCAGGCATGTGACGCTGGTGGCCGAGTGGCTCGGGGAGCAGCCGGCCCGGATCGCGCGCGTGCTGCTGGACGGGACCGACCTCACGGCACGCTCGCGCATCCCGGCTCCTGAGTTCGCCCACGGCGTTTGCCCCATCGAGATCGATCTGCCCGAGCCGCTCGCTCCGGGCTCCTTCCACACCTACAAGCTGGTGGCCGAGGACGGCGCCGCCGTAGCCTGCACCCTGCGCACGCTGGACGAGTTCATGCGTCTGGGGATGTACGGCGCCGGCGATCTGGAGGCCAACATCCGCCTGGGGCTCAACTGCGCCGCCCATTTCGGGGCTCTGGGGCGGACGGCCCTGGATCGCTACGCCGCGTACGGTCAGCGCTCGGCCTTTCACGTGGGCCACTCTCCCGCCCCCGAGGTGCGAGGGCATCCGGCGGTGCATGCCTACATCCTCCACGATGAGCCGGATTGCTGGGATTACACGGCCGACGAGTGGCCCGCCCCTCTGCGCATCGGCTATCACGCTCCCCAGATCGTGGAGGACACGCGACGGTGCGCCGAGGCCGATCCCGAAAAGCCCGTGCAGGTCACCGTGGACCTCACCTTCAAGCCGGCCAACTACTATGTGTACGCCCAGATCCCCGACATCGTCAGTCCCGACTGCTACCCTCTGAGCATCGGCGCTCCGTTGACGTGGGTGAAGGAGGCCACGGAGGCCTGTCGTCGGGCGGCCGGGCCCAGACGCGTGGAGGCCGTGCCCCAGGTGGATTTCGAGGACC
>CAZXDD010000521.1:0-5909 GCA_964639415.1 uncultured Armatimonadia bacterium
CTGAGCGCCTCGGCTACCCAACCCAGAAGCCCGAAGCACTCCTGGAGCGCGTCATCGTCGCCTCCAGCCTCCCGGGCCATATCGTCCTGGACCCCTTCCTGGGCAGCGGGACCACGGCCGCCGTGGCCAAGCGTCTCGGGAGGCACTATATCGGGATCGAGCAGGACGAGACCTATGTCAGGGTCGCCCGGGATCGCATCGACGACGTCCCGGCCCCGACGCCCGAGCAGCTCGAGGCGCTGGTCCCTCCGGACGCCAGGAAGCCCCCGCGCGTGGCCTTCGCGCGCCTGCTGCAACTGGGCCTGCTACAGGCGGGCGACAGGCTGACGCTCAAGGGCACCGGCGCTGTGGCCATCATCCAGCCCGATGGGTCCTTGGTCTGCGGCGAGCACAAGGGCTCGATCCACCGGGTGGGAGCTCGCGTCCAGGGCCATCCGGCCTGCAACGGCTGGGACCACTGGCAGTACACCGACGAGCAGGGCACCGTCCGCCTCATCGACGAACTGCGCGCGCAGGTGCGGGAGAGCGACAAGTCGCAAGCCGAAGGCTAACGGCGGCCACGGCCGCGCCGTTCCCAGCCACGCACCACGGCCGTTCCACGCCGCACGTTCCATAGCCATACAACGGTTCTGCTACTCGGGGGAGAGAGACAGGCGCGGTGTCGGCGTGCCTGTGACCTCGCGGTACAGGGTCACGGTCTCCTCCACCATGCGCGGGACCGAATAGCGGTCCAGGAGGGCCTGGATCTCGGCGTTCACATGGCGGCGGCGGTCGCGGGGGTCCAGGCCCGGGCGGTCGAGGTCGAACTCATCTTGTGAGGCCATGAGCTCGCTCAGGCCCCAGGCCATACCTGTCGAGACCTCCAGCTCGTCCTCACCCATGGTCATCTCATCCAGTTGCTCGGCCAGGGCGCGCGAGAAGGCCGCGTGATCCGCCACGGCGACCGGGCGGATGCTGCTGACGCCCTCGAACAGCTCTCGCAGGCCCGGGACATCATTGGGCACCACCCGCAGGCCTCTGGCCAGGGCCTGCAGGGCCGCGGCGGCACTCCAGGCGTCGTCGGTGACCACGGCCATCACGTTGCCGGTGGAGAGGATATCCAGCGCGTCGTGGCGCTCGCCGAGGAAGACGGCACTGCCCGACAGGTGCAGCTCGTGGGCCAGGTGCTGCAACTCCTGGAGGCGAGGCCCGGTGCCGAGGATGGCGAAGTCGACATTGTCGATCTCGCTGCTGAGCAGGGCCGCGGCGCGGAGGAAGTGGTCCAGCGGGACGCCGTGGTCCAGGGAGGCCATGACCACGACGACGGCCGCATCCTGGCGCAGACCCACCCGGCGCCTCTTGGCCCCGGCGTCGAAGACGCTGCTGGGACGTCGCCGATCCACACCGTGGGTGATGACCGAGGCCTTCACCGCCGGGTACAGTGCGGCCAGAGCCTCGCGCTCGGAGCAGGAGGCCACCACGACGGCGTCCGCCGAGGCGAGCGCCCGGCGATAGCCGAAGCGGCGCAGGGCCTGCTCGGGACGGCTCCTGTCGTGCAGGGCGGGGACGCCGTGGGGAGCCACGATCAGCGGAGGAGACACGGAGAGCCTGCGGCGGGCGGCCAGAGCCGTATAGGCGGCCTGGAAACCATGGGCATGGATGATCGAGGGGGGCGCCGCCTGCAGGAAGCGGGCCAGGTGGGTGACGGCCGCATACTGCTCCCGGGGGCGGAGGCCGGCGGGGAGCGGAATGTTGACCCACCTGACATCGCGGCGCGACAGCGCCTCCCGGAAAGGACGCTCCAGGGGCCCGACGACAACGGCCTCCACCCGGTGCGCCGAAAGCCCGGAGCACAGGCCAACCACGTGCTCCCGGAGTTCCTCGGCGCCGGGGCGGACGATGTGGACGACTCTGATGGGGTCCGACATCATACCACCTGACCCGAGTCGGGCAAAGTCCGCCGCCGGCCGAAGAACGCAGAACTCAGCCCCATCAGGGGTAATACTTCCCCCGGTAGCCGTGGCGCGCACACTCGTCCTTGATCTGATCCAGCCGAGTGGTGTCGCCGGGATGGGTCATGAACAAGAGCTCCATCTTGTCGGGGTCCTTGCCTCCGGACATCGACTGGAAGACCTTGATGACCGCGATGGCGGCGGTGGGGTCGTAACCGGCCTTCGCGGCGTACTCGAGGCCCTTGCGGTCGGCCTCCAGCTCGTTATCGCGGCCGTAGTCACGGAACACCAGCTCGCTGGCGACACCGGCGATCTGGGCGGCGGTGCTTCTCCCCAGAATGATCTCGGTCACCGCGGCCACGCCGAGCTGGCGCTCGATGCGCTTGCCCGAGTGCCTGCCCGCCACGTGCGCCACCTCGTGGGCGAGCACCCACGCGATCATGTCCTCATCTCCGTTGAACTTGTCGATCAGCCCGCGGTAGATGTAGATCCGCCCGCCCGGGAAGGCGGCGGCGTTCACGGTGTCATTGTCGATGACCTTGAACTCGTACGGGTACTGCGGGGTATCGGCCGCCGCCGCGATGCGCCGCCCGATCCGCGAGATCTTGCTATTGAGCGCCGCGTCCGTGGACAGCGGCACGCTCCTCTCGAAGTCATCGGCCGCGCTCCGTCCCAGCTCGACCTCGTTCTGCGGCGAGATCAGCAACGGACTGCCGCCGTCCTTGCAGCCGCCGGAAAGCAGCAGGCAGGCCGCCAGTAGAGAGAAGAGGGCAATCAGCAGTGCGCTTCGCATGGCCCAAGGCACCTCCGTATGTGGTCATCCCCAGCCCTGAGAGTATGCCACCGCGTCGGCGGGCAAGTCAAGCGGAGCCGAGCGGCGGAGAGGACGGCGGAGAACGGCAACGTCTCACCACGGAGACACGGAGAGCACGGAGTTCCACGGAGAACGGCTACGCGGCGAGGGAGGCAGAGGCAACGGCCGATCACAGAGACAGCGAGAACGGCGGAGAGCGGCCGAGCGAGACGGGCGGTCTGGTTGACCTCGGGGAAGGGCTCGCCGGTGTCGCCCGGCCTGCCGTCGGTGTCCGGTCGTGAGGCCGTTCGCGCCCTGGAGCGCGCGGGGTGGGGTCCCGGCCCTTGCGGACCGGCTCCACTACGGCGCCCCCCCCAATCATCCCGCAGGCGGGGGGAGGCACGACACAATCCTCTTCGCCCCGCAGGCAGGCCTGACGCCCGACCGGTTCCGCGAACACCTTGATTGACCTGCCGACGCAGCGTCACGCGCCTGCAAACCACCTGCCGGGCCCGCCCAAGCATGGTCGGCGGGCCGTCTACGTTCTGTATCCGACCCACCCGTCCTCCCGGCAGGACCTAGCAGGCCGGCGGACGAACTGACATCCCAATACTAGGGTACAGGAGTCTTGGCATGCGCGACTATCGACCGATCCTCGTGAGCATCCTGCTGGGCCTGCTGCTGGCCGCCGGAGGGCTCTTCAACGCCCTCATCGCCGAGCAGACCCGATGGGAAGCGCCGGAGCTGGACCTGCAGTACGTGGCCGACGAAGAGCCGGCTCCCGTAGTGGAGCAACTCGGAGAGCACCTGTGGTCCGTGGACGGGCTGAAAGTGGTGGTGGCCTCAGGCTCGCCCCGGGAGATGGGGCGGCAGTACGGAGCGGCCGTCGCCGAGGACATCCGGCGCGGGATCGACTCGTACCTGTTCGCCCACGTCCGCGACAACCAGGGCTATGACACCCAGTACATGCGCCTGTGCTCCGCGGCGATGGAGAAGCACATCGCGCCGGAGTACATCGAGGAGATGCAGGGGGTGGCCGAGGGCAGCGGCATCCCGTACGAGGACATCCTGGCCATGCACATCCACGCCGACATGGTGCACTACGGCCACGACTGGGGCAAGCCCCGGCAGGATCAGGGCGATGGGCAGGAATGCTCGAACTTCGCGGTCTGGGGGCCGGCCACCGCGGACGGCAGGCTCTACCACGGCCGGAACCTGGACTGGACCTCAGGCACCAGGGTGCAGGACAGCGCCGTGGTCTACATCGGAATCCCCGAGCAGGGACACGCCTTCGCTCTGGTCACCTACGCCGGCTGCGTGGGGGCGGTGACGGGGATGAATGCCGCCGGCATCACCTTCGGTGAGATGACCTCCAGCACCAACGACGAGACACTGGACGGCGAGCCCTTGTTCATCATCTGCCGCCGGCTGTTGCAATACTGCGGCAACCTCTCTGAGGTGGAGCAGATGGTCGGCGGGTACGCGGGAACCACGGGCTGGAACTTCGTGGTCGCCGCCGGGGGCGAGCGCAGCGCCAGAGCGTTCGAGGTGGATGCGGGCGACAAGATCGTGTTCGGGCCGGCGGATGAGCAGGAGAACAAGCCGCCGGTGAGCGAGGGCTTCGAGTACGGAATCTACCGCACCAATCACCCGGTCAGCGAGAAGCTGCAGCGCAAAATCCTGGCGAGGCTGGGGATCGACAATCTCGAGGTCGCCCGGGTGATGGTACGGGGCCTGGACACCTGGCAGCGCTATGAATCGATTCGGCTGTGGGTGACGGAGAAGTACTACGGGAAGGTGGACGCCCGGCTGGCCCGGGCGATGCTGCAGAGCAGGCCGCTGGCGGGCGGCGGCAATCTGCACAGCGTGGTGTTCGCCCCGGAGGACCTGCGGATGTGGGTGGCCAATGCCACCAGCCCCCCGGACAAGCAGCCGGCGTACACCCAGAAGTACCATCTCATCGAGCTGCCGCGGTTCGTGGGGTTGAGGCACTGAGGCCCTGCCGGGGGCTGTGGTACGGAGGTCCAACCGAAAACCTGGGCCTGCCGTGGAAATGTCATCCTGAGCGGCCATCTCGCGCAGCGAGATAGCGAAGGATCTCGTTGAACGCCGGGAGATTCCTCGAGCTGCTCCCTCCGGAAGCGGACGCTCTCAGAATGACACTCCCATGCGAATGTAGACTTCTCGGCGGCGCTTCGAGGTCGGCGGGGCCTGCATCCCCTCCCCGGCGGAGGCTGCGGTGCCGACGCCGGGGAAGGGTGTTAGGGCGGGTCCAGGCTAGCGGGTCTTCTGCCAGTACGAGCTGTAATGCTTGGCGTACGACTCCCAGGCTCCGCTCTTCATCCACTTCACGTGGCCATCGCAGAAGGAGACGTTGGCACCGTTGTTGTGGAGGCCGTAGTCCTGTCCGGCGACCAGCGAGCCACCGGAGACTTCGATGATGCCCGCCGGGCGGCCGTAGCAGTCATCGCCACTGGAGCCGCCGGTCCCCATGGGGGTGGCGCACCAGCGTGCGCCCCGGATGGCGTCGAAGGTCAAGAGGGTCTGGGCCGGGGCGGTGATCTGAGCCATCCGGTTGTTGAAGGGGTCACGCCCGCCGTTGCACACATAGCGATTCACCGCGTAGCTGGTGGTGAGCCTCTTGGTGCCCGCGTAGTAAGCCCCCGGATCGACGCTGCTGTCATTGCCGCTGGGGCAGCGGAAGAGCTGATCGTTCTTCACATACGGCATGATCGCGTCGATCCAGATGAGCAGTGGCCAATCGGCGGTGGTTGCCTTCTGGTAGAAGCCGGGGAACGCCTCGTCATAGTCCTGAGCATACATCAGCAGGCCCAACGCGATCTGCTTCTGGTTCGAGCTGCAACTGGCCTGCCGTGCTTTCTCTCGGGCCCTGGCGAACACCGGGAACAGGATCGCCGCCAGGATCGCGATGATCGCGATTACGACGAGCAGTTCGATCAGGGTGAAGCCTTTCTGTCTGCGCATTGCCTGTAAGCCTCCTCGTAGAAGTGCGTGCCGGGGACGAAACGCTGCCCCCTGCTTATCCGCAAATGAAGTCTTCGTCATATGGGGGCTGAGCACCTGCCCGCAATTGATGCTGTTTTCCGTGCGGTCGACTGGGGAGAGAGCGCGGTCCCAAGGCTTGGTCGACGGGGTAAATCCCGTCGCTAGGGGGCGCCTTTGGC
>CAZXDD010000522.1:0-5901 GCA_964639415.1 uncultured Armatimonadia bacterium
CCACGAAACGAGCTTGAAGGCGTCCTGAGCGCGGTACAGGCCCGCGCCCTACAGAGCGCCTCCCGCCGAGCCGTTCGCCGTTGCCCATTGTAGGGCGGCGACCTGTGCGCCGCCGACGTTCGCCGTCCGCCGTAGCCGTAGCCCTCTCCTGAGCGGTTGTAGCGCGAAGGGGAGGGAAAGCGGGCCAACGGCCTGCAGGGAGAGGCGTCGTTGTCCGTTGTACGGCGGCGACCTGTGCGCCGCCGTCGTTGGTCGTTGGTGTTGGAAGACCTCCTCGGCGCGGTGCAGGCCCGCGCCCTGCAGAGCGGCGACGCTCGCCGACACCCTCGGCCCGACGGAACTCAGATCTGCCCCGAAGCGTCTGTACCTATGTCCCCATTTGCCCCAGGAAGCCCCATACCGAAGCAGGCATTGCAGGAGGCCTGAGCGCTATGCCTAGACCGACGCTCCGCCGCCGCAGATGCAACGCCGTGCCGACAACCGCGGCCGGCCTCGTCGCGTGCCTCGCCCTCGCGGCCGCTGCGATCCTCCTTGCTCCGTCACCCGCGCACTGCTCCTGGCTGTGCAAGACTGTGGACGTCTCGGCCGAGGCGGACTACTCCGCCCCGGACCTATCTGAGACGGACTGGACGCCGGTGCCTCTGCCCGACCGCGACTGGGACGCGCGTGGCAGGTACCGCAGCGCCTGCGGCTGGTACAGATACCACTTCACTCCCGATCCCGCCTTCTCCGGCCGTGACATGGTCCTGAAGCTGGGAATCGTCGATGACGTGGACTGCACGTACTGCAACGGTGTGCAGATCGGCCAGACCGGGGCCTTCCCGCCTCAGGCCTCCTCGGCCTACAACGTGGACCGCGAGTACCTGATCCCGGCGGGCGTGCTGCGCTACGGGGAGGACAACGTCCTCGCGGTCAAGGTCTACGACATGGGCGGAATCGGGGGGCTCCTGGGCTCTCCGCGCCTGGGCTACCGGCTCTCGGAGCAGGAGCAGTGGCTGTTTCAGGCCGCGGGCAAGGACGGGGAGGCCGATTACTCCGAGCCAGCTCTGGACGACGGCACCTGGGCCACGGCGCCCATGCCGGACGATGAGTGGGACAAGCGCCAACCGCAGGACGGCGTGTACGGCTGGTACCGGCTGCACTTCACCGTTCCGGAAGCCTGGCGGGAGCGGGCCCTGGTGCTCGACCTGGGCCTCGCCCTCGATGTGGACCAGGGCTTCGTCAACGGCACGCCCATCGGGGGAGCAGGCGAGTTCCCGCCGCGGGTGCGCACCGCCGCGGGTGAGCCGAGGCTCTACGCGCTGCCGCCCGAGTGTCTCAACTGGGACGAGGACAACGTGCTGGCGGTGAAGGTCTACAACCACAGCGGCAGGGGCGGACTGTGGGGCAGGCCCGCGGTCCTCTTCGGCGGGGGCGAGGGGACGGACCCGATCCTGGAGTCTCTTGCCATCGCCCGACGTCTACGTCTGGCGGGCAAGCACGCCGAGGCCTGGCAGGCCATGGCCGGGCTGTGGGAGCAGACCGAGGGCAAGGCCCAGCGACCGGCCCTGCTCAGCGAGTTGACGGTGCTGTATGAAGCATCGGGGCAGGATGCCGATGCCGTGGAGACCTTCACCAGGCTCCTGCGCGAGCATCCGGCGGACAGTCCCTCTCGCGAGGCCGCCCTGGCCCTGGGGCGCGTGCAGGAGCGCCTCGGGGGCCTTTCGGAGACGGCCTCCTACCTGGGCGAGGACCGGCGGACGAAGGGCAACTGGTGGCTCTCGTACGGGACAGACGCCTTCGTGCTGTGCCTCGCCGGCGGCGACTGCGACCTCTTCGGCCGTCCGGGGAGCCTGTGCTTCAGCGATGCCATGCACGGCAAGGACGCCCTGCACGGCGAGCCGCCCCTGACCTACTACGCGCGCACCTCGGAGCCGGATAGCTGGATGACGCTGGGGTGGATCAGCGCACCCGTCACCGATGATCCCCGGGCAACCTACAACCCCGTGACGCGCAGGGGCCTGCTGGCCTGGTGGGACGACGGCGGGCAGACGCACCCGTCGGACGACGCCGGGCCGGACATCCTGCTCCGCACGGTCATCCCGGATGGGCTGTGGCGGCTGGCACTGTACCTCGTGGATGCCGATTGGGGCGGGACGTGGCGCCCGCGGGAGCACGCCATCGTCCTCGGCACCCGGGAGGGCGAGCTCCTGGCCGTGGGCGATACCGGCAAGTTCGGACAGGGCTGCTGGCAGCAGTTCTGCGTCCGGGGGCCCATCGAGGCCGAGGTGCGGGTGCTCAAGGGCAAGAGCCCCAGTGCGGTGCTGTCGGCCTTTGCGCTAGACAGGATGGACGGCCCCGCTCCGCCCGAGGGCCTCGATCTGCCCGCCGAGCAGGCGCAGGCCGCCGTGGCCGCGCCCCCCGCCAACGCCTGCCGGGCGCGCGAAGACTACCTGGCGAGGCAAAGCGCCGCCGAGGCCGAGGCTCCGGCGCAGAACCTCCTCGAGGCGTGGGTTCTACTGCACGCGGCCGGCGACACCGTCGCGGCGCCGGAGACGATCCGGCGGAGGCTGCAGGAGTACCTCGGCCTCCTGAGGCAGAGCCGGCAGGGCGAGGCGATATGGTCGGTGTTGGAGCGGCAGGCGGCCGCCTGTCGTGAGGCCGGCGACCTGCGGGCCGCGCAGCTTCTCGACCGCGCCTGGGCACAGGAGGTCACGGTTGGTCAGGCCGCCCCGGAGGCGACCGCCAAACTGACTGAGCGGGTGCGAGACTGGCTTGCCCTGGACGATGCCTTCGCCGGCAGCCTCTTCGACCTGCAGCTAGAGTCCGCCGCGGCCCTTCCCGCGGAGCAGGCGGCCGCCGCCATCGCCGCGCTCGGCACGCCCTATCTGGAACAGGGGCGCGAGCTTCGGCCCTCCGTGCGGCGGGTAGGCCAGACCTACGTGGAGGCCGCGTCGAGGGAGGGGGGCCTGCTGCGGCCCGCAGTCATCCCCAGCTTGGCGCAGAGGGCTGTGGACCGCCTGCGCGCCATGCCGCAGGCCGCCGGCTGTCCCGCATGCCGACAACTGGCCATGACCTGGTGTCGGGAGTTGCTGGGCGGCGCGCTGGAGACGCCCGGGGGCCCCGATGCTCAGATCGCCGAACTTGATCGGGCCGCCGATGACTCGCTGGGCATCGCCGACGCGCGTGCGGATGTGCTCAAGACTAAGGTCTGGGTGCTGGCCAAGGCCGACCGGCTCGCGGAAGCCATGGAGGTGGCCGATGAGTTCTGGGCCCTGGAGCCAACGATCCCTCTGCTCAAGGGGTTCGTCGGCACGGTCCTGGGAGAGGCGCTGGCCCGGGCCGGAAGGGTCGATGAAGCGGCGGTCAGCTACCGGCGGGCGCTGGACGCCTGCGAGGGCCACGAGCAGTGGTACGCCGACACCGCCCGTCGGGCGCTGGAGGAGATCGAGAAGCTCAAGGCGGCGGGGTAGTCGCGGGGTAAGGCCAGATACGGGTCACGGCCACTTCCGGGCACAGCCGCCGGGGACGGCCTGGCCCCACCTCCCTGAGAGGAGACGGGACAATGGTGGACAGGCTCGCATCCATGCCGGTACTCGTTTGCGTTCTCTGCTCATCGCTGTGTGCGGCGGCCGACGAGGGCGCGAAGCTCCCCCTTGGGCAGGACCCGCGCTGGAGCCCGGACGGCGGTCTCGTGGCCACATCCCATCGCGGATTTGAGACCCTTGGGCTGGTCGTGTGGGAGCCGGCGACGGAGAAGGTGCGCAGCTTCGCGCTGCCGAGCATCCCGGTGCGGCCCCCGGTGTGGCTGAGTGGTGATCGCGTGGCAACGATGTCCCATGCGGCCGACGGACAGGAGCCCCAACGAACGCACGCCGTGTACGTCGCCGACCTGACCGATGGTAGCGTGCGCCGCACGGCGGGAGCCGGGGAGCATGGGATCGGGGAGATGGCCGCCTCGCCCGACGGCACACGCATGGTGCTCTCCGGCAGCAAGTTCGTTCACGACGCCGAGAAGGTCATCATGCCCGACGGGCGCACGGCCGCTCAGTGGGGCGCCAAGACCGTCGGCGGCGATAGCGGCCTGTGGCTCCTTGATGTCGAAGCCGCGGTGTCCACACCACTGGCGCAGGAGGACGGGGCCTCGGACATCGGCCCCGCCTTCAGTCCGGATGGAGCACGCGTGTTGTTCACCCGGATGACCGAGGTCGTGCTCGCCGAGCAGCCGCCCCCGAAGCGCAATCTCGCCGTGGTGGACCTGCAGACCGGGCAGGTGACGATGCTCACCACCGACGACGTCTCGCACATGGGCAGTTGGTCGCCCGACGGCACGCGCATCGCCTACTTCCGCGTGGGCAACGAGCCTGAGTTGTGGGTGATGGATGCCGACGGGGGCAACGCGCGCGCGGTCAAGCAGGGCCCCATCGCCTGCCCGCACCCCTGCGCGCCGGCATGGTGGCGCCCGGACGGCAAGTACCTGGCCTACGAGTCCGCCGGGCAGCTCTTCGCGGTCCCCATCGAGGGCGTGGGCCTGCACAGGATCAGCGGGGATCTGAGACTGGAGCATCGCTACGGCTTCGCCATCAGTCCCGACGGTAAGCGCGTGGCCTACGGTGTCGCCAAAGATCACGACTCGGTGATCCAGATCGCTCAGTTGCAGTGGCCGGACAAGGGGGAGCAGTAGGGGCGGAGGGGCCGAGTTCCGGGGACGACAACGGCGAACGGCGTGCAGGCGAGACGCCCCGCAGGGCGGGGCCCCAGGGACGGCTACCCCACCATCCCTCGCTCCCGCAGTGTCTTGTGCGACACCAGCACCACATCGCCGTTCGTTGCGGGGACCTGCCTCGCTACCTCATTGCACTTGACCTTCAGCAGGTACCAGACCCTGTCCCCCTCCTCCCCCAGCTCCGTGACCGTCTCGAAGTTCGCATGCCCCTTGGAGATCACCATATCCGCCGCGGCGAACTCATCCCTCGCCGCCGGGCTTACGTGCTCCCATGGAAAGCCGAAGTAGTTGCTCCCTGTGTCGATCACCCGGCAGACCTCTGTGATCCCCACCTGCTCGGCGTCCGCCGGCATGGCGTCATTGACGATGGGCCCGGCCTTCACCACGAACGTCACCCTACCCGGCCCCAGAGCCTCGATCAGCAGGCGGTCGAAGACGATCTCTCCCGCATTGTCCCCCAGATACAGGATCGACTGCGCCGCCTCGGCCGCCGCCTGGAAGCCCTCCAACTCCGCCACATCGAAGCCCCGCTCGATCTGCCTGACGATATCCGTCGTGAGGTCGTACTCCTTGGCGATGGCAAGGTCGATGATATTGCCTGCCACGGCCAGCAGCAACGCGTCCCGCAGCGGGTCCGCCGAATCGGCCAGCCTCCGCGACAGCTCCGGATACAGGGCCATGGCGCCCTCATTGGAGGCCCTCTTGGCCTCCGCGTACGGGTCCTGCACGCCCGTCAGCTCACGGCAGACCTCGAAGGCGACCTGCGAATGCTCGCCCGGGGTCCTATCCAGCACCACGCCCGTATAGCGTCGCATGACCTCATCGAGGATCTCGCGCTGGAGTCGCGTGTCCGAGGTGCACTGGACCGCGGTGTTGTACGCCTGGAAGAGCATGCAGGGGATGCATGCATTGGTAGCTTTCATGGATGTTTCCCTGTGCAGCTATCGGGGTAGCACGCCGAGGGGGAGAGTATAGCATGCGCGGAGGGGGAGAGGAAGAGAACGCCAACAGCAGAGAACGGCAACAACAACGGCAACGTCTCACCACGGAGACACGGAGAGCACGGAGTTCCACGGAGAACGCGAACGGCTGACCACAGAGACGCGGAGGACGGCAAAGAACGGCACGACTGGGAACGGCTGACTGCGCGGGTACGATTGTCGGGCAGAGGCCCCACCCGGGGGTGAGGCCTCTGC
>CAZXDD010000523.1:0-5898 GCA_964639415.1 uncultured Armatimonadia bacterium
GAGTAAGGGAGAGGGGGGCGGGGGGGTGAGGCGACGTGAGTCGGCGCTCGCCCGGGACCTGCATAATCTGAGTGGAAAGCCCGCCCCACCGACGGCCGTTGGGTCGCCTCAACGCATGTACGGTTGTAGTGCTCGGCGCCCTTCCGTCCGGACTACCCCCGCTTTGCAGCGCCCGCCGCCTTCCGGCGGGTGGTTTTGTCTCTCTCATTCGTGTTGCGCCGGGAGCCACAGCGATGCGCATCCATGTCTTGCTGCTGACGGCCTTCACCTTCTGTCTCGTCCCCTCCGCAGTGGCCCAGAAGACCGGGCCCGGTGGCCCCGGCGCACCCGGGCCCGCGGACCTCCTGCCCGCTCCCGACCTCGCCGACCGCCCAGCCGCACCGGCCGCTCCACCCGCCTTCGCGCCGCCCCCCGCCATCGCCGTAGCCGACGGGTTCGTGTACGTCGTCTATCAGGGCGTGCTGTACCAGTTCGCGGTCCGGGGCCTGAGACCGGTTGCCACGAGGAGGCTTCCTCCCGGAGCGGCACGGCAGGTCAGAGACCGCCCGGAGCGAGACCGGCCCGGACGGGACGGCGCCGGCAACGACGGATAGCAGATCGCCGCCCCGGGCCTACAGCAGCCTCACGATCACCAGCACCAATGGTGCCAGCACGATGGCGGTGATGTTGGTCGTCAGCCACAGGGCGCCGGCCAGGCGGCGGTCCAGGTCGAACAGGTCGGCCAGCAGCACCGACATGATCGCCGTGGGGGCCGTGGACTGGATGATCGCCAGCTTCAGCAGCGCGTGATTCCCCGGGGAGAAGTAGCCAAACAGGTACGCCAGGCCCAGGCCCAGGGTCGGACACAGCACGAACTTGGCCAAGTGCATCTGCAGACACTCACGCCAGAACAGGCGCACCGCCGACAGCCGCAGCCCCAGGCCGATGGCGATCAGGAACACCCCGGTGACCAGCGGGAGCCCCAGGTCGAGGACGAAAGCCGTCTCACCGGGCGCCGGCACCCCCGACAGGCTCAGCCCCAGACCCACGAAGATGCTCAGGATCGGGTACAGCGTGTGGCGCTCCCGCAGCAGTCCCAGGAGCGCCGCCAGGGCGCTGTGCTTGGCTCCCGGCGCATAGCGCCGTCCCAGGTAGAAGCCCAGGGTGTAGAACAGCGGCGAGAAGGACAGACAGTACAGCGACCCCAGGGCCGCCCCCTGCGGCCCGAGGGCGACGAAGGCGATGAAGGTGCCGTAGGTGTAGCCGACATTGGAGAACATCCCACTGCCGATGAAGGCGCCCTTGCCGCCGCGGGGCAGCCCCAGCGCCCGCGCCATCCCCAGACTCACCGGCCACATGAGCACGATCAGCAGCGCCGCATACACCGGCAGCGCGATCTCCCGCCAGCCCGGACGGTCCATGACCCACAGGGCGAGGATGATGACGATGGGCTGCAGGTACGCCATGGCCCAGCGGTTGATGGCGCTGCCGGTCTCTTCCGAGAGCCGACCGGATTTGCGCAGGCAATAGCCTGCCAGCAGTCCGCCGAGGATCACGGTGAAGGTGCGGATTACGTCGATGGCGAGGCGCAAGTCCAAGGAGGAGTAGCTCCGAGGCGGCGGTTCACACAAAGCGCCCCACGCACCGGGAGGGTACGTGGGGCGGCGGGTGCTGGGACAAGCGTAGCACAGCCGGCGGACAGGGGCAAGGGTGCCCCGTGCGCCGTCAGATCACGGACGGGTACTGCGGCGGGCTCTTGCCGGCGCGATCGACCACCTTCGGATAGCGAGTCTTGGGCTCCGGCTCGCCGATGTCGATGACCGTGATCTCGTGGTACCAGTCGTCTCCGAAGTCGAACCGGTACCAGAACTTGGCGCCGACCTCCAGGTTCAGGTCACCGATCCGCGTGTCCTCCACGAAGCCCCCGCGGTTCGCGAAGGGGTCGGGTTCGTAGTCAATCTCATAGATGACGGCATCGCGGTCGTGCGGCCCCGCCCCGAACTCGAACTGGTACAGGTGAGTGTCGAAGCGATCGAAAGCTGAGAAGATCGCGTCATGGAGCTTCTCCAGCTTGTGCTCGCCGCGGATCGCGATGGTGCGCGTGATGCCGCCCTTCTTTGTCTGGGGAAACCTCCGGCCGCGCCCGTGCAGTAGCTTGACCTCGAGCGTGAACAGCCTCTTTCCCATGCGCAGTCCCTTCGGGCGTGCGGCTACCCTTCCTTTGGTTGCCCGTCATCCCAATCCTCGACTTCGGCCCAGTTCCGAATGTGCGGCCGAGAAGCCCATATCCGCATGGGAATGTCATTCTGAGAGCGTCCGCTCCCGGAGGGAGCAGCTCGAGGAATCTCCTGGCATGTGGCGAGATCCTTCGCTATCTCGCTGTGCGAGTGCGAGATAGACGCTCAGGATGACATGAAACGGACCGGCCGGACTTCTCGGCCGCGCTTCTATAGCTCCACAATCTGCCCCGTCTCGGCCGACTGCTTCTCAGCCGCGACCAGCCGTACCGCCTCGCGGGCCTCGAAGGGCTGCACGCGCTCGGGCTGCTTGCCCTCGGCGATGCAGGCGGTGAAGTACTCCAGCTCCTGCTGGTAGCCGGTGGTGGCGCGGAACTCGGGGGTCACGGCCTCGCCATCGAAGGGCATCCAGGTCAGGGTCGGGTCGTTGCTGGTGGAGAAGCTCAGGCAGCCCTTCTCACCGAGGACCTCGAAGGCCATCTCGAACGGATAGGTCTGGGGCATGGCCCAGCCGCCCTCCACGACGACCACCATGTCGCCGCCGCCGTAGAGGTAGTGGCTGATGGTGTGATCGACCTTGGGGCCGCCCTCGGTGATGGCGCCGATCTGTGAGAACACGGCCTTGGGCATGCCCAGGATCGACTGGACGAAGTCCGCGTCATGGATATGCAGGTCCAGCAGGGCGCCGCCGCTCTTGGAGATGTCGTTGAGCCAGCCGCCCTGGCTCCAGAACGGGGAGGCCGAGACGCGGGTGAACTTCAGGCTCACCAGGCGGCCCAACTGCCCGCTCTTGATCATGTTGGCAAGCACCTCGTACTCCGGCCAGAAGCGGATGCACTGGGCGATGAACAGCATCTTCCCGTGCTTCTCGGCCGAGGCCAGCATGGCGTCGCAGGCGGCGACATCCAGCGCCATGGGCTTTTCGCAGATCACATTCACGCCGCCGGCCATGGCCGTCTCAGTCATCTGTGGGTGCAGGAAGGTGGGCAGACAGATGTCCACGGCGTCCAGACCCCCGGCGGCCAGCATGTCCTCCAAAGAGCTGTAACGCTGCACGGCGGAGAGGTCCAGGGCGGCGGCGTCTCCCACATTGCCGCCGATGGCGTTGGCCGAGGCGGCGATGCGGTCGACCTCCTTGTCCGCAACTGCGACCACCTGCGCCCCCTCCACGTTCTGCCAGGTCCCGAAGTGCTGCTGACCGATGAACCCCATCCCGACGATACCGATCTTGACCAACTCAATCGCCTCCCAGTGGACTTGATCTGTGAAGCCGGCCGGTGAACAGGGGCCGGCGCCCGGGCGGCCCGCCACACCTGCGCCCCCTCGGCAACCGGCCGGGCCTGTGAGTGTCTACGCCGGTCATTTCGCCATTGCAGCCAGCATACCTGCCCGCCACCTGGCCGTCGTTCGTTACCGTGCGTTCTGCCGGCCGGCGGGGAGCTGCCCACGGCCCCCCGGGCCCAAGCGGCGGCGGGCGCCGCTTGGGCTGTGCGGAGACATAGGTAGCACTTTCGGACAGGGCATGGGCTACACCTTTCGGGCCTGGGCATCTACCCGTCTGGAACCGTGGTGTCACATGCATTGGGAGTGTTTCTCACTGGAGCAGTCGCGCTTGGACATTGTGCTGGAGCCGGATGCCGAGGGAGCCAACGTCGCCGCCGTCCGCCTTTGCCGTTCGCCGTCTGCCCTTGCCGTTCGTCGTTTGCCTTTGCCGTTCCTGGGACCGCGGGTCGCCGCTGAGCGGGACCCGCAGCCGTTGCCTCACACAGAAAAGGCGGACACCGCGCAGAAGACGTGTCCGGGGGGCGGGGGGAGTCTTCTGAAGGCGGTGTCCGCCGGTTCTGACGGGGGCAAGGGGAGCCGGTGATCTTGCCGCCTCCGCTGCGAGCAGCCTCTACCGTAAGCGACCCGATGCCCGTCCGTCGGTCGAGGGATCATTGTGTGTGCGACCCTCGCTCAAGAGAATCGGCCACAAGGGCCCGGGCTGGACGAACGGGGAGGTAACCGGGGGGCGACGCATGGGCAACGGGGGGCGTCTGAAGCCTGCCGGAGGGCTGCGTGTCCCGGAGCCCAGAAACGGGTGGTAGCACGTTGGATGGGCAGAGGCGGCAGGCCACCACCTGGGCGGCCGCGCCGTGTCGCGTCACCGAAGACGTCGAGTGCAGGGACGCCGAGGCCTACCTGTGCGGCAGGAAGGGCCGCAAGCCGGTAACCCGCCGCAGCGGCGGGCGCAAGGGCTACCAGAGGCACCCGGGTGCTTTCATCGGGGCGGCCGACGCAGTGAAGGCCTCCTGGCGGCACACCGCGGCCACTTGCTCTCAGGCCGACAGGCTCACCGCTGAGCTGAGCCGGGCTCTGGCTCGCCGATAGCGTGCCCGCACTTCCGCCATGGAATGGAACGCATATTGCTGGGCACCTCGTAGTTCCCCATCGGCCCCAAGCGGCCGATGCCTCCCATGGGGGTGCGCCATGCCCGCCCAGACCGATCGCCGAGCCTTTCTCACCACCACCGTCGTCGGAGCCGGAGCGCTGCTCGCCGGCTCCGCACTGGGCCAGGGGCCCGCCGAGGATGTCGCAGCCGCCGAGACAACGGCGGGCGCGGCCTTCTTGCCCACCGAGGTGCAGTGGCGGCCGGCCTGGCTGAGCTGGGTCGCGGCCACCACCACCTGCCTGCGGTCTCTGGGGGTGGATTGCGACCTGGTGGACGTCGCCGGGGCCAGCGGCTACGCCTTCTCCATGGCGATGTACGATAACGCCAATGTGGCGGGGCCGACCACCGTGCGCAGGAGCCTACTCGCCGACGGTCTGCGCCACCTGGGACGAACGACCCTGCAGTTCGATTCCGGTGACTGGTACCTGACCGACGAGCTCACCGAGGCCGACCGCGGCCATTGCCGGGCGCTGTACGACCTGGTGGCGGGCGAGATCGCCGCCGGAAGGCCCTGTGTGATCTGGGGCACCTACCTGCCGGAGTACGGAGTGGTCACCGGGGTCGAAGACGGCGGCTACCACGTGCTGTGCCATCGCTTGCTCACCGGAGAGCCGATGGAGCCCATTGACATCACGGCCCTGCAGGCTCCCGGCGGGTTGTACGGCCTCGCTTTCCCCTCGCCGACGGATGCCACCGTGGGCCACGGCGACCGACAGTCCGTGGTTCGGGCCATCGAGGTGCATCGGCAGGTGAGTGGGACGGCCGACTACTGCTTCGGCCTCGGCGCCTACGACCTGTGGATCCGCGCGCTGGAGGAGGGCATCGCCGACGGTTTCGGACACGCCTACTGCAGCCAATGCTATGCCGAGAGCAGGCGGCTCGCGGCCGACTACCTCCTGCGCCTGGCCGACCGTAATGAGCAGATGGCCGAGCCCCTGAGTGTGGCGGCCGAGGACTACGCCGAGGCCGCGGAGGCCCTGGAGCGCATGGCCGCCGCCTTCCCTTTCCCCGCCCAGGGGGAGCTGGAAGACCGCCGCCGGGTGGCCGGTGCGCTGGAGGACCTCCACTGCGCCGCGGAGGCCGAGGCCAGGTCGGGAGAGCCGCTGGCGGAGGCGCTGGACATGTGGCCGGACTGACGGCGGCACTCGAATGCGGGCTTCGCCCTCAGATTATGCAGGTTACTGGCGGGCGCCGACTCACGTCGCCTCACCCCCCCAGCCCCCCTCTCGGCGTCTCTTCGAGCCGCTTGTA
>CAZXDD010000524.1:0-5888 GCA_964639415.1 uncultured Armatimonadia bacterium
ACACCCTATCCTACACTCTTTCCCTACACGACGCTCTTCCGATCTGATCAGCACCACGGCCCAGTGCTTGATGATGTGCGCCGCGATCTCGTCCCGGGCCGCCGAGCTGAGCGCCTCGCTCACCACCGACTGCAGGCCGTCGCGTGTGAGCGGCGGGGCCGGCAGGTCGAGGTTGAGCGCCTCTCCCTGAGGCGAGACGAGTACGGCGGCGGGAAGCTTCGCGTTCGCGGCCTCGGGCAGATGGCCGGCCAGGGGGTTGTCCGGATCGGCATCCAGGTCTACCACTTCCACCGCGACATTGGAGTCGGGCAAGAGCCGCTTGCCGATCTCCTCGGCCCACTGCGGCAAGTCCGCGGCCGAGGGGGTGTCCGTACGCTGGAAGACCACCACACGGTACGGGTCGACGTCGCGGACGATGAAGCCGGCTTCGCGGATGCAGTAGGGGCAGGCCTGAACGTCGGCGGCGGACGCCAACAGGCCGATGGTCAGCAGTAGTGCCACGCAGGGTCCGGTCGGGCGCACTGGGCGGAGTGTCATCGCAGCTCTCCACGTCGTGAGGTCAACCACGGCCCAATGGTACCTCCGGCGTCTGCCCCCTGTCAAAGTGAGGCGCAGGGCCGGCAGCGGAACGTGTCGCCGCGGAGACACGGAGCACGCGCAGTCCGCCGAAGAACGGTGAAGCACGGCGACATGCAGTCTCCGTGGTGGTCACACCGGTTCGTTTCCGGCACCCATCTGTTGTCTGCCGGAAGGCCCGGGCGGCAGGCACGGCGAAGACACTACCGGCCGGGGTGCCTTGAGGGCACGCGGCTTTGGGAGGTCCTTGCGATGCGTCCGTACGCTGATCGTCTGCAGAACACCGGTTTCCGATGGATTGCGGCTGTTACGGTCCTGTTCCTGGGTCTGGCCTCGGCATCATCGGCCCAGCAGACTGCCGTCGGCGACTCATGGCCCACCTACCTGGGTGATATGGGCCGTAGCGGCATCTCGGCCGATGGGGTGGAGCTCCCGCTTTCCAGGCACTGGCAGTACCGCCCACCCGGAGAGCCCACGTACGCCTTCGCCAACCCACAGCCGATCCCGGTGGAGGGCATTCTCGAGGCCCCGCGTCTGCGCTATGACGATGCCTATCACGTGGCCATCGACGGCGGCCTGGCCTTCCTGGGCTCCAGCGCCGACGGCATCGTGTACGCCCTGGACGCCGCCACAGGGCTGTTGCGGTGGCGGTTCTTCACCAATGGCCCGGTGCGCATGGCGCCCACAGTGAGCGACGGCCGGGTCTACGTGGGGTCCGACGACGGCCATGTCTACTGCCTGACGGCCGCGGACGGCTCCCTGGTCTGGGACTTCCGGGCGGGCCCGACAGAGGAGAGGATCCTGGGCGGCGGTCGCATGGTCTCCATGTGGCCGGTACGCACGGGCGTCATCGTGGACGGTGGCGTGGCCTATTTCGCCGCAGGCATCTTCCCCGCCGAGCGGATCTACCTGTACGCCGTGGACGCCAACTCGGGCACCGTCATCTGGAGCAATAACACACTCAGCGATCAGAACGCAGGCCAAAACGGCTTCTCGCCGCAGGGCTACATGCTGGCCTCCTCCAGCAGCCTGTTTGTCACCTCGGGCCGGGCCCTGCCCGCACGGTTCGCCCGCGAGGATGGTCGCTTCATCTACCAGCCCGGTGGTAACTGGCGGGCCGACGGGGTCCTCGGCGGCACCTACGCCCTTATCGCCGGAGACCACCTCTATTCGGGTTCCGGCACTCAGGTGGTGACACTGGACCAGGAGAAAGGGGGCAAGGGCTTCGCCTGGTTCCCCGGCAAGCGCCTGGTGGTGACCGAGCAGGTCTCGTACATGCTCAGCGAGGCCGGGATCACGGCCCTGGATCGGCAGGCCTACCCGGCGGCCAGCAACCGCAGGCGCGAGGTGGCCAAGAAGCGAGAAGCGCTGATGGCCCTGAAGCCCCGGCCGGAGGACTTCGACGAGCGGCTCAAGACCGTCGAGGCGGAGGAACTGGAGGCCGAGCGGCTGCTGGATTCGTGCACGCTGTTTGACTACGACAGGGAAGACCTCCACTGCATGATCGTGGCCGGGGAGCAGGTACTCGCCGGCGGTGATGAGCAGCTCGTCTGCCTGGACGCCCGCAGCGGTCAGTGCCTGTGGGAGGAGCGGATCGACGGTGTGGCCCGAGGGCTGGCCGTGGCCTCCGGTCGGCTGTACGTCAGTTGCCAGGACGGTACGACCTACTGCTTCGGCTCAGGCCCTGCGCCGGTCCCGGTAGTGGCTGCGGAGACAGTCGCCTTCACGGAGGACGATACCGGGAAACTCTGCGCCGAAGCCGCCGAGGCCATTCTGGCCCAGACCGGCATCCGGCGTGGCTACTGCCTGGTGCTGGGCAACGGCACCGGGCGGCTGGCCCGCGAGTTGGCCCGTCGCAGCGAGCTGCTGATCTACGCCGTGGACGATGATCGCGCGGCGGTGATGGCCGCTCGAGACAGGCTCAATGCCGAGCAGGCCTACGGCCATCGGGTCATCGTCGACCATGCCGACCTGAGTGCGGTGCCCTACTCCGACTACTTCGCCAACCTCATCGTGTCTGAGGATGCCCTTGTCTCCGGCACGCTCCCGCCCTCGGCGGACGAGGCCCTGCGCATGCTCAAGCCGTGCGGTGGCGCGATCTGTCTGGGGAAGCCGGCGGGCGCGGCCACAGGACTTGATCCCGCGGCGGTGAGGCAATGGCTGGCGGCCGCGGGTATGACCGATGTCCGGACCGACGGAGCGTGGACGACCTACGTCCGTCCTGCACTCGAGGGTGCGGGGAGCTGGACCCACCAATACGGCACCCCCGGCAACATCGCCTCCTCGGAGGATACGGCGCTCACGTTTCCGCTCGGCGTCCTGTGGTACGGCGATCCGGGGCCGGACAAGGTCCCCAGTCGCCATGCCCGCAATGCCGCGCCGCTGAGCCTCAACGGCCGCGTGTACCTGCAGGGCACCAACCTCATCATGTGCTTCGACGCGTACAACGGTCTGCCGTACTGGGAGCGGGAGATCGATGGCGCTTCACGCCTGTATGTGTCCCACAACTGCAGCAACCTGGCCTGTCGCGAGGACAGCCTGTTCGTCGCGGCCAAGGGCAAGTGCTTCCGCCTGGACGCGGAGACCGGGGAGACCCTGGCGGAATACTCCCTGCCGGACCTGGGTGATGAGGTCACACGCACCTGGGCCTATGTGGCGGTGGTCGGCGACCTGCTCTTCGGCAGCTCCTCGGCCAAGAACCAGTGGACGGACAGCATCTTCGCCATGGACATCGACTCCGGCAGACAGCTCTGGCTGCACAGGGGCCAGCAGATCTGGAACAACAGCATCGCCATCGACGCCGGTCGGCTGATCCTGGCCGAGAGCACCGTGACCGATGAGCAGCGGGCCGAGGCGCTGGCAGACCGCGTGCAAGCCCTGATGACGGAGAAAGGCATCGACCGGGAGGCCGCGCTCAAGGAGCTGGAGAAGGCCGATGTGCGGCTGGCCTGCGCGCTTTCCATCGAGACCGGTGAGCCGCTGTGGCGGCGCCCGGTAGATCTCACGGACTGCACCGGCATCGGCCCCGGCGGCGGGACGCTGCAGACCATGGCTCACCGGGGCGTGGTGGTCTTCGCCGCCAACCACGCCGACGGCCATTACTGGAACGACTTCCTCGGCAAGGCCTTCGAGAAGAGACGCGCCGTCGCCCTGTCAGACGAGGACGGGTCGCTGCTGTGGAGCAGGGCCATCGGCTGCCGCATTCGTCCCCTTATCGTCGGCGACACGCTCTATGCCGAGCCATGGGCCTTCGACCTGAAGACCGGTGAGCCCAGGACACGGGTGCACCCGTTGACGGGAAGAGAGACGATCTGGGAGATGGAGCGTCCCGGCCACCACTGCGGCGCCATCAGCGGCTCGCCCAACGGGCTGTTCTTCCGGTCGTGGTCCAGCGCGCACTATGACCTTGTCGCCGATCAGGGCGCCGAGCACTTCGGGGGCCAGCGCGCCGGCTGCTGGATGAACCAGATCCCGGCCAACGGCCTGCTTGTCGAGCCGGAAGCCAGCTCCGGCTGCGTGTGCCTGCACTCCATCCAGTGCACCGTGGTGTTCAAGCCGCGAGAGCAGCACAAGGGATGGGGCCTGTTTGCCTCCCGCGGCGAGATGCTTCCGGTCAAGCGCATCGGCCTCAGCCTCGGCGCCCCGGGAGACCGCCGCGATCCGCAGGGGAACCTGTGGCTCGGCTATCCCCGCCCCTGGGGTCGCATGCGCATCGACCCCCAGGTGCAGGTGGCCGCCCTCCCCAACTGCGGCTACTACGCCGAGCCCGCCGAGACCTGCACAGTCACCGGTACCGATTCCCCCTGGCTGTATGCCTCCGGGATGGAAGGCATGAGCACCTGTCGCATCCCCTTGATCGGCGACGGCGACGGCCCGGCGTTGTACACCGTGCGTCTGGGCTTCGCTCCGCGAGAAGGCGAAAAGCCCGGGCAGCGGGTGTTCGACGTCAAGATTCAGGGGCAGACGGTGGCCACCGACCTGGACATCGCCGCCGCGCCCGGCGGCGAGCGCCGGGCCGTGGTCAAGGAGTTCTCGGCAATTGCCTGCGAGGACATGCTGAGCATCCAGCTCGTTCCCACGATCAGCGACTTCACTCGCTCCCAGACCCCGGCCCTGAGCACCGTCGAGGTGGTCCGGGAGCGGGTGCTGACTGTGGGCATGACCGGCGGGAGGTTCGAGATCAACGATCTGTACCCGACCCAGACACTCCAGATCGCTCTGGCCAACCGCACGGAGGAGCCGTTCCGGGGGACCCTGAGCCTCGCGGCCCCCGACATGCTCACCGCGACCGTGGACAAGCCCGAGGTCGAGCTGCAGCCGGACCAGAAGACCACCGTGGTGGTGACACTGCAGGTCAAGACCAAGGGCGAACCCGCCACCGGGCAGGTAGACCTCCGACTGCTGCGGACGGACGGGGCTATTGAGGCCGAGAAGGCCCTGCCCTTCGAGTACCTGGGCACCCGGGGCCGGCTGGTGGTGGCGTCCTCCTTCGACACCTACGTCAGCCACGGCTCGCCGAACACCGACTACAGCGGCAACGCCGCGCTGCTTGTGGACGGTGGCGGGGATGCCATGGGCGATGAGAGCCACAACATCGCCTATCTCCGGTTCCCTCTGGACATCCCCGGCCGGCCGCTGTCGGCGAAGCTGCGGCTCCACACGGCGAACACGCTGGCGGCCGAGAGCGGCAACTCGGGGACCATCCACCTGGTGGAGGCCGAGTGGGACAATGCGGCTCTGCGCTACACCAACCGTCCGGCCCCGGGGAGGCAGGTTGGGGCGCTGGGCGCGGTCGGCAACGATACGCTGGAGGAACGCGTACTGGATGTGGACCTCAGCGGAATGACGGAGTTGCGGCTCGTGCTGGAGCCCACGTCCACCGACGGTGCCAGCTACTTCGCCGCTGAGACCGGGAAGGGCCCGGAGCTGGTGATCGAGTACGAGACGGCGCCATAAGGGGCACGGGCGTTTGCCGTGCGCCGTTGCCGTCCCTGGGGCTGCGGGTCGCCGCTCTGTAGGGCGCGGGCCTGTATCGCGCCGGGGGGCCCCCCAACACCAACGGCGGCGGCGCACAGGTCGCCGCCCTACAACGGCCAACGGCCTGTCTCCGTCGCGGGTTGGGTGGGTTCTCCCCTCACCCGTCAGACCGCGCCCGCGGAGCGGGCCGGTCTGCCGACCTCTCCCGGGCGGCCCTTCGGGCCTGGGAGAGGTTGGAACGGCGCGGGAGCGGGTGAGGGCCCGGCCTGGGGCGGACCACTGCCGGCGGAGAACACCGCAGAACGTCTGCAGGCCATGGCACCTCCCGGTGTGGC
>CAZXDD010000525.1:0-5883 GCA_964639415.1 uncultured Armatimonadia bacterium
TGGGGGGGGTGAGGTGACGTGAATCGGCGCCTGCCCGGAACCTGCATAATCTGAGCTCCAGGGCCGGGCGGCCGGCGCCGGCGACCCACGGCGCGGGGAGGTCCACCGCCCCCGGCGCCGAACTCAGTACCATCGCCGGGTGACTTGCCGGGCCGCCCACAACCGACGGAGGACTGCCATGCGAAGCCCAGGACACAGTGCCATTGCGTTGGTGTCGTCCCTGCTCGTGATCTCCGCGCTGGGGGCTTGGGCCCAGGATGCTCCGGCACTGCAGGCGCAGGACTTCGTGGCGGTGTGTGGGGACTCCATCACGGAGCAAAAGCAGTACTCGGTGTTCATCGAAGACTATCTGCTGATGTGCCAACCCGCGGCGGGCCTGCGAGTGATGCAGGCGGGCTGGAGCGGTGAGGTGGCCCACAGCTTCGTGCAGCGCATGGAGCGCGATGTCCTGGCGCTGCGTCCCACCGTTGTCACCACGTGCTACGGCATGAATGACGGCGGCTACGGGCCGTATGACGCCAACCGCGGCAAGCTCTACCGCGACACCCACAAGGCCATCGTGGCGGGCCTGCGCGAGGGCGGCGTGCGTACGATTGTCCTGGGGTCCCCCGGCTGCGTGGACAGCGACACATTCCGGGGCGGCGGCGAGCCGGCCGAGGTCTACAATGCCACGCTGAGCCAGTTCGCCGACCTGGCCCGCGAGGTCGCCGGGGAGGAGCAGGTGATCTTCGCCGATGTGCACGGCCCGATGATGGACGTGATGGCGCAGGCCAAGGCGAAGTACGGGCCGGGCTACCATCTGGCCGGCGGCGACGGGGTCCATCCAGCCCAGAACGGCCAACTGGTCATGGCCTACTGCTTCCTTAGGGCCCTCGGCTGCAGCGGCGATATCGGGACGATCACACTGGGTCTGGCCGGCGACACGGCTGAAGCTACTGCCGGGCACTCGGTGCTGTCCTGCGATGCCGGCGCCGTCGAGCTGGAGAGTACCCGCTATCCCTTCTGCTTCTTCGGCGATCCCGCCAACCCCGGGGCGACTTCCGGTGTCATTGAGTTTCTCCCCTTCAACGAGGAGCTGAACCGTCTGTTGCTGGTAGTGGACGGTGCCGACGCCGCCACTCGCTACAGGGTGACCTGGGGCGAGGTGACTCGGGAGTTTGGTGGGACGGCCCTGGCAGAGGGGATCAACCTCGCCGCCGAGTTCCTGGACAACCCCTTCTGCGGACCCTTCCAGGCGGTGGAGAAGGCAATCCGCGAGCAGCAGAACTTCGAGACCTTGCTGACCAAGACGCTCCTGCACTGGCTGCCCGCCTACAGGGAGCTGGCACCGGAGGAGGGCCCGGCCCTGGACCGCGTCGCCGCCAGCGCCATCGACCGCGATGCCGCTCTGGCCGCGGCCTCTTCCGCCGCCGTGGTTCCAGTCAGACACGTTCTGAAGGTTGAGGCCATCCGGTAGATAGCCCGTCGGCGCGGCGTCGCCGACGCCCGCCTCACGTCAAGTGCGGAGCAAGACCATGCCGACCATCAAGGGCGAGCTGCCCGACCTGTTCATCTTGGCCGACGGGACGCCCGTGTGTACCGCGGACCGGTGGCCTGCCCGTCGCGCCGAGTTACTTCAGACCGTCCTGAGCCTGGAGTACGGCCACCTGCCGCCACGGCCCGCCGCCGTACGCGCCGAATTGCTCCATCCCAGCGCCATCAAGGCCCCCGTGGCCGCTACCCACAGCCAGTACCGCCTCAACATCGAGGGCGGCGAGCGCCCCTTCTGGTTCATCCTCGACCTGCTGATCCCACAGGTCGGGGAGAGCCGCGAGCGCAAGCTGCCGGTGGTCATCAACGGCGACGGCTGCTGGCGGACGGTGAGCGAGGAGATTGTGGGAGAGGTGCTGGGCCGGGGCTATGCGCTGGCCACCTTCAACCGCACCGAGATCGTGCCGGACGCCTACAGCTCTCAGCGCGACTGCGCGCTGTACCTGGTCTACCCGGGACTGGATTTCGGCGCGCTGTCCGCGTGGGCCTGGGGCTACCACCGGGTGGTCGACTTCCTCCTGACCCAGGACTTCGTCGACCCCGCGGCGCTGGCGGTGGTGGGACATTCGCGAGGCGGCAAGACGGTGCTCCTGGCCGGCGCTACCGACGAGCGCATCGCCCTCACGGCCCCCAATGACTCCGGCTGCGGTGGGGCGGGCTCGTACCTGTGGCAGGGGGAGGAGTGCGAGAAGCTGGCGGACCTGGTTCGCGCGGTACCGTACTGGCTCTCGCCTCGGGCCGCGGAGTATGTGGACCGCGAGGAGCGCCTGCCCTTCGACCAGCATTTCCTCAAGGCCGCGGTGGCACCGCGAGCTGTGCTGTCCACCGAGGCCCTCGGCGACCTGTGGGCCAATCCGGCCGGCACCTACCAGGTGCATCTCGCCGCCCGTGAGGCGTATCGCTTCCTGGATGCCGACAGCCGCATCGGTATCTGGTACCGTGAGGGCGAGCACCGCCACGGGCCCGTGGACTGGAAGGCCTTCCTGGACTTCGCGGACCTGCAGCTTCGCGGCCTGCCGACGGATACGGACTTCGAGACCAACCCCTTCTCAGACCTCCCGCCGGCGTTCTCATGGTCGGCGCCCGAGTAGATGCCGGGCCGGGAACACTACGGGACGCAGGCAGGACCTCACCGTCCGGCCCGCCGCCGAGCCGGCGGCGGGCCGGCCCTTGGCGTGGTCTGCTGGATGACCGAGACCGAACAGACGGAATCTGGTCCGAGGTGAGTGCCTACCGGCAATCTACAAAGCCAATGACGGGATGATGGCCGCACTTGGTGTGCCGCGTTCGCGGAGGCTTCAGACTCGAGGAGGTATGGGCCATGGGTGACCGCGAGTATGAAGAGTACATCGAGCAGGTCGAGCAGCGGGAGGGCATGATCTTCGACGACCCCCGCCTGCGACCGCGGGATGGCGTCACGCTGCTCCGCAGGCGCTGCGGGAGGCTGGACCTGGAGACCTTCACTCCCATCTTCATCCACGACGGCGGGATGCCGAAGGTCGAAGCCACCGCGATGTGCCAACACGTGGGCGGGGTCCTGCTGGACAACGTGGAGCCACAGCGGGCCGAACACCTGGCGGAGGCTTTGAGGCAGGCCGGCGAGGAGTGCTTCATCGTCCCGGCGGCCGAGGTCGTCGAACTGCCCCGCGAGCAGCCCGTCCACGGCGCCAGGGTCGGCCGCGAGTACGTGGACCTCATCGACGCCGCCGGTCATCCCCAGCGCGCCATGTGGCAGGACGCTGTCATCCTGAGCATGGCCAGGGTCGCCATCGTCACGGAGAAGACCGTCACCACGGCCAAGAGCAGCCTCACCCGCCGCGTGGGCGGGGTGGCCAGTCTCGGACCGGCGACGGTGGCGGTCGGAGCGGCCATGAGCCCCATCATGTCCGGCAAGCTCAAGCGCAGAAGCTCGACGCACACTCTGGTTGACCTGGTGTTTCTCCGTGGCCTGCGTCGTTACCGCATCGACGGCAGGGCCTTTGACTACACGATCCTGCGCGACACCGTGCAGCAAAGCAGCGAAACCAACGTGCGCCTGCTGGTCCGATGGTTTCTCCAGGTCGCCCCGCATCTTGAGACCAACTTCGACGCCCGGAAGCTGGTGGACACCGGCGATACCGACCTTCAGAGCTACGACGAGCACGGCTTCGACGACGTGGTCCACTGGATGCTGAACATGGTCAAGTTCAGGGACCGCTGAGGACGGCCGGGGTGGACCCCGGAGCCGTTCGTGGGTCCGTAGGTCGGAGCCGTTAGCTCGACTCGGTGTCGCCCTGCGGGAAGCGCCGTCGGCCGTCGCACCGGCGTGCAGGAGTTCGCGGGCGCCGGCGTCGTGCTGAAATCCGGCTTCGCCATTCCGGAGGCTTTCTCATGCCCAGGCAGCCCAACATCCTCGTGGCCATCTCCGACGACCAGGCCTGGCCTCATGCCGGCGCCTACGGCTGCCCGTTTCTTCGCACTCCCGCGTTCGACGAGGTTGCCCAAAGGGGCGTGCTGTTCACCAATGCCTATTGCCCTGCGCCCTCTTGCAGTCCCTCGCGGGCGGGTCTGCTTACCGGCCGCAATCCGTGGCAGCTCGCCGAGGGCGGTGTCCTGTGGAGTCTGTTGCCCGCCCGGTATGATGTGTACCCGGACCTTCTGGAGCGCGCCGGGTATCACGTGGGGCATACGTTCAAGGGCTGGGGACCGGGGAGTGTGGAGCAAAGCGGCCGCAGCCGCAATCCCGCGGGACCGCCGTATCAGGAGTGCAGGAACGAGCCGCCCACCTCCTGCATGAGCAAGAACGACTACTCCGCCAACTTCGCCGACTTCCTTTCCAAGCGCCCCCAGGGCGCGCCGTTTTGCTTCTGGTACGGCGCCAAGGAGCCCCACCGAGTCTATGAGAAGGGCTCGGGCGTTCGCGCCGGCAAGCGCCTGGAAGACGTGGAGGTCCCGCCCTATCTCCCGGACTGCGAGGAGGTGCGCAGCGATCTTCTGGACTACGCCCTGGAGATCGAGTGGTTCGACACCCACCTGCAGCGCATGCTGGACATGCTTCGCGACGCCGGGGAGCTGGACAACACCATCGTCGTGGTCACCGGTGACAACGGCCTGCCCTTCCCGCGGGCCAAGGCCAATCTGTACGAGCAGGGCATGCACGTGCCGCTGGCTATCTGCTGGCCGGATCGGGTGCCCGGCGGGCGCGCCGTTACCGACCTGGTGAGTTTCATCGATCTGGCGCCCACCTTCCTGCAGGCGGCTGCGGTTGGGCCCGAGCAGGAGATGACCGGCCGCAGTCTGATGGACGTTCTGACCTCGGCCAAATCCGGCCGAGTCGACGCCACGAGAGACCACGTTCTCACAGGCCGCGAGCGCCACGCCTTCGCCCGTGCGGGGAACGTGGGCTACCCCTGCCGGGCCATCCGCACCCACGAGTACGTGTACATCCGCAACTTCCTGCCCGACCGCTGGCCCGCCGGAGACCCGCCTGCCTACGGCGACATCGACGGCTCACCCACCAAGAATCACATGCTCGCCCACAAAGACGACCCGCGGGTGCGCCCCCTGTACGAGAAGGCCTTCGGCAAGCGCCCGGCCGAGGAGCTGTACGCGGTGGAGGACGGCTATGCCTGCCTGGACAACCTCGCCGAGCAACCCCAGAGAGCACAGATCAAGCAGGCCCTGTGGACGCGCATGGAGGCCGAGCTCCGCGCGCAGGAAGACCCCCGCATCGTGGGCGGGGCGGAGGCCTACGATACCTACCCGTACATCCCGCTGCAGGGCAAGAGCCCGGATGAAGCGGAGTTCGTGGGAATGGACGATCTGAGGGCGAACGGACTGGTGGGGTAGGCAGAGTGGGGAGCAACGTCCCACCACGGAGACACAGAGAGCACGGAGTTCCACGGAGAACGGCGAGATCCGGCGAACGGCCGAACACGGAGAACGCAGGAAACGGCTGTGTGGCGCCTGGTAGCGCCCGCCGTGCCCTCCGCAGGAACCCCTCCTTCCCCGGACGAATAGGGTAATCATCCTACTGTCCGTGCTTTGGGAGGGTTTTGTATGTCGCCGCGCTGCCACTGCCTGCTGCTGCTTTCCACCCTCGCATTCCCCGTCGTCGCCCAGGTCGACAACGGCCTTTGCCGCGTCGCTCCTCTCGGTGAGGAGGGTGCCTATACGGGCTTCTCACTGCTGGCCGACGAGGCCACCGTGGCCACCGTGAGCTTCGGCAGCAATGACGCCATGGTCGCCCGCTCCGTCCGTCAGGAGGGGGCGTCCCTGGTTTTCAGCGGCCTGACCTGCACCCCGACCCCTACCCTCGGCCCCGACTCATGGGTGCGCGTGACCGTTCTCCCCGATGACCCCTACCCGGAGGTG
>CAZXDD010000526.1:0-5876 GCA_964639415.1 uncultured Armatimonadia bacterium
CCGTTACCCAGGGCACAGCGCAAAACCGAGCCCCGGAGGGGCGGCACAATGTCCGTCGTCGCGACCCGTGGTCCCGGGGACGGCAACGACAACAGCGGACGGCGAACGGCGGCGGGGTACAGGCCCCCGCCCTACAACGGCGAACGGCGGCGGGGTACAGGCCCCCGCCCTACAACGGCGAACGCCAGCGGGGTACAGGCCCCCGCCCTACAACGACAACGCCGGCGGGGTACAGGCCCCCGCCCTACAACGTCAACGACACTTCACACCCCCGGCTCCTGATGCTGTGACCCGTTCTTGCCTGTGATGCGTTCTGACAGCAGAATCGGCTAACTCCCTCTCACGAGGCGGTACATGCCAAAGTTTGCCGGAATACCCATCACTATCGCGTCACACCCCAGACGCGTCACGCCAATCGCATCTGGGATGTAGGTGGGGCCACAGGCCGGTGCCGCGCCCCGACGTCAGTCGGTCTCCTGGGGGTCCTCCGGCGGCACCAGATGCGCCCCCGCCTTGGACAGGAAGTAGCGATAGTTCGCCACCACCACTCCGGGCCTGTTGTGCAGGACCACCTGCAGCCGCAGGGCCGTCTGATTGTGCAGCAACTGCTCCCACCAACGCGTGACGACAAACTCGGGCAAGACCAGCGTCACGCAGTCAAAACCCTCCTCCTGCAGGGCCCTGTCGGTGTACTGCACCAGCGGCTCATCCAGGTTGCGGTAGGGTGACTGCAGGGTGACCAGGGGGATGCCGAGGCCGAAGCGGTCCCAGCCGGCCATGAACGAGGGCCGTGGCCGGTCCGATTCGGTCTCGATGTGAATCGCCCGCACCGTGCCCTCCGGCCCCGCCAGCGAACGGGCGTAGCGCACCGCCTCCAACATGCCCCGATGGACCGAGCCCACCAGCACCAGAACCAGATTCCTCATCGGTGGCGGCAGGGCGGCGCCGTTGAGAGTCAGGTGCTCGGCGACCTCGTTGTAGTGACGCTTGATGCGCAGGAAGGCGAGCACCAGGATCGGGATGACAAGCACGACCACCCAGGCCCCGGTGGTGAACTTGGTCACCGCGATGACAACGGTGACCACGCCGGTGACGGCGGCCCCCAGTCCGTTGATGATCGCCCGCGGCTTCCAGTTGGGGGTCTCATCCCGGACCGCCAGCCAGTGCCTGACCAGGCCGGCCTGGGCCAGTGTGAAGGTCAGAAACACACCCACGGCATACAGCGGGATGAGGCGGTGGGTCTCGCCGTGGAAGCCGATGAGGACCGCCGCCGACACAAGCCCGAGGGCCACGATGCCGTTGGCGTACACCAGGCGGTCGCCGAGGTTGGCCAGTTGGCGGGGCAGGAAGCCGTCGGCGGCCTGGACGCTGGCGAGCCGGGGAAAGCCGTTGAAGCTGGTATTGGCGGCGAGGATCAGGATGACCGCCGTGAAGACCTGGATGAGGTAGTAAAACCAGTCGCGGCCGAAGGTGGCCCGGGCGATCTGGGAGACCACGGTCTCATGGTGCACGGGCATGACCTGATAGTGGTTGGCCAGGGAGGTGATGCCGATGAAGAGAGTGCCCAGAATCGCGGCCAGGATCGTCATGACCCTGGCGGCATTGCGGGACACGGGCTCTTTGAACGCCGTGACGCCGTCGCTGACGGCTTCCAGACCCGTGAGGGCCGCGCAGCCCGAGGAGAAGGCCCGCAGGATCAGAAACAGCGTGATGCTGTCCTGGACGGGGATCACGTCGGTCTGGGCGGGAAGCGCCTCCACCGGCGGGGCACCCATGGCGAGCTTGACAAGGCCCACAGCGATTAGCGTGTAGAGGCTGAGGATGAACCCGTAGGTGGGGAGCATGAACACCCGGGCGGACTCGCGGACGCCACGGAGGTTGGCGATGGTGACAAAGGCGATGGCCAGCACGCCCAGAGAGACGCGGTGCTCCAGCAGCGAGGGCACCGCGGAGGTGATGGCCGCCACTCCGGAGGCCACGGAGACGGCGACGGTCAGCACGTAGTCCACAAACAGCGCGGCCCCGGCGATCTGGCCGGGGATGACCCCCAGATTCTCCCGGGCCACGGCGTACGAACCGCCGCCGCGGGGATAGGCGTGGACGACCTGGCGGAAGGAGGTGGCCACGACCGCGATCAGCAGGGCGATGGCGGCCGCGATGGGCATGGAGAGGTTGAGGTGCGCCGTGCCGGCCAGCGCCAGCATGAGCAGGATCTCCTCGGTGGCATAGGCCACGGAGGAGACCCCGTCCGAGGCGAACACGGCCAGGGCGGCGAAGTTGGTCAGGCGTTCGTGGGCCTGCTGGGCGGTGGGCAGACGGCGGCCGATGAGTAGGCGGCGCAGGCGACTGGACACTGAAGGCACTCCAATGCGGTGGCGATTGGTCGGGCCTCGCCGCCCGACGGGTCGCGAGGCAGACCGGGCTCCGGGCCCTCTGACGTTTGGAACACACGGCGTCGGGGGGGCGGCTACGTCCCCTGCGCCTGCCGGGCGTCGCGGCAGGCCGCGACGGCCTCGGTGGTGCCGGCGACCAGCAGTCGGTCGCCGCCCTGCAGCACTTCGGCGGCCCCCGGCGCGGCGATGCGCCGCTCACCCCTCTGGATCCCGATCACCGTCACCCCGTAGGTGCCGCGGAAGTCCAGCTCGCCCAGGGCCCTGTGCACCCACGGCGAGGTGTCCGGAAGCTCGATCTCCGCCACGGAGAACCGGGCCTCCTGAGGAGAAGTCCACTCGAACTGGCGGGTTTCCAGGTAGTCGGCGGCGCGTTGCAGGTCCTCGGGCTCTCCCAGCAGGACAAGCCTGTCTCCCGCCTGCACCCGGAAGTCCGGATCGGGATCGAAGGTGGTGCGGCCGGCACGGCTGACGGCGATGATCGAGACGCCCGCCTGCTCGCGCAGGGGGAGCTCGCCGATGGTGTGCCCGACGAAGGCCGAGGTCGGGCGGAGACGAACCTCATGGGCATCGATCGGCCACGGCGCCACGCGGGCGATGGTATCCATCGCCGCATTGAGCGACTCGGCCGCCAGCTCGGCGGCATCGGTGAAGGGGCAAAGGATCCGGTCGGCCCCGGCCTGCTCCAGCGTCCGGGCATCGGCCCGGCGCCGGGCACTGAGCACCACGTTGCCCTCGAACCCGTAGTGCCGGAGGGCCTTGAGCAAGGTGAGGTTGGCCTCCAGGTCGGGCAGGGCGCTCAGGACCCAGCGGGCATTGCGCAAGGGCAGGTGGTCGAACAGCTCCGGGTCCTCGGCGTCGCCGTAGACGGTGGCCATACCCTCCACCGGCGGGGCCGAGAGCACCTCCGGGTCGAAGTCCACCCCGACCACTCTCTTGCCGTGGTCCATCAGATGCCGGGCGATCGCCCCGCCGTAGGTGCCGACGCCGAACAGGACGACATCCGCCTGCGGCACGCCCTCCACGCTGCCGGCGTCGATCTCCCTGAAGGGCACCCTGCGCTCGAAGATGGACAGCACCCGCGAGAGAAGCGAGTACAGGGGTCCCGAGTAGATGATCATGTAGGTCGACAGCCCGATGGTGATCAGGCCGATGATCGTGACCAGGCCGACGGCCTCGGCCGAGATGTGCCCCAGGCTCAGTCCGAGGGCGGCCAGGATCAGGGAGAACTCGCTGATCTGGGCCACCGTGAGCCCGGCGAGGAACCCGGTGCGCTTCCGGTAGCCCATGATCCCCATGATGGCCATCACGATCAGAGGGTTACCGATCAGGACGAATAGCGACAGCACCGAAGCGTTGCCGATCTGGGCTCCCAGCAGGGAGAGGTCCAGGCGGGCGCCGAGATCGATGAAGAAGAACAGCAACAGGAAGTCGCGTAAGGTGACCAGCCGCGAGCTGATGGCCTCGCGAAACGGGGTCGAGGCCAGCGCCACTCCGGCCACAAAGGCGCCCACCTCCTTGCTGAAGCCCAGCGCATCGCCGGCCGCCGCCAGGCAAACCGCCCAGGCCACGGAGAACAGCAGCAGCAACTCCGCCGAGCGGGCGATATAGGGCAGCAGCCGGGGCAGCACCACCACCATCAGCACTCCCACGCCGGCCAGGAACAGGACGCCGCGCCCCGCCACCAGCCCGAAGTGCCACAGCAGAGCTCTCCCGCCTTCTGTCCCACCGCCCAGGGACGATAGCCCGATCATCGCCAGGACCACCGCGATGTCCTGCACGATCAAGAACCCCACGGCGATCCGGCCATGCAGTGCGTCGATCTCGCGCTTGTCGGACAGGAGCTTGACGATGATGATCGTGCTGGAGAAGGTGAGGGCCACGGCGACGTACAGTGCCGTCACGGTCTCCATCCCGAGCCCGAGAGCGATCAGGAACCCGAAAACGGAGGTGAAGATCACCTGGCCGAGGCCGGTCGCCAGAGCAACCGGGCCCACACTGCGCATCATCTGCAGGTCCAGTTTGAGGCCGACGACGAACAGCAAAAGCGCGATGCCCATCTGCGCCAGCAGCTCCAGGTGCTCCTGAGCGCCCATCACATTGAGCCCGACGGGCCCCACCAGGACCCCCACGGCGATGAAGGAGACCACCAACGGCTGGCGCAGCAGCGTCCCGAGCAGGCCGACGGCGGCCGCTACTCCGATGACGATGGTGATCTCCTGGAACGTACCGGCTTCCATGCCGGGCGACTCTCCCTGTGAGCGGCGACATCACGCCGGGGGCGTCGTCACCTGGATAAGGCACGCAGGAGTTCAGTCCTATCCCATCTCATCCACGATGGACTGGATGTACCGGGTGTCCTGGCTGAGCTGGTCGATCACCGATTCGGCCGGTAGCCGGCTGTACTCGCAGTGGAAGCTGATCGGGCCGTCGAAGCTCATGTCAGACAGCAGCCTCATCACCGTCGGGAAGTCGCCGAAGCCCATGCCCAGCGGCCACACGTCGATGCGCCACACCGCCTTGTTGCCATCCATGAACTTCTGCTTCACCAGGTCCTTGAAGGCCACCGCGCACAGGTACTCGGCGACGATATCCAGAGCCATCGGGTACGGCTCGCCGACGATGGACAGATGCCCCACATCGGTGAACACGCCCACCAGTGCCGGGTCGAAGCCCTTGACGATGTTCATCACCGAGGAGGAGTTCAGACCCATCGTGCCGCCGGAGTGGTTGTGGACGATGGGCTTGACCCCGGTCTTCTCGGCCAGCTTCGCGAACCCGTCCAATCTCTGCCGACAGCGGTCGATGGTCGCCCAGTACCCGCCCTCCTCCATGTACCAGTAGCCCAGCTTCACCAGCTTGACGCCCGCCTCGGCACAGGCCTCGAACAGGGGCTCGGCGTAGTCGGCTGAGGCGTCGGTGAAGTCGCCGGGGGTGGTGATCAGCGGGATGCAGAGGCCCTCGTCGGCGAAGCGTCTCGCCGCCGCGGGCAGCTCTGTCTTCGCGTTCTGTGGCGTCACGGGGTAGCCGGGGCGGACGCACAGATCGGCCCCCTCGACCCTCCCACGCTTGAGCCCGGCGATGATCTGGCCAAGATCCCAGCCTTCCAGATGCTTGGTGAACATGATCCAGGGGCGCACGGTGAAGACTCTCCTTTCCAGTTGCGCAGGCCGCGGGGCCTGTGGCGCTGTGATGGGCGCAGCAGCGGATGGCCTAGTTCGCCGTCGTCAAAGGCTTCCCTCCACGGGTGGTGACGGCGGGGGCGACGGCGGGGGCGACGGCGGGGATGACGGCGGGGGCGACGGCGGGGGTGACGGCGGTGGTGACGGCGGTGGTGACGGCGGTGGTGACGGCGGGGGTGACGGCGGGGGTGACGGCGGGGGTGACGGCGGGGGTGACGGCGGGGGCACGACTGCGGGTCATGCCGACTCCAACCTCTCCCAGCCCGCGTCGTATGCGGGCGACCGGGAGAGGTCACGGTCGCGG
>CAZXDD010000527.1:0-5867 GCA_964639415.1 uncultured Armatimonadia bacterium
CCAGCATGAGGTGGTTGTCGGTGCCGCCGGTGACGAGGTCGAACTCGTGGGCCTGAAGGGTACGGGCAAGCTGCTGGGCATTGCGGATGATCTGGCGCTGGTACTCGCGGAAGCCGAATTCCTGGGCCTCCTTGAAGCAGACGGCCTTCGCGGCCACGATGTGCATCAGCGGCCCGGCCTGCACGCCGGGGAAGACGGCGCGGTCGATGGCCTTGGCCCACTTCTCCCTGCACAGCATGAGGGCGCCACGGGGGCCACGAAGGGTCTTGTGGGTGGTGGAGGTCACCACCTCGCAATAGGGCACCGGGTCCGGATGGGCCTCGGCGGCCACCAGGCCGCAGATGTGGGCGATGTCCGCCATCAGGTAGGCGCCCACCTCGCCGGCGATCTCGGAGAAGCGCCGGAAGTCGATGATCCGCGGGTACGCGCTGGCACCGCAGACGATGAGCTTGGGCCGGACTTCCTTGGCCACCTCGAGGATGCTGTCGTAGTTGAGCTGATCCGTCTCCGGGTCGAGGCCGTAGAAGTGGGGCTCGTACGTGTGGCCGCTGAAGTTCACCGGGTCCCCGTGCGTCAAGTGTCCGCCCTGAGCGACCTTCATGGCCAGGATCCTGTCTCCGGGCTTGAGCAGGGCCCAGTAGGCGGCCATGTTCGCCTGGGAGCCCGTATGAAGCTGCACGTTAGCATGATCGCAGCGGAACAGGGACTTGGCGCGGTCGATGGCGAGCTGCTCGATCTTGTCGTAGTTCTCGCAGCCGTTGTAGTACCTCTTGTACGGGTAGCCCTCGGCGTACTTGTTGGTCAGTACCGAGCCGCCGGCGGCCATGACGGCACGGCTGGCATAGTTCTCCGACGGGATGAGCATGAGCGTCTTGCGCTGCCGCTCCAGCTCGAGCTCCATGATCTTCGCCAGCTCGTAGTCGGCCTCGAGGATACTGCGATCCATCATCATGGTCCATTCCACCTGACAATAGTCATTGAGCCACGGAAGTGGCGGGGGTCGATAACTCCAGCCTTGGGCCCCGTCTCCGCGGCTCGTAACGGTCCCTGGAACACACCTAGACCGCCCGGAGCGAGAAGACGGGGCGCGTACCGCAACCGCCCCTGGCCCACTTGCATCGGCCCGTGTGGGACACCATGCGGATCACGCTCCTTGTGTGTCGCGCGCCTGTCTGACGTGAAGCGACGGATTGCCGGGACTCAAATGAGAAGCGGCCGCGCTGATGTCGTGGCCGCGTGAGGAGGCATACTGTGTGTTGTGCACCCCGGTCGCGCCGTCCTGCGGGGCCGGTCACCGCTCTCCGTTCTCCTCCGCCTCGATCTCGCTGCGCATCCGCGCCAACTCGTCTCGGGTCAGCCTCCACTCCGGGGGGCCGGGGTCGCCGAGCTCCTCCGCCGCCGCCGGGTCGCGCGGAATGCTCCCCTCCTCGCGCTGAAGCTTCAGCACATAGCGCGAGACATGCTGCTGGACGGCAAAGGGCAGCGCCCTCAGGTGGCGGATCAACTCCTGCTCGAACCTCGTCAGCTTGAAGGGTTCGTCCACCGAGGGGCTCTCCTGACCTGTGTCGACGCCCGTCGTGCTGTGCCCGGTGTGCGCATCGCAGAAGTCCGGCTGATCGCCGTCCGGCCGCGGCACCGGGCCCGCCGTTGGCCACCTCGTAGGTCGGGCTCTCCAGCCCGACTCGGCGATCCCGCTCTGTGGGATCGCCGTCCGGCCGTGGCACCGACCCCAAACCTCCGCTAGTGCAGGAAGTGACGTATCCCGCTGAAGACCATGATGATCCCCAGTCGGTTGGCGGCGGCGATGACCTCGTCGTCCTTCACCGACCCGCCGGGCTGGATGATTGCCTTTGCGCCGGTCCTGACCGCGGCCTCCAGGCCGTCGGGGGCCGGGAACATCGCGTCCGAGGCCAGGCACGAACCCTCCGCCCTCTTCCCGGCCTTCCTCGCCGCGATGAGAGACGAGTCGATCCGGCTCATCTGACCGGCCCCACAGCCTACGAGCCTCTTGCCCTGCACCAGGACGATGGCATTGCTCTTGACATGCTTGGCCACGCGGTCGGCGAACAGCAACGCCTCGAGCTCCTCGGCCGTGGGCTGCTTGTCGGTGACGATCCGGGCGTCAATGCGTGCAACGGTCTTGGCGTCCGGCGTCTGGGCCACGATGCCGCCGGGGATCTTCTTGATGTCCAGGTCCGCGTACCGGCCCTCGGGGGCGAACTGGCTCATCAGCATCACACGCACGTTCTTCCGCTTGCCCAGCACCTCGAGGGCCTCGTCGGTATAGCCCGGAGCAATGACGCATTCGGGAAAGGCGCTGATGATCAGGCTCTCGTCGTCGCCGCTCTCGGCGCGGTACCGCGGCTCGATGACCTCGCGCAGGAAGTCGTTATTGCCAATGAGCGCCGCCGTCTCGGCATCCAGCACGCGGTTGAACCCGAATATGCCGCCGAAGGCCGAGATGGGGTCGGTCGACCAGGCATCCTGGAACGCCTGGAGCAGTGACCCGGCGCTGGCCAGCCCGCACGGGTTCAGGTGCTTGATGACGCAGGCCGTGGGCTCGTCGAACTCACGCACGCACTCCAGAGCCGCGGAGATGTCCAGATAGTTGTTGAAGGACAACTCCTTTTCCCCCGAGACCTTCTCCGCCGCCGCCAGTCCGGGCTCTGCCGCGCCAATCTGCACATAGACCGCGCCGTCCTGGTGGGGGTTCTCGCCGTAGCGCAAGTCGCCGCCGCGCTTGATGAACCACGGGGCGAAGTATTTCGGCATCTTCTCGCCCTCGTCAGCGGTCTGCCTGCTCAGATACGACACGATCGCCGCATCGTACTGCCCGGTGTGGGCGAAGGCCTCCAGAGCCAGGGCCTGGCGGGTCTTGAAGCTCAGAGCGCCGTCGTTGGCACGCATCTCCGCCAGGATCGCGTCGTACATGTCGACCCGGCACACCACGGCCACGTACTTGTGGTTCTTGGCGGCCGCGCGGACCATCGTCGGCCCGCCGATGTCGATGTTTTCCACCGCCTCGGCCAACGTGACGCCCGCCTTGGCAACGGTCGCCTGGAAGGGGTAGAGGTTCACCACGACCATGTCGATCATGTCGATGCCGAGTTCCGCGGCCTCTTTCATGTGCCCCGCGTCATCGCGCACGGCCAGCAGACCACCGTGCACCCTGGGATGCAGTGTGACCACACGATGGTTCATGATCTCCGGGAAGCCGGTGTACTCCTCCACGGCCTTCACCGGGATGCCGGCCTCGTCCAGCTTGCGCCGGGTCCCGCCGGTGGAGAGGATCTCGACACCCATCTCCACAAGCCCGCGGGCGAAGTCCTCGATACCGGTCTTGTCACTGACACTGATAAGAGCCCGCTTCACCTTCTGCATCCTGTAGGCTCCCCCGAATCTATGTGGATGGCCGGCAAGTGCGGCCTGTATTCGCTGCGTGGGCATTATAGGTGTGGTCCATGAGAATGTCAAAACGGGAGGACGGCGGGGGAGAGGCGGGGGAGAGGCAGGGCACGGCCGCGGGGGCGGCGAACCACTATACGGGTGTGAATGCTCGGTCTTGCCGCCACCCAGAGGCACCGAGGAGGTCGATCGCGATGACGCGTGGGTCTTCAGCGACAAGGGTTCTGTGGAGCGCGGTCATCGCTCTGGCCGCGGCAGGCGCGGCCTGCGCTCAGACCTATGACCTCAACGCGAGGTACCCGACGGGCGCCGTGCTCGAGGTCCGCGAGACCCAGGAGGTGAGAGTGAAGGTGCTCTCGGGCATGCTCAAGCCGCCCGATGGTGACATCCGGCGGCTGGACCGCGCCACCGTACGCTACCGCGTGCTGAAGGACGAAGCCGGCTTTCCCACCAGCCAGGAGGCCATCATCGTCTCCTCCCGGAGCACGGTGGAGGAGCCCGGGAGCGAGCCGGTGCGCGAGAGAAGCCCCGTGGAAGGAGTGCGGATCCTCGTACAGGCCATGCCCAACGGCGAGCGAAGGTATCGCCGAGTCGACGGGGCAGAGCTCGATGGCGGTGACGCCGATTGCTGCGACCACCTGCCGGTTAGCCTCACCGCCGGCCTGGATCTGGGCGCCGTCGAGGTGGGCGCGGAGTGGACCGTGCCGCCGGAGGTGGCCCGGCAGGCGCTGGGGCTGGGGGAGGGCGGAAGCGCCCAGGTGAAGCTGAAGTTCGCGGGGGTCGTAACCGAGGGCGGCAATCCGGCCGCCAGGATCGCCTTCTCCGTCTCCTCGGAGAGGGCCGCGGATCCGGGCGGTATCCCTCAGGTGCGCAGCCGGTACTCCGGCGAGTACCTGCTGGACCTGCACACGCATCTACCGCGGTTCGTCACCGCCACGGGGGACGCGCATCTGGCCCTGCCCGGGGGCGGCGAGGACGGGCTCGATCTGGTACTGGCAGGTCCGATGAAGATGACGATCTTCTACGAGCCATTGCCCCAGATGGCGCCGGCTCAGTAGGGGGCGCATACCGCCTGCCGCGGCCGCGGGGGCTCTCCGCACGGCCCGACACGCCCTCAACGGCCGCAGGCCTTCTCGTAGGCCCCCAGGGTGAGCCTTGCTGTCCGGTCCCACGTGTACTGTCCTGCCCGCGCCAGTCCGCGCTGGGTCAGGTCTGATCGCACACGCTCATCGGTCAGGACGCACTCCAGGGCATCCGCGATCCGCGGGCGGTTCTCGGCCTCCACCACCATGGCGGCATCTCCCGCCACCTCCCCCAGAGCCCCGGCATCGGAGCATACCACCGGAGTGCCGCAGGCCATGGCCTCCAGCACCGGCAACCCGAAGCCCTCGAACAGAGACGGGAAGCACAGCGCACCGGCGGCGGAGTAGATGGCGGGCAGGTCCGTCTCGGGTATGTAGCCCAGGACATGGATGCGCTCCCGCCGTGGCGAGGCCTCGATAAGAGCGCGTGCCTCCTGATCGCGCTGCACGCTGCCGACGATCACCAACTGAACGCCGGCCTCGGGCATCAGCTCGAAGGCCGCCACCACCGCCTTGAGGTTCTTCCGCGGGTGCCCGGAGCCCACAGACCCCAGGATGTACCCGGGCCCAACGCCGTACTTGTCGCGGACGGACCGAGCTGCGTCGGGAACAGGGCGGAACCCGGGGTCCACCCCCAGCGGCGTGACGATCACCTTGTCCTGATCCAGCCCAAAGGCCGTAACCGCGTCTGCCTTTGTCCTCTCGGAGATGGCGATGACCGCGGAAGCTCGGTGGGCCGCCTGGGGGACCAGCGAATCGTAATACGAAAGCTCGCGCGGGTCATACAGCCCCGGGTATCTGAGTGCGGCGAGGTCGTAGAAGGTAACTACGGCCGGCGCCGGCAAGACGCGGGGCAAGATGCCTCCGGGGAAGTGAGCCACGGCCACGCGGTCCAGGGCCATGAGCGCGGGCATGCGTAGCCTCAGCCACAGGCGCGTGCGCGAGGACAATCGCGTGCGAGCGGCGGCCGTCCACAGGCCCTCGGTGTCTGGCCCGGGCCGGGGACCCGCGCCGTAGAGGTACAGACGCGGACGCTCCTCCAGGCGCAGGAGTGCGCGGACCAGGTTCAGCGTGTACATCTCCACCCCGCTCTTGTGGGGGGGCAGGAGGTAGCCGGCATCGATCCCTATCCGCACGGTCATCTCCCCTTGGGCCGGCCGAAACTGACGAGCGCAGGGCATCTGACGGCTCTCGGGCATACCCCTCGCCGTCCGCGTCCGTCCCTCGGTCCGGGTCTCGTGCGGCCCCTCGGGCCGCTCCCACAAGACGCGCCGGCGTGCATTCTCCAGAAGTGGCAGGCGTTCTGGGGGGCTGAGCAGTTGGTAGGTAGGTGTCGTCCCCTCTTGTGTAGAACTGAGTTTTGCGGAAACGACAGTTCCA
>CAZXDD010000528.1:0-5867 GCA_964639415.1 uncultured Armatimonadia bacterium
ACACCCTATCCTACACTCTTTCCCTACACGACGCTCTTCCGATCTGTCGACGGTGCAAGACCTCCTGCGCCACGACGGCATCCAGCGGCTGTACACCCATCAGGCCGAGGCCGTCGAAGCCGCCCGACGCGGGGAGAACGTGGTCGTCGTCACCGCCACCGCCAGCGGCAAGACCCTCTGCTACAATGTGCCGGTCCTGGAGACGATCTTCTCAGACCGCAACGCGAAGGCCCTCTATTTGTTCCCCACCAAGGCCCTGGCCCAGGACCAGCTCAAGACCCTCAAGCGCTACCGGGAGTTCCGCCCCGACCTGCCCCTGATGGCCGGCACCTACGACGGTGACACGCCCCAGGAGCTGCGGCGGCAACTGCGGGATGAGGGCAATGTGATTCTCACCAACCCGGACATGCTCCACAGCGGCGTGCTGCCCAATCACGCCCGCTGGGCCCACTTCCTGGAGGGCCTCGAGTATGTGGTCATCGATGAGGTGCATACCTATCGCGGGGTGTTCGGCAGCAATGTGGCCAACGTGATCCGGAGGCTACGCCGGGTTTGCGGGCATTACGGGGCCGCCCCGCAGTTCATCTGCTGCAGCGCCACCATCGGCAATCCGGCCGAGCACGCCCGGGGCATCGTGGGCCTCCCCATGACGCTGGTCGATAGCGACGGCTCCCCGCGGGGAAAGAAGAAGTTCGTCCTGTGGAACCCGCCGTACCTCGACGAGAGCAAGCTGGGGCGGCGGAGCCCGAACTCCGAGGCCCACCGGCTGATGGTGGACCTCATCGACAAGTACCATGTGCAGACCATCGCCTTCGTCCGTGCCCGGACCACCGCCGAGCTGCTCTATCGCCACGTGCAGGCGGAACTGGCCAAGCGCAGCCACCGCCTTGCCGACGTGGTGAGGGCCTACCGCGGCGGGTACCTGGCCGGCGCGAGGCGCGAGATCGAGCGCCGGCTGTTCGCCGGGGAGCTGATGGGGGTCACGACCACCAACGCCCTGGAGCTGGGGATCGACATCGGGAGCCTGGGCGCCTGCCTGATGGTGGGCTATCCGGGCAGCATCGCCAGCGCCTGGCAGCAGGCGGGGCGCGCGGGCAGGCAGCACGAGGATTCGGTGGCCATCCTCATCGCCCGCGAGGACCCCATCGACCAGTACCTCATGCAGCACCCTGAGTACTTCTTCGACCAGCCCCACGAGCGGGCGATCATCGACCACGAGAACCCCTATATCCTCTACGGCCACGTGCGCTGCGCCACTCAGGAGCTGCCCATCACCGGCGACGACGTGGAGGTCTTCGGCGAGACTCTGGGCGGGGTCATGCAGGTTCTGGCCGATGACCACGAGGTGCAGGAGATCGCCGGGCGCTGGCATTGGCGGGGCGAGGCCTATCCGGCCGGGCGCGTCAATCTCCGCTCCGCCGATGACGACAACTACGTCATCATCGACACCGACCGCGGCGAGACAATCGGTGAGATTGACGAATGGGGCGCCTTCACCCAGGTGCACGAGCAGGCCATCTACATGCACGAGGGCGAGACGTACTTCGTCGACGAGCTCAACCTGCAGGAGCGCATCGCCCGGGTGCGCAAGATCGATGTCGACTACTACACCATGTCGGTGGACCGCACCTCGATCGAGGTCCTCGACGACGAGGACGACCCTCCGGCGACCCGGCCGTTCCGCATCAGCCAGGTGGGCACCGGCCCGGCGCAGGTCACCGATCTGGTCTACATGTTCCGCAAGATCAAGATGTACGAGAGCGATTCCATTGGCTTTGGCAATCTCGACTTGCCACCGGTGGAGCTGGAGACCATGGCCTTCTGGCTCATTCCGCCCCGGCATGTGCTGCAGAAGGTCCAGCTCTACGGCCGGCGGTCCGAGGACGGCATGCTGGGGATCTCCAACGCGATGGCCGGCGTCTTGCCGGCCCACGTGATGTGCGACCCCAGGGACGTGGGGAGTGTGGTGGATGCGGGCAACTTCGCCTCCCCGACGGTGTTCATCTACGACCGCTTCCCCGGTGGCGTCGGGTATGCCGAGAAGGTGTTCGAGATCGTCGAGGAGGTCTGCCACTCGGCGCTGGAGCTCATCGCCGCCTGTGGCTGCGAGGAGGGCTGTCCCTCCTGTGTGGGCTCGCCGCTGCCACTGTTCAACCCCCAGCGCGCCGACACCGAGACCCGGGGCGCCATCCCGGACAAGGAAGCGGCGCGCTGCATCCTGCATGACCTTCTGCAGCTTGAGCCCTACGAGCCCAAAGCACCCGGGGAGATGTACGTGCTCAGACAGCAGGGGGCACAGGTGGATCCCACCAAGTGGCTCGGAGAGACCCGAGAGCCCACCACACCCCTGGAGCTCAAGCCGCTTCCGGTGGCGGTGGAGGCAAGGCTGCGCCGACGGCTGAAGAAGGATTTCGACCCGGGACGCAAGAAGCCGCGCTGAGGGGGATGGGGATTGTGGGGTGGGGGGTGTGGGACGGCGGAACGGCCCCGGCGGTCTCCCCGCCAATCACCGACCGTTCCCGCGGTTCGCCGTTCCCGCCGTTCGCCGTTCCTACCGTTCCCGTCGTTCGCCGTTCCTGTCACCTGTTTCCTGTCACCTGTTTCCTGTCGCCTATCACCTGTTTCCTCCTATGCCTGAACTCCCCGAAGTCGAAACGGTTCGTCGCGACTTGTGCACCTCCGTATGCGGCGCACGGGTGACGCGTGTATCGGTGCTCTGCGAGCCCATGCTGGTGGGCTGTGATCGGGAGCGGATAGCCGAGTCCCTCACGGGCTCCACCCTCGACGGGATCTCCCGCCGTGGGAAGGTGCTCTTGCTCCGCTTCTCCACGGGCTATTCCCTGGTGGTCCACTTCCGCATGACCGGGCAGCTCTATCCGGTGGCGGCCGATAGCGACCTCCCGACGCACACACGCACCGTGTTCGAGCTTGACGACGGCCGCAGGCTGATCCATGTGGATGTGCGCAGGCTGGGGACGGTGGAACTGGTGGCGACAGAGCAGGAGAGCCAGGCCCGGACGCTGCAGGGCATCGGGCCGGATGCGCTGGACACCGCCTTGCGGCCTGCCGAGCTGGAGGCCCTCCTGCGGCAACGCCGGTGCCCGATCAAGGTGTTTCTGCTGGCCCAGGAGTATTGGTCGGGGATCGGCAACATCTATGCCAGCGAGATTCTGGCCGCGGCGAGGATCGACCCGCGGACACCGTGCAGAGAGCTGACCTCCGGGCAGGTGCAGGGTCTCCTGCGGGCTGTGAAGAGAGTCCTGGCGGCGGCCGTGGAGGCGCGGGGGACCACCATCAGCGACTATCGTACCGGCACCGGGGAGGCCGGTCGCTTCCAGTCGAAGCTGCGGGTGTACGGCAAGGAGGGACGGCGCTGTGACCGCAGGGGCTGTCCGGGTACCATCCGCCGCATCGTGCAGGCGCAGCGAAGCACGTTCTACTGCCCGGAGTGCCAGGGAGAAGGCGAAGTGCCGGATGTGACCTGAGTGCGAATAGCGGCCAACCGATGGCCCGATCGGCGTATGCGTTGACCCCTTGCGGGCATCCGTGGCCCGCCCTGTGCCGGTCGCGCGTCGGTGGTGGGGGCCGAGAAAACAACGGAATGACAGGAAGGAGAAACGCAGGTCCTTGTAGAAACAGAGGACCTAGGTTCCCCGCCGATGTGTTGGGACTGCGATTCGTCGTGAACAATAAGCAAGGAGGTCAGGCCATGCGTCGTGGTTTCACGTTGATCGAGCTGTTGGTCGTGATCGCGATTATCGCGATCCTCGCCGCGATTCTGTTCCCGGTATTCGCGCGCGCGCGGGAGAAAGCCAGACAGGCAAGCTGCAGCAGCAATGTCAAGCAGATCACATTGGGTTTGCTGATGTATGCCCAGGACTATGATGAGAGGTTTGGACGGGCGGGTGGCTGGAACGGCACCGCGGAGGAAGCCCTTCAGTGGCCCATGGCCATCCAGCCGTACATCAAGAACTGGCAGTTGCTTGAGTGTCCCAGCAATCCGTACCGAAGCGGGCCGTGGGTGTACTGGGGCCAGACGCACCAACTCCGGGAGAACTATGCCGCCCTCCCCGGATTGGAGTTCCAGTCCCTGGCCCGGGTCACAGAGCCGGCCAGCAAGATCCTGGTGCTGGACTCGAACCATCACGCCGTACCCGACTGGAACCGGGCGCAGTATGCGTGTATCTGCCCCTCGGGCACCGGGTGCGCCGACGGGCTGAACAACCGCAAGCCCAGTAACTGCCCCCACAACGAGGGCGTGAACGTTGGCTTCGTGGACGGTCACGTCAAGTGGGGCAGGTACACGGACACGGCCACCCCGCCTCAGGGCTGGCTACCGTAATCGTCACCGGCCGTCTCGTCTGATCCGGGCGGTTGTGCCGCGCGTCGGAACGCCCCGGGCGGAAGGTCGCCCCGGTCCATCGACCCAGCGACCGCGAGACGAGAAGCAAATGCCATCCGCACAGCGTCCCCGCTCGACCGAGCGGGGACGCTGCGTTTTGTCTGGAGACTCGCGGAATGCTGAGCCGCCGGCGGTGGCCGAGCACGCCGCTGACAGCAGAGAGGCACAGCCCGCGCGCCGTGCAATTCGCCTTGTGGCCTGCGTGCACTGCCTCGCTACTTGCCCTCGGCCTGTTCGATCTTCCCAATAGGACAATCACACTCATGCCCGGGCGGCGGTGGAGACCCGCTGCTTGTGAAGTAGGGCTGCGCCCGAAAGAGGCCCCGGTGGATATCATCGCGAATGGATAGGTTGGAACAATCGCCGGCGCCGTCGCGTCCTGTCAGTGCGCCCCGCAGTCGGGGCATCTTATCTCGAGCCACCGGCGCCGTGGAGACATGAGCATGAGATCCTTTGCCATCGCCGTCCTTCTGTCCTGCGCCCTGGCCGCCGTCTGTGCCGACGGGGGTCTCATCGGCGAGGCCGTGATCTGTCGGGGCGTCAGCTCCAAGGGCCAGCCGGTGTCGCCCAACTCGTGGTTCCCCGCGGGCATCACGAGCCTCACCCTGTGGTTCCGCACCACCGGCGCGGAGGCAGAGACCCTGCGGGGAGAGGTGCGCTGGCTGCTGGGGGATGGCACGCTGGCAACCCGCGAGGTGGATGTGCCGTCAGGTGGCTTCGGCTTCAGTACGTATTCCCTGGCGATGGACGAGCCTTTGCCCTCCGGAATGTACCGGGCGGAACTGACGGTGGGTAACCGGCAGGAGGCCAGGGCGGTGGTGCGAGTGGGGGGGAAGGCGCCCGAGCGCGAGGCGGTGAAGGCGATCATCCCCGAGGACGGTGCGGCCGCCTCGGGCAGCGGCCTGCGGCGCTCCGCTCGCAGTGAGAGCGCCGATAGCGCGCCGGGCCCGGGGGCCACTCAGAGCCCGTCAGAGACACCCGGTGCCGTGCCGCCCTCCGAGAGCGCCGCGCCGGAGGTGGCCATCGATCCCGGAACCGGTGCAGGGGCGGTGGCGCCGCCCGCAGTGCCCCCGGCGGCCGGGGCACAGACCGCCCTTCAGCCCGACGAGACCGTAGACGGGAGGCCGGCCCAGACCCCGGCCCCGGTGGTGCCGGTGGCCGCGACTGCGACTGAGCCGGGTGCTGAGCAGACGTCGGCGACCGCACCGGCGCCGCCTGCGGTGCCAACCGGTCTGGCGGGCGACACGGGCGAGGGGGCACCGAGCCCAGACACCGTCGAGGAGGGCTCAACTGTCGTGGAGCCGCCCACTTTGCCCGCCCCGATCGCTGCGGGCGAGCCGGCGGAGGCCGTGCACATCGCGACGGTTGAGCACACCGGCCTGCGGCGCCCCGCCATGCCTGTGCCGCCGCCGGCCGTCACTCAGACAGACCGGGGAGATCGGAAGAGCGTCGTGTAGGGAAAGAG
>CAZXDD010000529.1:0-5861 GCA_964639415.1 uncultured Armatimonadia bacterium
CGGGAGACTGTTCGAGCTGCTCTTGCCGGGAGCGGACGCTCTGACAATGACATTCCCGGCGCAGGCGGGCTTCTCGGCCGCACCTCCGGGCACCCACCGAGCCGACCACGGGCGCGGCATCACCCTTGACGCCTTCCTGCGGCCCTGCCTGGCGGCGGGGACCGCTCGCAGATAACGGGAGCAAGCAATGGCTGACGATCAAAACAGCGCCGGAATCATCCGTCCCATCTCCCTGCAGACGGAGATGGAGACCTCGTACATGCAGTTCGCCATGAGCACCATCATGGCCAGGGGCCTTCCCGACGTGCGCGATGGGCTGAAGCCCTCGCAACGCCGGGTCCTGGTGGCGATGCGGGATGACAATCTGACCCCGGACCGGCCGCACTCCAAGTGCGCGGCCATCGTCGGGGCGACGATGAAGACCTACCACCCCCACGGTGATGCCTCGATCTACGGCACCCTGGTCCACATGGGGCAGGACTTCAACGCCCGCTATCCGCCCATCGACCCGATGGGGAATTTCGGCTCCGTCGATGGCGACCCCGCCGGCGCCCCGCGCTACACCGAGGCGCGCCTCTCCGGTGTCGCCATGATCATGCTGGAAGACCTGGACAAGGATACCGTCAACTTCCAGCCCACCTACGACGAGCGCCACCAGGAGCCCCGGGTTCTCCCGGCGATGTTCCCCAATCTCGTGTGCAACGGCTCGTCGGGGATCGTCCCGGCGTACGCCACCAATATCCCGCCTCACAATGTGGGCGAGGTGGTAGACGCCGCCATCGCCATCCTCGATGACCCGGACATCGCCACCGAGGAGATCATGAAGCTCATGCCGGGGCCGGACTTCCCCTCGGCCGGCTTCATCCTCGGCACCAAGGGCATCCGCAGCTACTACGAGACAGGCAACGGCTCGGTCACCATGCAGGCCCGGGCCGTCATCGAGCCCCTGGATCGCAGCCGCACTGCGATCATCGTCACCGAGCTGCCGTACCAGGTGTCCAAGAGCGAGCTTCTGATGCACATCGCCCGACTCCACGAGGAGGGCAAGATCGTCGGCATCTCCGACCTGCGGGATGAGACCGACCGCAAGGGGATGCGGGTGGTCATCGAGTTGCGCCGGGACGCCAACCCCAATGTGGTGCTCAATCAGCTCTACAAGCGCACCGCGATGCGCACCAACTTCGCCGTCAACTTCATGGCCCTCGTCCCCGTCCCCGGTACCGACGCGGTGGTCCCGCGGCTCCTGGGGATCAAGGAGTGCCTCCAGCACTTCCTCACCCACAGGCGTGAGGTCGTCCTCCGCCGCACCCGCTTCTTGCTCAAGCAGGCCGAGGACCGGGCCCACATCCTCGAGGGCTTGATCAAGGCCCTGGACGTGCTGGACGAGATCATCGCTCTGGTTCGTGCCAGCGCCAACCGTACTGAGGCCCGGCAGGGCCTGATGAAGGAGTTCGGTTTCTCCGAGAAGCAGGCCGAGGCCATCCTGTCCATGCAGCTTGGGCAGCTCACCAGGCTGTCCCGCATCGAGATCGAAAAGGAGATGGGCCAGCTTCAGGAGGCCATTGCCGAGTACCGCGAGATCCTGGGCTCCCACGACAAGCAGTCCGAGGTCATGAAGGGCGAGCTGCGCCGGGTCAAGCGCGAGTTCGGCGACGATCGCCGGACACGGATCATCCCCGGTGAGGCCGACGACATCACGATGGAGGACCTCATCGCCCAGGAAGACATGACCATCACCATCACCCACGACGGCTACATCAAGCGGCTGCCGGTGGATACGTACCGCCTGCAGCGCAGGGGCGGCCGGGGTGTGGTGGCCCTCAACAAGAAGGAGGAGGACACGGTCCGCGATGTGTTCGTGGCCACCACGCATCACATCGTCCTGTGCTTCACCAACCGGGGCATGATCTACCAGCTCAAGGCCTACCAGGTTCCTATGGCCAGCCGGCAGTCCCGGGGCACCCCGATCATCAACCTCGTCCCCATCGAGCAGGGCGAGAGCATCACCGCCATGATCCCCATCGAGAACTTCGATGTGGGCGGCTACCTGGTGATGGTCACCGAGGGCGGGCTGATCAAGAAGACCGCGCTCAAGGAGTACGACACTCCGTTGCGGGCCAAGGGCATCATCGCCATCAACCTGCGGGATGAGGACCGGCTGAAGTGGGTCATGTGGACGGACGGCACCAAGGACGTCATGATCTCCACCAGCGACGGCAAGTGCGTGCGCTTCGATGAGGGCGAGGTCAGGCCCGTTGGGCGCAATGCCGCCGGAGTCAATGCCATCAAGCTGCGCGATGGCGATAGCATCGTCGCCACCGCGGTGGTGGACAAGGAGGACGGAAACGACCTGCTGGTGGTGGGCGCCAAGGGTCTCGGCAAGTGCACGCCATTGGCCGACTACCCCCGCAAGGGCCGCGCCACCCAGGGCGTCATCACCCTCAAGGTCACCGAGCGCACCGGACCGGTGGTGGGTGTGCTGGTGGTGGAGGAAGACGACGAGATCATGTGCATCACCGGCCAGGGCGTCCTGATCCGCATGCCGGTGAAGGGCATCCGCAATACGGGCCGGAACGCCCAGGGCGTGAAGGTGGTCAACCCTTCGGAGGGTGACAGCGTCACGGCGGTCACCAAGGTGGTGCGCTACGCCGGCGACGGTCCGGCCGGGGCGATGATCGACTAACAGCCCCCGCGGCCCTCGGCAACAGACACGGAACACAGGCCGCCCGGCGTCATGGTGACGCCGGGCGGTTTCGTTTGCTCTCCGGACACACCTGCCGCCACGGAGGCTCTGCGAGACCGACGGCGGCCCGCGCCCTACATCGCCCTGTCCAGCAGAGCCACCACGTCCTCGGGCGTGACGCGCCGGGGGTTGGCCTTCGTCGATCCCGAGGCCATGACCGCCTCCACGATGGCCCCGTAGTCCTCGCGCCTGAGGCCGAAACCGGCGAACGGCCGCAGACAGCCCAAAGCGTCGCAAAGCTCCCGGGTCCACGCCACCAGGGCGGCCCCGGCTTCGGCCTCCGGACAGTCGGCGGCGACGAGGCTCGCTTCCCGCGCCAGGCGCGCGAACTTGCCCCTCCCCGCCTCGGCATTGAACTCCATCACGTACGGCAAGAGCAAAGCACATGCCTCGCCGTGGGCCAGGCCGTACAGCGCGCCCAGTGGATGGGCGATGCCGTGCACCAGGCCCAGTCTGGCGCTGGCCAGGGCCAGACCCGCCAGCATGCTGCCCACCGCCATGTTCTCCCGCGCCTCCCGGTGGGCTCCCTGCTCGCAGGCCGTGCGGAGCCAACGCGCGATGCGGACGGTGGCCTCCAGAGCCAGCGGATCGCTGAACGGATTGGCGCCTGCCGACACATACGACTCGATGGCCTGGGTCAGGGCGTCCAGGCCGCTGAAGGCGGTCTGCCGCCGGGAAAGCGACACGGTGAGCTCGGCATCCACCACGGCCACGGAGGGCATCATGCCGGCGGTGCGGATGCCGGCCTTCACCGCGCGTCCGGTATCCGTCAGCACCGAGACGTGGGTCACCTCGGAGCCCGTGCCGGAGGTGGTGGTGCAGGCCACGATGGGCGGCACCGGCGCCGTGATGGCCAGACCGCGCACGAAGTCGGCCGTGGGCGCGTTCTCCGCCGATAGGCCGGCGATGGCCTTGCCCGCATCCATGGCACTGCCGCCGCCGACGGCTATCACACAATCGCACCCGGCGGCGCGGAAGACCTCCCGGCCGCGGTCGATGGTGGCCGTCGAGGGGTCGTGCTCCACGCCCTCGAACACCGTGACGAACAGGCCGGCGGCCTCCAGGTCTCCGCTGATGGCCGCCAGCCGACCGGAGGCCTTCAGCGACCCTCCGCCCACCACGAGCAGGGGCCTGTGCCCCAGGCCGGCGACGGTCTTGCCCAGTCCGGCCATGGCGCCCCAACCCACGATGATCTCGCGCGGAGACCGCACGGTGAACTGCCGGATCACGGACATGGGGACTCTCCTTTGCAGATGGAGGCGGAGTCCGGCTACCGGCCCGTGGGCGACGCCTCCGGCCGAGCCGATGGAGCGCCCACTTTGGCGTACCGAAGAACGGACCCCAGCAAAAGGGGGCCCACCCACCGGCGGGCCCCCTGTGCTCTCTTGTGGTTTGGGGCGGTATGGGCGACCGCGCTACATGGGTGGCCCCATGCCCTCCATCCCCGCTCCGGGCCCTCCGGGGGCGCCGGGCATTCCGCCTCCGGGCATGCCGCCGCCCATCGGGGTGCCGCCGCCGGCCTGCTGCGTGGCCCCGCCCAGAGCCGGGGCCGCCAGGAACTTCATGCGCTCCGGCGGACCGCCGTCCACCACCAGACGGGCCTTGGCGCTGTTGAGCGCCCTCAACTGATCGCGGGTCAAGGTGAAGGTGTACTCGAAGTACCAGCCTTCCTTGCCGTTGAGGTTCAGCTTCGTGCCGCCGCGGAACTTCTCATCCTCACGACCGAACAGCAGGCGGTAGCGCTCGTCATAGTAGATCGTGGGCGGGTTCACCATCTGAGTGAAGATCGAGGGGCTCAGGCCCGAGGGCTGACTGGCCCGGACGATCTCCACATTCTCCGGGTCAAAGAGCCGCAACTGCACGTCCGCCCGTTCCCACAGGTTGTTCCAGACCTGAATGGTCTCATCGGCCAGATAGAAGGTATGCGGGCGCAGGAAGCCGTCCTCGTAGGTCATGAACTCGAACGGCGCCCGGCCCCAGCCGCGGTTGTCGAAGGGCTTCATGGCCCTGTAGAACTTGTTGCCATAGGTCTGCTGGCACTTGTCCTTGACGTGCATGACCACCGGGACAACCACGCTGAAGGTCTCCGGCAGCGTGGCTTCCCAGCGCTTCCAGCTTGTGGTGCCATCGGGGTTGCGCAGACTCTTGCGCTGCCAGTCGAACTGCAGCATCTGGGGGCCCACGTAGGGATAGCCCACCTCGAACCAGAAGTTCGACAGGGCGTCCACCCAGCGGTACCAGATGGCATTGACTTCATTGTGCTTGACGGCGGCCTCGACGTAGATCTTGTCCCACAGTTGGTTCCCGGGCCTGCCCACCAGCGGCGCGGCCAGCTTCACCGGGCGGTCCTCATACAGCCGACTGAGACCGTACCACTCATTGCGGGTGTGTTTCTTCAGATCGCCATTGCCCCTGACCAGGTAGAACTCGGGCAGCGGGACGGGCGCCTGGCCCTCCTGCATGAGGAACTCGCCATAGCTCATGGTGAGCTCCTCGGGCATGGCCGACTCGGACCACGTCCAGGGATTTCCCCCGCCGCCGCCTCCGCCGCCGGGCCCGCCGCCCATGCCGGGCATACCCATCTCGCCCGGCGCGCCGGGCATACCGCCCATGCCGCCCATCCCGGCGTCCGGCCCCATCCCCGGAGGAGGGCCCTGAGCGAAGGGCTGGGTGACAAACACCGCATAGCACGCCACCAGGGCGACAACAAGGGCTACAGAGAGTGTGATTACTCGCCTGGCACGCATGTGAAAACCACCTCGGCGGTCTGTGGTTCGCGAGGGATATTGTGCCTATGGTACGGTAGCGAAGTATATCCCCAGCGGGCGCAGACAGTCAAGGCCAAGACGACGGGCCTAACGGCAGGTGACAGGAAATAGGTGACAGGGACGGCAGAGGCAGCAGGGACGGCAGGGACGGCAGGGACGGCAGGGACGGCAGGGACGGCGGCCCGGAGAGTCCCTGATGCGAAAGCGCCAGGGCTACGGAGCGCGGCCGTTGCCCCCCCCCCCCCCCCCCCCCCCCCCCCCCCCCCCCCCCCCCCCAACCGGGGGGGCCGCCCCGGAGGGGGGGGGACATTTTGAAAGAGGAGGGGGGCCCCCAGGGGGGGTGGGGGTGT
>CAZXDD010000530.1:0-5858 GCA_964639415.1 uncultured Armatimonadia bacterium
TGAAGGTCCTGCGCGACGATCTGCGGGCCGAGGGCACGCCGGAGGGGGCCTTCGGCATCGGGTACACCACTTTGGCCTGGAGCCGCGACGGACGCAACTGGGTCCGGGACCGGACTCCCTTCCTCGAGCCCGACCCGCGACCGGGCGCCTGGGACCACGCCCACGCCTGGATCGACTGTCAGCTTCCGGTGGAAGATCAGGTGTTCCTGTACTATGGGGGCTACAAGAACGGGCACAAGATGAACCGCTTCCAGGAGCGTCAGATCGGCCTTCTGCGCATGCCTCGCGACCGCTACGTGTCCCGCGACGCCGGGGGCGAGCCGGGTCTACTGCGCACACCTGTCGCCGTGCTTCAGGCGCGGAGCATGACCGTCAACGCCGAGGTGGCGGGGGAGCTGACCGTGGCCGTTCTGGGTGCCGACGGCGCCGTGCTTCCCGGCTTCTCCCACGCCGACTGCCGGCCGCTGCAGGGAGACGCCCTGGACGCCCCGGTACGGTGGCAAGCCGACCCGGCCGATCTCGCCGGAACGAGGGTCGCGCTTGAGTTTCGGCTCCGCGAGGGACGGCTGTACGGGTTCTGTCTGCAATGAGCATTCTCTCCGGAGGGCGGAGCATGTCTGCATGGCACAGATCGAGGGCCGTGGGCTTTGGCGTAGTTCTCGCGCTCTTGCCTGCGTGCGCGGGCTTCTGCGCCCCGGCGCCGACGGTGAAGCTGCGGGGCACGGACTTCGCGGGCGGTGGGGCGACGACCTTCGGCTCGACGCACGCCGGCGCCACGCGCGTGAACTACGTCTACGCCGCTCCCACCGGCGCGCTCTCGGCCATGGCCGCGGAGTTCGACCTGGACCCGCTCCCTGCGGGCCCGCTCTTTCTCCACGTGCGCGGCCTGCTGGATGACGGTGGCACCCCCTGCCCCCTCACCATCAGCCTCAATGGTGTCACACTGCTCGAGGGCCCCCGCGCCTTCTCCCATCAGGATTGGGAGCTGAGGCGCCTGGCGATCCCCGATGGCCTGCTCAGGCCATTGGGCAATCGGCTGGAGTTCCGGAACGTGTCCCCCGAGGGCCAAGCCGGCATGCCGCCGTGGTTCATGCTTTCCTCGTGTGCCATCGGCCCGGAGGACTACGATCTCGGGGCCTCGCCTGCCATCGAGGAGGACTTCCGGATCCTTCTGCCCGAGGAAAGACGCCCCCTGCCTGAGCCGCTCTCGGGCGGACGGACGGAGCCCGGATTCAGACTGCGGGGCATCAAAGGCTGGCTATGGCGGCCGGAGCAGTACCTGGCCGAGATCCCGATCCTCGCCCGGTACAGGATGAACTTCCTGATGAACTGCTATGGCTCGATGTTTGACATCGAGCACCACAGCTTCGGCGCGCCCGAGTGCAATCGCTGGTGGGAGCCGCTGCCGGATGACAAGAAAGCCGCCTACGAGCAGGTCGTGCGCGCCTGTCGGGAGCATGGAATCGACTTCTGCTTCAGTCTCAATCCCAACCTCGGCTCGCGACGCGCCGTGGACTACGGCAGCGACGGCGACTTCGAGGCACTCTGGCGGCACTACGCCTGGATGCAGGGGCTCGGGGTGCGATGGCACAACATTCAGTTCGACGACATCTCCCGGGGCATCGACGCCGCCGGGCAGGCGCGGCTGACGAACAAGCTGCTGCAGCGACTGCGAGAGGCGGATGCGTCCGCCCAGATGATCCTGTGCCCCACGTACTACTGGGGCGCAGGGGATGACGAGGCCGCCCGTGCCTACCTGGAGGTCTTGGGCCGCGAGCTGCACCCGGATGTGTATGTGTTCTGGACGGGTCCCTCGGTGGTGCCGGCCCGTATTACCCGCGAGGATGCCCGGGCCTACCGCGAGGCCGTCGGCCACCGGCTCATCATCTGGGACAACTACCCCGTCAACGACGGCAACGCCACCCTCCACCTGGGGCCGGTCACGGGCCGCGACGCGGACCTCTGTACTGTGGCCGACGGCTTCGTGGCCAACCCGATGCACACACAGAACGAGATCGGGCGGATTCCGCTTCTGACCATCGCCGACTACACCTACAACCCTTTCGACTACGACCCGGCCCGCTCCATCGGCCGGGCCATCGCTCACCTGGCGGACACGCCGCAGCAGCGGGAGACACTGCGTGACCTCGTGGAGCTGTATCCGGGGATGCTCGTCTACGCTCAGGGCACAGGCTGGAACCCGCCGGTGCAGCGCCTGGAGCAGATCGTGCAGACCCCGCACTCCCGCTGGCTGGCCGACCTGGTGGTCGAACACCTGGCCGACGTGCTCGACAGGCTCAAAGAGCGGTTCCCGGGCAGGTTTGCTCCCGCCTGTGCGACGGTCTCGGCCAACCTCGAGACGATGCGCCGGATCTACTCGGCGAGCTACGGCGAGGCCCGGGGCCGGTCGGCAGCGGCGCGCGAGGAGCGGACGTCGATGTAGCGTCGGGCTGCGGCGGCGCCGGTTTGACGCACTGAGAATCGCGGTGCTATACTCGCCGCCGAGACAGCCTCGACCGCCTATCACCCTCTGGAGATGCCGCCCCTGTGGGACAACCAATCGTCATCGAGAAATGGGCCGAAAACCTGGAAGAGGTCACCCTCAGCCGCTGGCTGAAGGCGGTGGGGGACACGCTGGCCGAGGGCGATTCCCTTTGCGAGATCATCACCGACAAGGTGACTTTCGAGTACGAGATCGAGAGCCCGGCGACGCTGCTTGCCGTGTACTGTCAGGAGAGAAGTGTGCTGCCGGTGGGCTACGTCATGGCCTATGTGGGCGAGCCGTCAGAGGCGCCTCCGGCGGACATTGACGCCCAAAACGCGGAGTTGCTCCGCGAGCATGCGGCCCAGACCGCCCTGCACTTGGACCTGGGGCAGGGCGAGACGGGGGCCCGTAGGGCCGCTCCCCGGGCCCCGGAGAGCCGCGTGCGGGCCACTCCCGCCGCCAGACGCGTCGCCCGCGAGGCCAAGGTGGCCATCGAGCAAGTGGCGAAATGGGCCCAGCCCGATGGTCCCGTCACTGAGGCCGACGTGGAGGCATATGTCCGGGCCCAGAGCAAGACCTAACGCACCACGTGACGTCTTGGCAACAGCCGCCGTCAGCCGCCGCCTGCCGTAGACGCCGTTGACTCGCGACTCGCCGACTCGTGACTGACCTACAGGAGCCCACATCTATGGTTGATCTCTCCGGCCGCAGAGCGCTCGTCACCGGTGCCTCGCGGGGCATCGGTCGTGCCATCGCCGTGCGGCTTGCCCGGGGCGGGGCCGACGTGGCGGTGAACTACCTGAGCAGCGAGGATGCGGCGGCGCAGGTGCAGGCCGAGATCGAGCAACTCGGCCGCAGGGCCCTGCTGTGTCAGGCCGACATCCGCGATGCTCAGGCCGTGGATGAGATGGTCAAGGCCGTGGTTGCGGACCTGGGCGGCCTCGACATCGTGGTCAACAATGCCGGCATGGTGCGCGACCAGTATCTCACCTTCATGAAAGACGAGGCCTGGGATGAGGTGATGGACGTCTCCCTGCGCGGGGCGTTCATGCTCACCAAGCGCGCGGTCAAGCACATGATCCGCGGCAGGTGGGGGCGGGTGGTGAACATTTCCTCGGCCGCCGGTCTGATGGGTGATCTCAGGAGGACCAACTATGCGGCGGCCAAGGCCGGGCTGATTGGGTTTACCAAGGCCCTTGCGCGTGAGGTGGCGGCACAGGGCATCCTGGTCAATGCCGTCGCTCCGGGGATCATCGAGACCGATCTCACCGCCGATATGGAGGAGGCCCGCAGGCAGGCCATCTTGCAGATGACGCCCCTGCAGCGCTTCGGCAGGCCCGAGGAGGTGGCCGGGGTGGTTGCCTTCCTGTGCTCCGAGGAGGCCTCCTACGTCACCGGTCAGGTGATCTCGGTGGATGGGGGCCTGCGCATGTAGCGCCGTCCTTCCGTCCTCCCGCCGTTACCCCGCCGTTACCCCGCCGTTACCCCGCCGTTACGCCGCCGTTACCCCGCCGCCAGGAAGCCTCTCGCCGTCTGGGCCCCGGCCTCGCGGTAGTGCTCGGTGGTGAGGACAAGATCCCGGGACTGGCCGTAGGGGGTCTCCATGCTGAAGGCGGCGATCTGGAAGGTGTCCGCGGCGCCGCGGGTGAAGTTCGGGGTCTCCCAGCGGCTGGCATAGTCGGCGGTGCGCTCGAAGTTGTCGGAGGCGTACTCATCGGCCATGGCGGATCGCACGGCGCCGGTCCACTTCAGCGTCTGGTCATACTGCTCGGGGCAGTGCTTGGGGTGGACGAGGAAGCAGTAGATCCCGTCGCTCTCGCAGCCGCCGGGGGAGTGGAAGTCCGCGGCCAGGAGCGGGCTGCAGCGTCGGGCCCATCGCTGCATGTCCCGCTGGATGAGCAGTGACTCGTGGCGCATCGGCACAGGGCCCCAGGCGCGGTTCAGGTCATACGGGAAGTTATCCTTCCCGTAGTCGCCCTGCATGACGCCGTCCATATTGGCGAAGGGGATGACCCACACCAGCGGCGCGGCATCGCCGTGGGCCGCCAACTCCCGCAGGAGCCCGTCCAGCACCCACGAGCCGGTGGTCTCCGCCGAGTGCTGGCGGGAGACCAGGTACAGTCCGGGCTCTGTGCTCTCCGGTTCGCCGTAGCGGTTGGATAGCCGCACGATCGGCCTGCCGTTGGGGCTCACGCCGATGGTGTCGCTGTGCCAGTAGCCGCCGCAGTCCTCCAGGAGTGCGGCCAGCTCCGGCGGGCCGTAAGGGTAGCAAAAGGCGATGTCCAGGATCGGATCGGGGGCCTCGAGGTTCCAGACCACGTTCCTGCGGCCGTCCGGCAGGGGCTCGGCGCTTCCCGGGGCGAGCCTCTCCCACCGCCCGTTGAGACCCCGGGCGACGGGACGCAGGGTCGCCGGGTTATTGCCGCCCAGCATGTTCTCGGAGTACTTGAGCACCAGGCGCAGCCGCGAGCGCTCGGGGTCGCGCACGCCCGCTCGGCGGATGCGGAAGCAGAACCACAGGCACTCGGGGCCACCGTGGGGGTGGGCGGCGAAGGACACCTCGTACTCGCCGGGCCTCTTGGCAATCTGCACATCGGCTACATTTCCATACGGGACGCTAGCGGAGACTTCCAAAGGCATGACGCACCGTCCCACGCGAAGTGGTGGCAAAGCAGCCAACTGTTCTCCGACACGCTCTGGGATACCTGCCTGAGGACGATGGGGGGAGGATCGCGCCCGCTGCGCAATGAATGCTACCTTCGAGGCCGGTCATCGTGCCCGTGGGTCTCCTGGCCCGCACGGTAGGCACGACCGCGATTGCGGAACCCAATCACCGACATGCCGCCCGCGCCAACGGGTCTCCGCCTCGCACCGCGGGCCTACCCCAGGCGGCCCGGGCCCTTCACGGACATCGAAGGAGTGCTCCCATGACCTACCTTCTGGCGATCGTCCTGGGGGTGGCGGCCATTCCGGCGGCCCACAGCGAGGTGACAGGCATGCCGCCGCTTCAGCCGCTGGTCGAGGTCGAGGAGCCGGTCTACCAGTACGTTCCGGCCGAGAACGGCGCCGATCCCATGTGGTGCCACGGCTGCTCTTGCATCGCCCGCATCGGCGCGGACGTCTTCGCCTCCGGTCTGGAGACGCTGGCGGATGCCAGACCCCTCAATAACGTCCGTTGGCTGTTCTTCCGCCGCGGGGCGGGCGGCTGGGAGCTGCAGCAGGCCGATATCTCGGGCCGCACGCGCGAGCCCTGTCCCCTGGTGTGCTTCCGCGGCGGCCCCCTGCTGCTCTCGGCCAACCCCACGCTGCTCACCGATCCGCAGGCCAGATCGGAAGAGCGTCGTGTAGGGAAAGAGTGTAGGATTGGGTGGTG
>CAZXDD010000531.1:0-5846 GCA_964639415.1 uncultured Armatimonadia bacterium
CCCCTGACACCCACGGTCTTATGTGTGAGTAACCGCCAGCCCGAGGGGAGAGGTGAGACGACAACGGCGGGCGGCGGCAGGTCGCGCCGAGCGGGACCCGCCCACTAACGGCAAACGAAGGGGCTAATCACCCATGCGAGTACCCTATACATGGCTAATGGACTATGTGAAGACCGATGTACCCGCCGAGGAGCTCGCTCACATCCTCACCATGGGCGGGCTGGAAGTGGAGGAGGTCATCGACTGGACCTCCGAAGACGGGCAGGCCACGGACAAGGTGCTGGACACCTCCGTGACCTCCAACCGCGGTGACCTGCTGTCGATGGTCGGCGTGGCGAGACATGCGGCGGCGCTGCTGGGCTGCGAGTTTGCCATGCCTCCGGTGAGCCGGCCGGAGATTGAGGCGCCGCTCGTGGGTGCGCCCGTTGTGGAGGCGCAGGGGGTCAAGATCGAGGTGCAGGACCTCGCGGGCTGCCCGCGATATGTGGGGCAGGCCATCCGGGAGCTGACGGTGGGGCCCTCTGAGGACTGGATGCGCTATCGCCTCGAGGCCGCGGGCATCCGGCCGATCAGCAATGTGGTGGATGTGACCAACTACGTCTGCTGGGAGCTGGGCCAGCCGATGCACGCCTTCGACCTGAGGCTGGTGGCCCGGGACCACATCATCGTGCGCCGCGCCGCCGCGGGCGAGAGGCTCAAGCTCATCGATGAGAGCACCCCGGAGCTTTGCGACCGCGACCTGATGATCTGCGACGAGATGGGCCCCATCGGCATCGCCGGAGTGATGGGGGGCCTGGAGACCGAGGTGGGCGAGCGGTGCAAGAGCGTGCTTTTGGAGTCGGCGCACTTTGACCCGGTGAGCATCCGGCGGACCTCGCAGCGCCACGGCGTGAGCTCCCAGGCCTCGTACCGCTTCGAGCGCCATGTGGACCCGAATGTGACGATCCTGGCCATCGCCCGGGCGACGCAGTTGATCCTCGAGACGGCCGGAGGGACGCCGGACCCGGCGGCGATGGATGTGCGCGAGGCTGACTTCTCGCCCCGGACGATCGCGCTGCGCCCGGAGCGCTGCAATGCGGTGCTGGGCACCGACCTGTCGGCAGAGCAGATGGCTGAGTGCCTCCGGCGGCTGGGGATGGAGGTCTCGGGGGGCGAGGTGCTGCAGGTGACCGTGCCCACGGTGCGGCCGGATATCGAGCGCGAGATCGACCTGGTGGAGGAAGTGGCCATCGTCAACGGGTACAATAACATCCCGCTTACCGTGCCGGGCAAGCTCACTCAGAGCGGGCTCCTGACCTCCCGGCAGCGGGCCCAGCGGCGGGCCCGGCAGCTTCTGCGCCTCTGTGGGCTCAATGAGACCATCAGCTTCTCCTTCATGGGTCAGGCGGATCTGGACCGCAGCGGGTACGCCCCCGAGGCCCCGGAGCGGCAGGCGCTGGAGCTGCAGCTTCCCGTCTCCCCGGATAAGGCGAGCCTGCGCACCACGCTGATCCCCGGGCTACTGCAGGCCTGCGAGAACAATGTGCGCCAGCGGGTGCTGGACATCGCGCTGGGGGAAGTGGATCGCGTGTTCGTGCCCACCGGCAAGAACGAGTTGCCCGCTGAGCCGCTGCGCATCGCCGGGGCTCTGATGGGGCAGCCGCTCACCTCGCCGTGGAACGTGACGGAAGCCGGGGGCATGGTGGACTTCTTCTGGGTCAAGGGCATCGTGGAGCAGCTCTGCCGGGGGCTGCACGTGCAGGATGTGGCGTTCTCGCGGGCCCAGGCCTCCACATTCCACCCGGGACGCTGCGCCCATCTGCTGGTGGGCGGTGAGGTGGCCGGAGTGCTGGGTGAGGTCTCTCCGGCGGTGCAGGACGCGTATGACCTTCCGGCGAAGACGTACGTGTTCGAGCTGGACCTCGAGCGGCTCTTGTCCTCGCGGCTGGAATACAGCGCGTACGACCCGCTGCCCCGGTATCCGGCGGCGCTGCGGGACATCGCGCTGGTGGTGGCCGACGATGACGCCCACAGCACCGCGGTGCTTGCCGAGGCGATCCGGCGCTCCGGCGGCGAGACGCTGCGCGAGGTGGAGGCGTTCGACCTGTTCAGGGACCCAGAGCGTCTGGGGGAGGGTAACCGCTCGGTGGCCTTCCGGCTGACCTTCCGGGCGCCGGACCGGACCCTCACCGACGAGCAACTCGATGGCGCGATGGCAAGGATCGCCGAGCATCTTGCCACCACACTGGGAGCGGAGGTCAGGGACAGATGAGCTGCAGGCGAGCGGCGTGGACGCTGCGTGCAATGGGCGGAGCCTGTCTGGCCGGGGCCCTGGTGTCCGGGCTGTGTGGCTGCTCGAACGTGGCCCGGCAGCCGGCGGTGGTGGTCCACGTGGAGGCCAAGGACCTCTCGCAGCAGCACCCGCTGTGCCTGCAAAACAAGAACACCAAGCCGCCGCAGGCGGTGCTGGTCAAGAGCCAGGACGGATGGGCGAGGTTCTGGGGCCAGGGAGAAGACCCGCCGGTGGTGAACTTCGACAAGGAGATGCTCCTGGTGGCCTCGGCCTCGGTGAGCTCCGAGGGACCGGGGACGCTGGAGGTGTGGGTGCTCAAGTACGTCCCGGGCGAGGCGGTCATGGAGGTGCGGGTCAAGGAGGTCTCGGGCGGGGAATGGCCGCTGAGCGCCGGCTTCTCCAGGGCCTACGAGATCGTCAGGCTGCCGCGGACGGACAATCCCGTCAAGGTGATGTGGCGGCGGGTGTGGGGGAATGTGGATGAGACCAAGGAGCTGCAGGCGGTGGAGTGGGTGCCCAGCGGGCAGGCGGCGGAGGCCTGGGGCAACCAGAGCCAACAGGGCCAGGGCGGCTGGGGACAGCAGGGGCAGGGCTGGGGGAACCAGGGGCAGAGGCAATAGCCTTGGGCAGATCGGGACAATGGCACAGCCCCCGAGGATGATCCCCGGGGGCTGTGTGGTGTTTGGGGCTGTACGGCGGACGGCGACGGCGTGCGGGCGAGACGCCCGCGGTCCCAGGAACGGCAAGGGCGACGGCGGACGACCTACTGCGGCTCCTTCACGCAGTAGATGCGGTCGACGTACACGCCCTCCACCTCTGCCGGGTTGTTCACCGGCGCCGCCCAGAAGTACATGCCACGCTTGAGCTCGTGGACCCCCAGGTCGATCTCCCGGTACTGTCCGTCGGCCACCTCGGCGATGGGTACCGTCCTTTGCATCACCCCGGTCTTGGTGTTGTTGTCATAGATGCCGATGTCGAAGGCATTGCCGGTCTGGGCCTTGAGATCGCAGCGGATCGAGGCAAACAGGCGGCAGGGGCCGAGACTCTCGATATCCGCGGAGACCGGGTACTGGGTGGCCCACTGGGTGTGGTCGGTGGTCATGCGGGCGGCATAGCCGTTGGCGGCCTCGGCATCCTCCACGATGCTCACCCAGACGCCGGCATTGGCCAGGGAGAACTCGTGGTCCTCCACGAGGATCCAGTCGGTCTCCGGGAGGTCTTTGCAGCGCTCGGGCGCGGGGCCCGGATCGCGGAAGCGGCCCTGGAGACTGGTGACATAGCCCTCGAAGGGTGCCCCCTCGCGGTACTGACCGACATCGAAGGACCGGCAGGTGGCGATGTAGTCCTCGGCGGCGGCCTGCGGGTCCTCGGGGCCCAGGAAGGGCTTGCCCTCGGCCCGGGCCTGGCGCTTCATGGAGGAGTAGCAAAGCAGCCACGCGTGGTCCAGGGGCAACCTTGCCCGGCGCACGCGGGGCGCGATCACCGCGTCGTTCTTGACGGCCTCGGTAGCCTGTGCGAACAGCTCCGTGGCCCTGTTGAGGTCATCCAGGCCGAGCCAGGCGCTGGTGTCGGCCAGGTAGCAGCCCAGATAGGCGCCGGAGGCCTCGGCGGCGTCGTGGATCACGTCGAGGTACTGCTGCAGGGGCTCGGCCGCCGGGCCGTAGTAACCCTGGAGGAACTCGGTGATGAGCGCCGTCTCGTCCAGGGACGGGTCCCACATGAGGCGAGACAGCAGCCAGGTACGCAGCTCGACGAAGTCGCCACAGGAGCTTCCGGCATCGCCCTGCTCGAACAGGCCGATGGTATTGTGGTCCACGAAGAAGCGGATGTCCGGGGCCAATGCGCGCATATTGGGGTGGGGCAGGATGTAGTTGCGGAAGTTGGTGACATAGTTCCAGATGTAGAGCTGCGGGGCGATGGCGCTCCACTGCTCGATGTCGGTGCGGAACTTCTCATTCTGCGGCCCGGTGAGGGGCTGAACGAAGGAGCACTCGATGGAGCACAGGCGGATGACCACGTTGTTGCTGGGCCTGGCGAGCCTGGGCGCCTGACGGGAGTAGACATACGCGAGGGTCTCGATCAGCGTGCCGGGGAACTCCTTGTTGATATCCTCGGCCACCTGATTGACGAAGCGCACCAGCGGCCCGGACTCGGCGCCCTCCTCGCGGACGACGGCCTGGCAGTCGTCGCACTGACAGGGGCCCCAGCAGTCGTTTTGTGAGATGGAGATGATCCCCGCGGTGGGGTCCCTGCGGACCCACTCGAGGGCCCGGCGGGTGAGCTCTTCGCGCATCTCGTCATTGGTCAGACAGAGCTGTGCCCCCTGGTGGACGCGCTTGCCGTCGATGAGGCTGTACCACTCGGGGTGCTGCTCGAAGTACTCGTCGGGCGGGAGCAACTGCTCGAAGGTGTGGCACCAGCCGAGGATGTTGTAGTGGCCACCGTACTCGGCGGGGATGCGGGCGAAATGGCCGTTGCACTTCATGCGGGCGGCGAAGGGTGTAGAGAAGGCGCCCCGGTAGAAGGCCTCGCGGTACTGGAGACTGGGGACATAGACGGTGTCGAGGTCCTCGACCTGCAGGTTGGGCTCGTCGGGCATGTAGGAGTCGGAGGCCGTCCACCAGCGGCAGCCGACCTGATCCTCGAGGAAGGTGTAGACGGCGTAGAGCGTGCCGCGGGGCCGACCGCCGGCGAGGTAGAGCCTGTTTCCAGCGGTCTTCATCACGATGCCGTCGTGGCCGAGCGCCTCCAGATCGATGTCGGGGAAGGCGGCCTTGAAGCGGGCGGTGGGGCCGACCACGATCTGCGGGGCGGCCTCGTCGAGCAGGGCTTCGTCGCGGATCTCGAAGGTGGCGCCGGTGACGGCCTCGAGGTGGTCTTTGAGCTCATTTGCGCCGGTGGTCTCCGGGGCGATGGCGTCGGCGCCCACGGCGATGACGAAGTCTGTCTCGCCGTCGCGGGTGAGCGCAAGGGGCGCGGCACCGGCTGTGCCGACGACGGCGATGATGAGCAGGGATGGGGCGAGGAATGACTGCACGGTACTCCTCCTTTGTGGATGGGTGTGGCTGTGCGGTCTGGCAGGTGGGGTGCGGGAACCGGGCACGCGTTCCGTCCGGGCCGCGGTGGAACGAAGCTTCGCCGCCGGCGGAGGGGAGACCTGCCCAGTGGCGCGTGGTTCGTGGCGCGTGGCGCGGGAACGGCAACGGCCGTGGCGCGGGGGGGGACTACGGAGGACGGCCGTGGTGGTTGGCGGGGACGGCGGAACAATCCGCCGCCCGCCTGCGTCAAGGCTCCCGAATCTGGCACAAAAGAACTCGGGAGGCTGGGCGATGACCCCCATGCGCGCCGGCTACATGGCTTTCGCACTGGCACTGCTCATCGGAGGGCAGGCCGCCCTCGCCGATGGGATACTGGTCCCTCCGCTGAGGCCCGAAATCCCCCACTTCACCATCAAGTACCACCACGTGAAGTCGCAGATCAAAGACCAGGTCGCCACCACCGAGGTGGATCAGGTCTTCGTCAATGAGACCCGCAGCGAGCTGGAGGCCACCTACCTCTTCCCCCTGCCCCCGGG
>CAZXDD010000532.1:0-589 GCA_964639415.1 uncultured Armatimonadia bacterium
TCGCCCGAGGGCTGGCCTCCGCCGACGCCGACGTGGTCATCGCCGCCCGGAACGAGTCCAAGACCGCCCGAGCCGTGGAGGAGATAGCGAGTGCTTTCGGCGTCCGTTGCCTTGGCCTCCAGGTGGATGTCTGCCGCGAGACCGAAGTCAAGAGCATGGTGGCACGGACTCATGAAGCCTTTGGCGGACCGGATATCTTCGTCAGCAATGCCGGCATGGCCATTCACCGATCGCCCGAAGAGATGTCTCTTGAGGAATGGGACCGCAATATCCAGACCAACCTCCGTAGCTTCTTCATGGGGGCGCAGGCAGTCTTCCCCTTCATGAAAGAGGCAGGAGGCGGAAAGATCATCAGCATCGGCTCGATGTACACCCTTTTCGGGTCAGAAGCCCTCCCGGCGTACGGGGCCAGCAAGGGCGGTATCGTGCAGTTGACAAAAAGCCTGGCGGTGGCGTGGGCGCCATACAACATCCAGGTGAACTCCATCCTGCCGGGCTTCATCAACACCGACCTCTCGGCCGACGGCAAACGCGACATACCCGGTTTTGAAGAGGCCGTCATCCGACGCACCCCAGCCGGCCGGTGGGG